>NZ_JARAWX010000077.1:0-719 GCF_033793585.1 Streptomyces sp. MI02-7b | reverse complement strand
CACCACCTCGGACTTCGTCCGCGGCCGCTTCGGCTCCAAGGGCCTGTCGCTGGCGGTGGCCGTCACCGGCATCCTGGCCACCATGCCCTACATCGCGCTGCAACTGGTGGGCATCCAGGCGGTGCTGGACGTGATGGGTGTGGGCGGCGGCGCCTCGTCCAACTGGTTCGTCAAGGACCTGCCGCTGCTCATCGCCTTCGGCGTGCTGGCCGCGTACACGTACTCCTCGGGCCTGCGCGCGCCGGCGCTGATCGCGTTCGTCAAGGACACCCTGATCTACATCGTCATCGCGGTGGCGATCATCTACATACCGATCAAACTGGGTGGCTTCGACGACATCTTCGCCAAGGCGAACGAGGCCTACACGCAGGTCAGTCCGGCCACCGGGAAGCCCCGCGGATCACTGGCGCCCGGCGACACGGCCCAGTGGGCGTACGGGACGCTGGCGTTGGGCTCGGCCCTCGCGCTGTTCATGTACCCGCACTCGGTCACCGCGGTGCTCTCCAGCCGCAGCCGCGACGTCATCCGCCGCAACACCACCGTGCTGCCGCTGTACACCTTGATGCTGGGTCTCCTCGCCGCTCTGGGATTCATGGCTGTCGCCGCAGGCGTGAAGGTCGACAACGGGCAGCTGGCGATCCCCCAGCTCTTCGAGAACATGTTCCCGTCCTGGTTCGCGGGTGTGGCCTTCGCCGCGATCGGCATCGGCGCCCTGGTAC
>NZ_JARAWX010000018.1:0-190268 GCF_033793585.1 Streptomyces sp. MI02-7b | reverse complement strand
ACCGAGCGTCTCACCGGTCAGGGCACGACCGACCGCGGTGACGCCTCCGGCACGGGATGGTGGGCGTCGGCGACGGAGACGTACGACGCGGAGGTCCTCGACCGGGTGGGGCTGGACCCGGCGCTGCTGCCCCGCGTGGTCCGGCCGGGCGGGGCCGGTGCCGGCGGCGGTCGCCGCGGCGCGCGACACGGTGCGCGCGCCGGTGCGGATCGCGGACGCCCAGGCGGTGCGGCTCGTGCGCCCCGGCGACCGGGTGGACGTGATGGCCGCGGCGCGGATCGTCACGCGGGCCGCGCCCGTGGTCGCCGTGCCGCGCGAGTCCGACGGGTTCTCCGCCGGCCTCGGCGCCGACACCGCGGGCGGCGGGAGCGGGGCGCTGATCGTGCTGTCGGTTCCCCGTGCGACGGCCGCAGCGCTCTCCGGCGCCGCGGCGCAGACCCCGCTGTCGCTCGCGCTGCGGTGATCGCGGACCGGGGTGTCCAGGTGCGGAGGGGGCGGGTCGGGGCGAGTCGGACAGAGCTGTGTCGCACGGCCTCCGAGCCCGTACCCTCAGATGCCGAACCGCTCACGGACCCCCGGGTTCCGCCGTCCGTCCCGTGGTGGGGCCCACTGCTTCGTCAGGGTTCCGTAGGCCGAACATGCACGGTCGTTCGAAAGGAAATCGTCCCTTGAAGGGCTTCAAAGCCTTCCTTCTGCGTGGCAATGTCGTCGAGCTCGCTGTCGCCGTCGTCGTCGGCGCGGCGTTCAGCAAGATCGTCGATGCATTCGTGAAGGGCCTCATCAACCCGGTGATCGGTGCCATCGGCACCAAGAACCTCGACGGCTACATCGTCTGCATCGAGAAGCCCTGCGTCGCCTCCGGTGGCGAGCTCACGAAGGGCGTGGGCCTGCTGTGGGGCTCCGTGGCCGGTGCCGCGCTGACCTTCCTCATCACGGCCGCGGTCGTGTACTTCCTGCTGATCCTCCCGATGAACAAGCTCAACGAGCGGCGCAAGGCCGGCAAGGGCGAAGAGGCCGCGGCCGGCCCGACCGAGCTGGAGCTGCTCACCGAGATCCGCGACCTGCTCGCGCGTCAGCAGGGCAACGGCGGCGGTCACACCGTCCCGGCGCCCTACGACCACGGCGGCGGGAACCGGACGTACCGGTAGCCACGGCGCGTCCGTCTCAGATGTGGTGCGGGGGCTTCTCGTCGAGGAAGCGCGCGAGATCTCCCGCACCGCCCTGCCCCTGGCGGTCGCCCCAGCCCGCGTCGGTGTCGTCGCTCGACTGCCGGTCCAGCGGGTCGTCGAAGACCAGCGCCGTCGCGGGGTCGCGCGGTTCACGCGGGCGGCCGGGGGCGGGCTGCGAGGCGGGGCGAGGGTCGGGACTGCTCATGGGTCCAGGGTACGGGCCCGCCCCGACCGGCCGGCCGGCCCGGGACAGGGGTCGGGCCCCGGTGCAGGGGGGTGGCACCGGAGCCCGAGTCTTGGGTGGGGGGTTGTTGCGGGCGCCGCGGTGGGCGCCCGCAGGTGGTCAGGCCGCCTCGATGGACAGCCCCGTCTGGCGCGCCATGCGCTTCAGGTCGGCCAGGGCGTGCTTCTCGATCTGCCGGATCCGCTCCCGGGTCAGGCCGTGCTGCTTGCCGACCTCGGTCAGCGTGCGCTCACGGCCGTCCACGATCCCGTAGCGCGCCCGGATGATGGACGCGGTCCGGTCGTCGAGCCGGTCGATCAGGTCCTCCAGTTCCTCACGCCGCAGCATGACGAGCACGGAGTCCTCCGGCGAGGCGGCCGAGGTGTCCTCGACAAGATCGCCGAACTGGGTCTCGCCCTCGTCGTCCACCGACATGTTCAGGCTCACGGGATCGCGCGCCCAGTCCAGCACGTCGGCGATGCGCTCCGGCGTGGAGTCGAGTTCGGCGGCGATCTCCGCGGGCTCCGGATCACGTCCGTGCTCACGGTTGAACTCGCGCTGCACCCGGCGCACACGTCCCAGCTCCTCCACCAGGTGGACGGGAAGCCGGATCGTGCGCGACTGGTCCGCGATGGACCGGGTGATGGCCTGACGGATCCACCATGTCGCGTACGTGGAGAACTTGAAGCCCTTGGCGTAGTCGAACTTCTCGACGGCGCGGACCAGGCCCGCGTTGCCCTCCTGGATCAGGTCGAGCAGCGGCAGGCCGCTGCGCGGGTAACGTCGCGCCACGGCGACGACAAGACGCAGGTTGGAACGGATGAAGACGTCCTTGGCCCGCGCACCTGCGGCGGCTATCGCCTCCAGTTCCTCGCGGTCGGCGCCGCCTCCCGAACCCAGCTCCTCACCCGCGAGGAGCTGCTCGGCGTAGACGCCGGCCTCGATCGCCCTGGAAAGCTCGACTTCCTGCGCGGCGTCGAGCAACGGCGTGCGCGCGATCTCGTCGAGGTACATGCCGACGAGGTCGCGGTCGGCCATCTCGCCGTGGCCGTGCGCGCGAGCGCTGCTCTTCCCGCCGGTGGTGCTGCGGGCGACGGCACGGGTTGCCATGCGTGCTCCCTTGCGAAGGTTCGGTCGGGTGTCGGTCGAATGAGCTGCCCCTCAGCAGCTTCGCGACTACCTCTCGGCTGCCCACTCGAAAAGGGATAACGACTGGAATCCGGACACAATTCCCATGCGCACCCCCATTTTTTACGATCTTGCAGTACCCTGTCCGGCCACAGCGAGAGGTGGATCATTGCCGAAGTACCCGGAAGTGCAGGTCAGACCGGGTCGGGAGGAGGACCTGCCGGCCCTCACCGAGCTCTACAACCACTACGTCCGCGCGACGCCCGTCACCTTCGACCTGGAACCGCTTTCCCTGGAACAGCGCCGTCCATGGCTGCTCTCCCACCCGGAAGACGGACCGCACCGCCTTTTGGTTGCTCTCGAATCCCCAGAAACCCTCGGATCGGCGGAAACTCCGGACACGGCTGCCCCGGCCGGCCACCTCCTCGGCTATGCGACGAGCAGCCCGTTCCGCCCGAAGGCGGCCTACGCGACCTCGGTGGAGACCTCCGTGTACTGCGCGCCCGGCGCGGCCGGCCGGGGCGTCGGCACCCTGCTCTACACCGCGCTCTTCCACGCCTTGCGGAACGAGGACGTGCATCGCGCCTACGCCGGCATCGCGCAGCCCAACGAGGCGTCGGCGCGGCTGCACGCCCGCTTCGGTTTCCGCCCGGTGGGCGTGTTCCGCGAGGTCGGCAGGAAGTTCGGCCGCTACTGGGACGTCGCCTGGTACGAGAAGGAGCTCACCTCCGGCGATTGACCCCTTGAATCGGGCCGGCGCCTGTCAGCGCAGCCACGGCAGGTCGGCCGACGCCCCCTTCTCCGGCTGCAGCCCCTCGGCGATGGTCCGGCAGATGTCGCCCAGTTGCCGTATCTGTTCCGGCGAGAGACGGTCGAAGATCGCCCCGCGCACCGCCTCGACGTGCCCCGGCGCAGCGGTGGCGAGCGCCTCGAAGCCCTCGTCGGTCAGGACGGCGAGCTGGCCGCGCCGGTCGGACGGGCAGCTCTCACGGCGCACCCAGCCGTTCTCCTCCAGCCGCGCGATGGCGTGCGAGAGCCGGCTGCGCGTGATCTTCGAGCGCTCGGCGAGTTCCGTCATCCGCATACGGCGCTCGGGCGTCTCCGAGAGCCACACCAGCAGCGAGTAGTAGGCGTGCGGCATGTTCGCGTCCCGCTGGAGCTGCCGGTCCAGGGCGTCGGAGACCAGTTGGGTCGATGCCATGTAGGCGCGCCAGGCGCGCTGCTCCTCGTCGCTCAGCCAGCGGGGTTGAGGGCTGCTCGTCGTCATGGGCCCATGGTACGAAGTTATCTTGAAACCTCAAGCAATCGCGGGTAGCGTCCTGGGTGCTCGCTTGAAAGTTCAAGGAATCGGGCAAGGAGGGCCATGACGACCGCACCCGCACTCCCCCAGGCAGCCGTCCGTACGCGCGTGCGCGTCCCGCTGCGCTTCTCCGACGGCTGGACGACCGACGCCGACGTCCTCACCTTCACCGGCCTCGCCGACGGCAAGGAGCACATCGCGCTCGGCCTCGGCGCGCACGACGGGACGCCGGTACCGCTCGTCCGCCCGCACTCGGAGTGCCTGACCGGAGACGTGCTCGGCTCCCAGCGCTGCGACTGCGGGCCCCAGCTGCGGGAGGCGGTCGAGCGCGTCGCCGCCGAGGGCGGCTATCTGCTCTACCTGCGCCAGGAGGGCCGCGGTATCGGCCTGTACGCCAAGCTGGACGCGTACGCCCTCCAGGACCGGGGCCTGGACACCTACGCCGCCAACCGCGCGCTCGGCCGGGCCGACGACGAGCGGGACTACACCGCCGCCGCCCAGATGCTCGGCGCGCTCGGCGTGGACACGATCCGCCTGCTGAGCAACAACCCAGACAAGGCGGGGCAGTTGTCCGCCCTCGGTATCACGATCGCCGAACGCGTGCCGACCGGAGTGCACCTCTCGCAGGCCAATGTCCGCTACCTGCGTGCGAAGGCCGAGCACACCCATCACACCCTCGACCTCCCGGCCTGAGGAGGCCCCCATGCGCATGCCCGCCCTGTACCTGTCGCACGGCGCCCCGCCGCTCGCCGACGACCCCGTCTGGCCCGGTGAACTGGCCGCCTGGTCCGCCGGGTTGCCCCGCCCCACGGCGATCCTGATGGTCTCCGCGCACTGGGAGGAGGCCCCTCTCGCGCTCGGCGCGACCACCACCGTCCCGCTGGTGTACGACTTCTGGGGCTTCCCGCGGCACTACTACGAGGTCCGGTACACCGCCCCCGGCGCGCCCGCGCTGGCCGACTCGGTGCGGGGACTGCTGCGCGGTCCGGGCGTCCCGGTGCAGGACATCCCGGACCGGGGCCTGGACCACGGGGCCTACGTCCCGCTCGTGGAGATGTTCCCGGACGCGGACATCCCGGTACTGCAGGTCTCGATGCCCACGCTCGACCCGCAGAAGCTGATGGACATCGGACGGAAGCTGGCCCCGCTGCGCGACGAGGGCGTGCTGATCGTGGGCAGCGGCTTCTTCACCCACAACCTGGCGGCGTTGCGGCACGCCGGAGGCGTCCCCGGCTGGTCCACCGAGTTCGACGACTGGGGCCGGCGCGCGCTGGACGCCCAGGACGTCGACGCGCTGCTGGACTTCTCGCACACGTCCCCCGCGGGGGCACTCGCCCATCCGCGCACCGAGCACTTCGCCCCGCTCTTCGTCGCCATGGGCGCGGCCGAGGGCGATCTCGGCACGCAGCGCAGCGTCATCGACGGCTTCTGGATGGGTCTGGCCAAGCGATCCGTGCAGTTCGGCTGATCCCTCCCGGTTCCCCCGGTTCCCCCGGCTCACCCGGCGGGAGCCGCAAGGAACCAGGGAAGGCCGAAGGGCCCCGCTTCCCAGGGGAAGCGGGGCCCTTCGAACGTCGCGCCGGGGCGTCCCGGGTCAGTGGGCGACCACGGGGACGACGAGGTCCTCGGCGTTGCCCTCCGCGCCGTCCTCGGACGACGCGGCCACCACACTGCCGCCGTGCCCGGCGGTGATGAAGGTGAAGGCGATGATCGCCGACAGCGCCAGGATGCCGGCCGCCCACCAGATGGCGGTCGAGTAGCCGTGCACCGCGGCCGCGTTGATGAAGCCCTGCTTGCCCAGCGTGCGGGCGTCGGCGGCGTGGCCGGCGATCCACGTGGTGGTGGCGCTGGCCGCGATGGTGTTGAGCATCGCGGTACCGATGGCGCCGCCGACCTGCTGCGAGGTGTTGACCATGGCGGACGCGACACCCGCGTCACGCGGCTGCACACCGTGCGTGGCCAGGCTCATGGCCGGCATGAACGCCGTACCCATACCGAGGCCGAGCAGGATCTCCGCCGGCAGGATCAGGCCCGCGTAGGAGCTGCCGACCTCGAGCTGGGTCAGGATCAGCATGCCCAGGGCCGCCAGCACGAAGCCCGGGGTCATCAGCAGCCGAGGCCGGACGCGGTTCATCAGACGCGCGCCGATCTGGGTCGAACCGGTGATCATGCCCGCGATCATCGGGAGGAAGGCGAAGCCGGTCTTCAGGGCCGAGAAGCCCTGCACGACCTGGAGGTAGTAGCCGAGGAAGAGGAAGAGGCCGAACATGGCGATGATGGCCAGGCCGAGCGAGAGGTACACACCGCCGCGGTTGCGGTCGGTCACCACGCGCAGCGGCAGCAGCGGGGCCTTCACACGGGACTCGACGACCAGGAACGACGCCAGCAGCACGGCCGCGACCACGAACAGGCCGATGGTCTTGCCCGCACCCCAGCCGTCGGACTCGGCGACGGTGAAGCCGTAGACCAGCGAGACCAGACCGGTGGTGGCGAGCAGCGCACCGGGGATGTCGAGGCTGCTGTTGTTGCGGCTGCCGGCGGGCTCGCGGATGACCCGGAGCGCACCGAAGACGGCGACGGCGGCGAAGGGGATGTTGACAAAGAACGTCCAGCGCCAGTTCAGGTACTCGGTCAGCGCACCGCCGAGGATCAGGCCGACAGCGCCGCCACCACCGGCGATGGCGCCGAAGATGCCGAACGCCTTGGCGCGCTCCTTGGGCTCGGTGAACATCACCGCGAGCAGCGACAGCGCGGCGGGCGCGAGCAGCGCGCCGAAAGCACCCTGCAGCGCGCGGGCACCGAAGAGCACCGCCTCGTTGGCCGCGGCGCCACCGATCGCCGAGGCGGCCGCGAAGCCGATGAGACCGGTGATGAAGGTCCGGCGGCGGCCCCACATGTCGGCGATGCGCCCGCCGAAGAGCAGGAGCCCGCCGAAGACCAGCGCGTAGGCGGTGATGACCCACTGCTTGTTGGCGTCGGAGATGCCCAGATCGGCCTGGGCGGTGGGAAGCGCGATGTTCACGATGGTGCCGTCGAGGACGACCATCAGCTGGGCTATCGCGATGAAGGCCAGCGCCTTCCAGCGCTGGGCGTGGGCCGTTTCTGACATGGATGAACTCACTAACGGTGGGAAGAGGCGAGCACGACGGTGAACTCTGCGGACCGCATGGTCGCCGCGCACCGATGCGGGCGGGCGCGACTCATGGAGCCAGAGAAGACGAAGGCGACTTACAGTACGTAACGGATGAATGGTCGGCTAGTGAATTACCGGTCGGCCGGCCACGGCGCGCGGCCGCCGGCGGAGGCTCAGTCCCGCCCCCGGAGGTCTTCGAGCGTCACGGAGGATCCGGGCAGCGGCGAACGTGCGGGGGCCTCCAGACCATCGACGAACAACTGCAGGTGCCGGTGGATGAAACGGCTCATGTCGCAGTGCGATCCCGGCAGGGGCCGGGTGAGCTGGCTGATCGCCACCATCAGATCGCCGACGTCGATGTCGTCGCGGAGCCGTCCGGACCGACGGGCGGCGTCCATCAGGCGCGCGACGGCGCCCTGCAGCCGGACGCGGCCCTCCTCCAGGCGCGGTTCGCCCTGGCCGAACCGCGCGACGAGCATGGGACACAGCGCCCCCACCCGCTCGTCGGCGGCCTCGTGCACAAAGGCGCGCAGTGCGTCGAAGGGGTCCGGTTCCTCGATGAGCAGCCGCTCGGCGCGGTCCGTGATCCGGGTCATCACCGAGAGCGCCACCTGGATTGCGAGTTCCTGGCGGTCGGCGAAGTGCCGGTAGACCGTCGCGTTGCCGACGCCCGCGCGGCGGGCGACCTCGTCGAGGGGTGCGTCGGCGCCGTACTCCAGGAGGACCTCGCGGGCCGCGGCCATGATGCGCTCACGATTGCGGGTCGCGTCTGCGCGCTGTTTCACGGCGATCTGGGCCATGACGGGTCCCCCTCTCCCACGGTGCCGGGTGTACTGCCTGACGGTTGTCCGTTGCCGCGCATCCGGGGAAGCTGTCCCCGCTTGCGCGAACACAAGGGTAAACGGGGAGGCTGTCCCCGGATATTTCGGCCCTCGTTGTGACCTGACTCACATTCAGCGGCGAACGGGAAGGACCCCGGTCGCACCGTGGCGACCGGGGTCCTTCCGCGAGGGCCCGGGGGTCCTCCCGGACCCTTGGGCGCTCGACTGCTCGACTGCTCGACTGCTCGACTACTCGACGACGAGCTCGACGGGGATGTTGCCGCGGGTCGCCTTGGAGTACGGGCAGACCGCGTGGGCCTGCTCCAGCAGCTTGTGACCGGTCTCGTTCTCCAGCTCCGCCGGCAGCTCGGCGCGGAGCACCACGGCCAGGCCGAAGCTCGTGTCGTCCTTGCCGATCGAGACCTCGGCGGTCACCGAGATGTCCTTGGTGTCGACCTTGGCCTGCCGGCCGACCAGGGCCAGCGCGCTGGCGAAACAGGCCGCGTAGCCGGCGGCGAAGAGCTGCTCGGGGTTGGTGCCCTGACCGTTGCCGCCCATCGCCGGGGGCATGGCCAGCGCGAGGTCGAGCTGGCCGTCGGAGCTCACGGCCCGCCCGTCACGTCCATTGGCGGTGGCGACAGCGGTGTACAGCGCGTCCATGGGAATCCGTCCTCTTTCGATCGCGTACGAACTCGTTGCGACAAGTAGAGCACACAACTCAGTTGCGCACAACTAAAACGGGAGCAGTCGAGATACTCTGGTCCCATGACCGCCCCTGTCTCTGCCCCCGCCTCCGGATCCGCGCGGGCCGGCGACGACTACCTGCGCCTGGAGCAGCAGATCTGCTTCTCGCTGCAGGCCGCGTCCCGTGCCTTCGGCGGTGTCTACCGGGTCGTCCTCAAGGACCTCGGCCTCACCTACCCCCAGTACCTGGCCATGCTCGTGCTGTGGGAGCACGGCCCCCTGCCGGTGAAGAAGATCGGCGAGCACCTGCGGCTCGACTCCGGCACGCTCTCCCCGCTGCTGAAGCGCCTCGACACGGCCGGTCTCGTACGCCGCGAACGCTCCGCCGACGACGAGCGCTCGGTCACCGTCCACCTCACCGAGGACGGCACCGCTCTGCGCGAGCGCGCGCTCCAGGTACCGCTGCGCATATCCGCCGCCACCGGCCTGGGCCTCGACGACATCAACGACCTGCGGACCCGCCTCGACCGACTGACCTCGGCACTCGACGCGGCCGACCTGTCCGAGGGGCCCGACACCGACTGACCGGCGCCGGGAGGCTCGGTGATCCACACCGACGCCGCCCTGCGCCCGGCGTCCCCACCACGGGCGCCCGCATCACCGTTCGCCGCAGCCCGAGTGCACGTCCGCACCGCCTCGCCCCCGATCCGCTACCCTGTCCTGGGCTGCCCTCCGGGGCGGCAGCGCCCTGCCGGGACCCTGTCCCACGCCGGGCGTGGCCTCAGTAGCTCAGGGGATAGAGCACCGCTCTCCTAAAGCGGGTGTCGCAGGTTCGAATCCTGCCTGGGGCACAAGGGAAAGGGCCCTGGACCGATCGAGGTCCGGGGCCTTTGACACTACTTCTGACATCAACGGCGGCGTTCGATGGCGGCCATCCGCTGGTCTGCCGACTCTCTGGATGCGATCGCTCCACTCGCCGTTTCGAGCGCCCTATAAACGCTTGTGGTCGACAGCCACTGACGTGACACGATGCCGGTCCGGCGTGGTCGACAGGGGGTACAGCATGACCGAGGACGAAGCCGTCGAACAGCTGAAGATGCTCGCGCGGTCACGTGCGTTCGGACGCCACGTGGGCTCCGATCGGCTCATCAAAGTGGCACTCGACGCCCTCCTGGCCGACGTGGACACGCCGTCGCTGCCGCTGCCGGCCGGCCTCGGTCGGCGCGAGGAACCCGAGGCGTCCGGGCTGTTCGATCAGGTGATGGAAGAGCTCGGATTCGTCTTCGAACCACCAGCCGATCCGACTGCCGCTCGTTGGGAACTGGCCTACTGGCTGGCTGATCAGATCGCCGATGGTTCACTCAACCCCGCAACAGGCGCGGACATGGTCTGGACCGAGGCAGCCATGGAACTCCGATATCCGCCCGAGTTGCAGCCCATTGTCACGTGCGCCATCCAGCTCGACGACTGGAACGAGGACTGGACAATCTCCCGGGACGAGATCACCAGCAATGTCGTCCGAGCGGCTCACGAACTGCTGCGGAACCGAGCGTCGTCAGCCCCGAGGCACTGAGCCCGCGTTCAACGACGAGACCCCAAGCTGCCATAGCCGGGGGTCTCCATTACTTTCACGGCATGCGGCGACCGGTCACCGGGCGACGCGCCTTCTCAACAGCCGGTCCATGTGGCTGAGCAGCCGCCATGGGGCGAGCCTCGAAGATCGGGGCGCACATCGAGCTATTCGGGCAGGCAAGAGCCAGCCCGATGCGCGGCCGGCGAACGGGCCCCGAATTTCCGCCCCACGGCAGCTCCCGGCGAAACCGCTGTGCCGAGCTCCGAGCGTGCGCCTGTGGACACCGGCACTGCTCCGGACGGCCCGCCGTCCGATGCCGAGTTCGAGCAGTACCGCGACCTGCTGCCGCGCTACTGCGCCCATGAGCTCGGCCAGTGGGAAAACCTCATGGCCGAGACGCCTGCTGGGCCGGCCTCTGTGATCTCCAGCCGAGCGCTCCCGCCGGGTGCGGGCGTCGAAGCCCGCCGACCGTTCTCACGGGCCGTCGCCGGGCCGGCCGAGGCGAACGACCATTGACGGACGAGAACAACCGCACGGCTTCACCACAGGTCAGAAGCCGTGGGCGATAGTCCGGCGCAAGTAGGGTGCTTGGCGCGTCACTTCCAGAGGAGCCAGTCGATACCCGCTCCAACACCGGTTCTCTGCGGGAGCATTGACCTACCGGGCAGAGGTGAGCACCATACGCTTGTGATCAGGCATCCTCCCGCGATGACACAGGGCCGTCATGGCAGTTGAACCACGCCACGACATGCGGCTGCGCGTCCGTCTGGCGGCTACCTCCTCGCCGTGCTGATCAGCGCCGGGTGGATGGTCATAGGTCACGGGTGGCTCGCTGAACCGTGGTCAGCGAGCGCGGAGACCATGCTCTTGCTCCTTGCGGTAGCCGTGCTCTACAGCGAGATTCGCGCCTGGCGACTCCGTCGCACCCACCGTATGCCCGATTGAGCGGAAGCAACGGGCGGCAACAATGACCCGGATCAAGGGTATGGGCCGGCCGCCGGGTGCCGAGCTCCTGAGCGTTCCGGACTGCCGGCGGTGGGCCGTCGAGGTCTCCTGATCGGCACACTCCTGACAGCGCCGACCGGAGCACCTGACGCCGCTTGCAGTGCCTTCCCAGCACCGACACCGGCGCGAGCCGACATCACCAGATGGCCTCAACGCCGATGGACGAACCCGGAACCAGGAAGCCGAAGACGACCGGAGACGCCCATGGAGGCGCCTTCGCAGGCTCGAACCCTGCCTGGAGTACAGGGTCAGGGCCGGCCGGTTCAGGGGCGTGATCCCCCGGAACCGGCCCCTTCTCGCGATCACGGCCGCGCCACGCGTGTGCGAGAAGACGCGCTGGGTGCTCCGAGTGGCCTTCGTCGGCGTCGTCACCGAGACTGACGTCGCCCGCATCCGGATCGGCCCTCGGCCGCGGGTGCCCGACGCGCCGGAAGCCTACGGCGCCATGATCACTCACCAGCAGCTCCCGGCCAAGGATGCAAGGGCCCGCCAACCTTAGTAGACGACCGGTCGTCGAGTTAGCATCGGTCGTAGCATCGCTCCGATCCGACCCGAAGGCAGAACACCGGCACGCGTACTACCACCCTGGGCACCCGTGGACCCGAGGTCGGCGTCATCGGCCTGGGCGCCATGGGCATGAGCTTCGCCTACGACATGGCCACCCAGCGCGACGAGGCCACCTCCGTCTCCGTCATCCACCAGGCCCTCGACCTGGGCGTGACCCTGATCGACACCGCCGACGTCTACGGCCCCTACACCAACGAGGAACTCCTCGGCCGCGCCCTGACCGGACGGCGCGACCAGGCCGTGATCGCCACCAAGGTCGGACTCGAATCCATCGACCCCACCGGCGGCCCCGGCGGCTCCCCACTGGTCACGTCCAACGGCCGGCCCGAGCACGTCCGCGCCGCCATCGACGCCAGCCTGCGCCGCCTGAACACCGACCACATCGACCTCTACCAACTCCACCGCGTCGACCCCGACGTCCCGATCGAGGAGACCTGGGGCGCCATGGCCGAGGCCGTCACCGCCGGCAAGGCCCTCCACCTCGGCCTCTCCGAAGTCACCGTCGAGCAGATCCAGCGCGCCCACACCATCCACCCCGTCACCAGCGTCCAGTCCGAGTTCTCCCTGTGGACCCGCGACGTCCAGGCCGAAGTCCTGCCCCACTGCCAACAGCACGGCATCGGCCTCCTGCCCTACTCCCCCCTCGGCCGCGGCTTCCTCGTCGGCCGCTTCACCTCCTTCGACGAACTCCCCCAGAACGACCAGCGCCGCCGCCTGCCACGCTTCCAGCAGGACAACCTCCGCGCGAACCTCGACATCGCCGCCAAGGTCCGCGCCGTCGCCGACCGGACCGGAGCCACCCCCGCACAGATCGCCCTCACCTGGCTCCTCACCCAGGGACCCCACATCGTCCCCATCCCCGGCACCAAGAACCCCACCTACCTCGCCGACAACGCCGGCGCCGCCGACCTCCAACTCTCGATCGCCGACCTCGCCGACCTCGACGCCATCCAGGCCCCCATCGGCGCCCGCTACTGACGGTCCGGTCCCGTCCCGACGTCGCGTCCACCATTCGCGTCGAGCGGTTCGGCACAGGGAAGAAGGCCCCGCACGGATCATGGTGCGGGGCCTTTGGCATCCACTGTCGACCTCAGCAGCGGCGGCCGGTGGCGGCCGCGCCGCCGATCGGCCGTCTCCCCCGGGCTCCCGAGCCCCTGCGGCTTCCGAAGAGGAGCGGCGGCGCCTCACAAGACGGCACCCGCGGTCCGCCGGCGTCCAGCAAGATCACACGGAAATAAAGTTTCATAATGCAGTAAAGGACGTAAAGCGGTCGATTTACCGCAGTACGGTGGATGCCTGCCCCGCACAACGCAGGCTCCGAGACCGGTTCAGGAGGAAGCCCGCATGGCAGATCGACTTGATGTGGCGTCGCTGCCTCCCGGCGATCGCGCGGAAGCGGTCCGTGAATTTTCGTGGGCCATCAACGGTCGCATAGAGGTGGGCCTCCCGCCGAACCCGAATCACCTGATGGCCAATGCGACCACCAGCGCGGTGGGGTCGGTGACCGTCTCGCAAATCGGCTGGAACGTGACCCGCCTCCGCCGCGCTGATCCCCCCGTGGACGAGGACTTGGTGCCGCACGTTCACCTACATCTCCAGGAGGCCGGGGTCTCCTGGTTCCAGCAGGGAGGAAGGCAGGGCGTGACACGGGCGGGAGATCTCGTCGTGCTCGAGAACGCGAAGCCCTATGAGGTCTTCTTCCACGGCACGATGCATTCGGTCCTCGTGCGCGTCCCGACGAACGTCCTGGGACTGCGACCGTCCCTGCTCGAGCAGGTCACAGCCGTGGGCCTCAGTTCGGAGCGCCCGGTCGTGGGTGCCACGGTCGGGTTCTTCACCCGGCTGGCCCGTGATCACCCCACCGCCGACGAGGCGGAGACCGCCCTGCTCGCGGAGCCCTGTCTCGACCTGATCAGGGCTGTGGTCACCATGACCCTGGGTCGGGACGACCTGGCCGGAGCACCTCTCAACAACACACTCCTTCATCGTGTTCAGGAATACGTCCGCCTCCATTTGGCAGAACCCGACCTGACTGCCGCGCGTATCGCGGCCGAGCATCAGGTGTCCGTACGCCAGCTCTACCTGACCCTGTCCCGAGCGGGAATCACCCTCGGCGAATGGGTACGGACGCAGCGCCTGGAGCAGTGCAGGAGGGAACTGGCCTCGTCGGTGCATCAGTTCATGACGATCGAGGCGATCGCCCACAGGTGGGGATTCGCCAGCGCACCCCACTTCAGCCGCGCTTTCAAGGCGGAGTACGGCGTGAGCCCCCGCGAGTTGCGGCTGCACCACGCGGCAGCGAGAACGGACTCTCCGGTGGCAGTGCTCCCCGGCGGGGAGCACTGACCGGGCCTGCCTGACCGTCAGGCCCTTGCCGGTCGCCCAGGTGCCGGCAGGCGCCCGCATCACTTCCCGCGCGACAGACCGCTCGGCCTGTCAGTCCTCGGAGAGGAAGTCGTCCAAAGCCTTGAGCCAAGCGCGGGGTTGGTCGATGTGGGTCATGTGCCCCGCTTCCTCGATCACCGCGGCTCGTGCGGTCGGGATCAGCTCGACGGTGGTCTCGACGAGGTCAGCGGGGAAGGTCATGTCCTGGCGTCCGTGCAGCAGAAGCACGGGAATGCCGGTGTCCGCGAGCCGCTGGGCCGCATCCGGATGGCGGGCGCTCGGCAGTGTGCCGGCCTGCCAGGGCCGCATCCACTCGGCGGAGAAGCGGATGCCTCTCAGCACGTCGAGACAACCGGGCAGAGCCTCCGGGCGCCAGACGTTGGCCGGCGCGGCGGCCAGAGCGGCCGCGCGGGTGAGTTCGGGTCCGGACAACGAGGGGTCGGACCACACGCCGGCCTCGGCCGTCATGCGTTCAGTGCGCTCCTGCCAGCCCTCGAACGCGTCCGGGGGCACCGGCAGGACACTGCTCGACGCGATCACCAGGCGGCGGACCCGCTCGGGAGCGGCCAGGGCGAGCCGCTGGGCGATCAGCCCTCCGTAGGAGAAGCCGAGGACGTCCGCCCGCCCGATCTCCCATGCGTCCAGCAGCCGGACGAGGTCGCCGGCCGCCGCTGCGGGGGTGTACGCGTCATCGGCCAGGCCCCGGGTCGACCGCCCGCAGCCGCGCAGGTCCGGCAGGATGATCCGGCGGTGGTCGGCGAGCTCGGCGACGGGCTCACGCAGATAGGTGTGGTCCCAGTCAGGACCTCCGTGCACCACCAGCAGAGGCCGCTCGGCGGAGCCGCCGGTTTGCGCGACGAACAGGTCCACTGCGGGATCACTCGACACCGGCACAAGAGTCTCGATGAACATCTGCCCAGTGTTCCCGTCCCGCGCCGTCACGGTCTCCCACCGGGCCGCCTTCACGCGGCTCGGTTGCACGCGTGCTTCCTGGGCGGCATGACGAATCCCGGCGGCCCGCACGTGAAGCGCACTGCCGGGCGGCGCGGGTTCCGGCCGGCCCGGCATCGGATCGGGCAGCCGATCGGCCGCATCGGCCCGGGGTGATCCGCCGCCCCGGGCCGATGCGTGACCGAAGGCTCATGCGTCCGCGGTGACCTCGGCCTCCCAGCGCAGCAGGTCTCCCGGCTGGCATTCGAGCACTTCGCAGAGCGCGGCGAGGGTCGCGAAGCGCACCGCCTTGGCGCGGCCGTTCTTGAGTACGGCAAGGTTGGCGGGGGTGATCCCGACGCGGTCCGCGAGCTCGCCCACGGACATCTTGCGCTTGGCCAGCATCACGTCGATGTCGACGGCGATCGGCATCAGATCACCTCGTCCAACTCGGCCTTCAACTGCGCCGCTTCGACGTCGCGCGCCACGGCCTGGGCGAGCAGTATCCGCAGTACGAGCACGATGAGCGCGACCCCCAGGATGGCCACGCCGATCCCGCCCATGATGAGGGTGACACCCGGGTCTTCCCGCTGGCCCGGCGCATTGACGGCCGTGACGGCGAACCACAGGAGGGCGGCCGCCACGATCGCGCCGATCACGGCGTCCACGGAGCGGAAGGCGGCGTGGGAGAACACGGTTCCGCGTCGCACCATCGTCACCAGCCGCCACACGGCGACCAGGGCGACCTGGGCCGCCACCATGCCCAGGATCGTGATCACGCGGAACGACGTCAGGGGGAGCGACCCGTCCTCCGGGTCGCTCCCCGACACCAACACCCACACCATCGACACCTGCACGAACACGGTGCCGGCGAGCACCACCACGAGCACGGCGTGCAGCGCGTGCACTGTCAGCTTTCCCATGACCCCTCATCCCATTGACTAACGATGTGAATCTATCGAATGTCGATAGATGAGGCAAGAGGCTGAGGCGGCCCGGGGACGCATTCCCCGGGCCGGCTCTTTCGCGTTCTCGCGGTCGCGCAACGCCGTGCGCTAGGCGATCGACGCCCGCGGCGCCGGTTCGAGTCCGGCGGCGAGCAGGAATTCGGCGGGGCCGATGACGCCGGTGGCCGTGCCGTCGTCCCACTCCACCAGGAGTTCCGGGCGTCCCTCGTTCCAGGAGTCCGGAGTCCGCTCGACGCCGCCCTCGCCGTGGCGGTGGCGCAGATACAGGTACCGGCCGCCGACGGTCCGGGCGTCCCACTGGGACGGGCAGCCGTGGCATGGCCGGACGACCCGCGCCAGTATCCGGCCCTCTGCTCCGATCATGCGGCGATGTTCACCCTGGTGGCGTCGGCCCGGCAAGGGGTTTCCGGGCGGGGAGCACCGTGACTGCGCGTGGCTCGCGGTCAGGCAGCGGAGGGCCGGCGGTGCGCCTCGGTCATCTCCCTCATCCGCCACGACACGCGGCGCACGGACCACCCACCCCGACGGCACCGGCCGGTCCACCCGACCTCCAAGCGGTGCGCTCCACCACCCGGGCGGTGGAGGTGTTCGGGCACGGGAGCGTGCACGGGCAGGCGTCGGTGAGGCAGGTGGCCCGGCTGCCGAGGGGCGCGGCAGGCGCCCCCTCGGCGGGTGGCTCAGGCGCCGCCCGGCAGGGGGATCGTGAAGTCGTCCTCGACCGGCGGGTCCACTTCGTGCTCCCGCAGTCCGGTGGCGGCGAAGCAGCGCACGCGCACCGCGGCCGGGCTCACGTCCAGCCGCAGGAAGCTCTTGAAGAACGGCGGGCTGTACGTGGCGGAGCCCGGGGAGAGCAGCCGGGTGAGGACCCGGCGGACGGGAAGCCGCATCCGGCGCCCGCGGTGCGGACGGGGCGGCGCACCCAGCAGCCCGGCGACGAAGCGGGTGCGCGCGGTGACCGCCGCGCCGGTGACACGGACCGGCTTGAGGTCGAGGCGCTCGGCGAGGGCCGCGGCCGCCTGGTCCGGAGTGAGGTCGAAGAACCGGCGCATGCGCAGCCGGCGGCCGTAGAGGCGGCTGTAGAACGCGAGGGAGTCGCCGCGCATCGGGTAGCAGCGGAAGTCGTCCTCGGTGACGCCGCCGACCGCCACCCGCGGGATGGTGTGCGTCGCGTGCATGAAGGCCCCGCCGCCGCCGGAGACGACGTACTCGATCCGGCGGCCGTCCACGTCGACCGGGTAGTGCTGGTAGTTGTGGATGTCGCCGCCGATCGCCGCGACGTAGTGGTGGGCCGGGTCGCGGACGATCTCGTCGACCGTGCCGCCGCCCTCGATGGCGCACGGGTGGTGCTCGCCGTCCACGTAGATCGGGGAGCCGGTGACGAGGATCTTGGGACGCGGCCCCCGGGAGACCCGGCGCAGCCACTCGCCCTGCTCGCGGTCGATGTCGCCGAGGAGCCCGGTGTCGATCCCGATGATGCGTATCGGCCCGGTGTCCATGGCCCAGTACGGGCCGGGCAGCGACGCGGCCTGCGCGGGGGCGGACCGCATGAGGCGGTCCGCGTCGAGTCGGGCGTCGTCCGGTGTGTCCGGCTCCGCCCACAGCAGCGTGCGCCACCAGGCGGGCGTGAGCGCGCGGGGCCGGGGGGACCGCGGGAGCGCCGGGGCGCGGCAGAAGACCCGCATGAAGCCGGTGAGGCCGTCGTACCAGTCGTGGTTCCCGGGGATGGGGTAGATCGGGGCGTCGTAGTCCCGGTAGGGCCGGAAGAACTTGGTGCCGTACTCGTTGGCGCTGCCGACGGGATAGAGGACGTCACTGCAGATCACGGCGTAGCGCGTGCCCTCCCCGGCCTTCAACAGGCCGGGGACGACGGCGTACTGGGGGTCGTCGCCCTCGCCGGTGTCGCCGAGCAGGAGGAACGAGAACGCGTCGGGGTCGTCCCGCTCGATCACCAGGTCCCCGGTCGCGGCTCCGCGTTCCACCTGGCCCGCCACCCAGCGCTGCCGGTCCGCGCCGGTCGGGTCGCCGAACAGCGCGGCCAGCGGGCCGTTGCGCGCCTTCCAGAGCGTGGCCGGGTTCAGCCACGACAGGTTGACCACCCGGGCGGGCATCAACTCCTGGTACGAACCGGGCTTCTGGCTCTCCCAGCCTGCGCCGGCCAGGGAGTCGCGGGAGGAGTCGGGCACCCGGGCACCCTAGCAACCGGTGGGGACCCTTCCGCTGGCGCGGGGTGGGCGTGACCTCCGTGGGCCACGCGGGGGCCTCACGGGACGGCACCGGCCGGCTCAGCGGCGACGGGCCTGGGAGCGTCGGGGGGTGAGGAGGGGACGATGTGCGCCCGCACGCTCTTCATCAGCGGCTGGTCGCTCTGCGTGCTGTAGTCGGCCGCCCCGATGAGCACGTTCATCTCCGGCATGTAACCGGCGGCGCAGCCCGCGGGGAGGTCGTAGGCGATGGCCTGGTAGCCCGTCAGCTGCCGGCGCGTGCCGTCCTTGGAGGTGCTGGTGATGTCGACGAGGGAGCGGTCGCGGATGCCGCGGGCGCGCATGTCGTCGGCGTTCATCAACACCAGGGTGCGCAGTCCGGTGATGCCGCGGTAGCGGTCGTCGTCGGAGTAGATGGTGGTGTTCCACTGGTCGTGCGAGCGCATGGTCTGCAGGACGAGGGCGCCGTCCCGGGGGACGGTGTCCGGCAGCGGCGCGGCGGAGAACTCGGCGCGGCCGCTGGGGGTGAGGAAGACCAGTTCGCGTGCGGGCTGGCGGATACGGAAGCCGAGGGGCAGGCGGACGCGGCGGTTGAAGTCCTCGAAGCCGTCCAGGACCTGGGCCATGGTGTCGCGGATGCGGTCGTAGTCCTCGATCCAGCTCTCCCACGGAGTGGTGCTGCCGGGGAGGGCGGCGCGGGCCATGCCGGCGATGATCGCGGGCTCGGAGAGCAGGTGCGGGGAGGCCGGCTTCTTCATGCCGACGGACAGGTGCACCATGCTCATGGAGTCCTCGACCGAGGTCGCCTGAATGCCGCGCTGCTGGAAGTCCCTCTCCGTCCGTCCCAGGCACGGCAGGATCAACGCGCTCCGGCCGTGGGCGAGATGGCTGCGGTTGAGCTTGGTGCTGACGTGCACGGTCAGCTCGCAGCGCGCCATGCCCTCCCGCGTGTAGGCGGTGTCCGGCGCGGCCAGGACGAAGTTGCCGCCCATGCCGATGAAGACCTTCACGCGGTCCTCGTGCATGGCCCGGACGGTGCCGACCGTGTCGAGTCCGTGTTCGCGGGGCGGGTCGATGCCGCAGACGCCGGCGAGGCGGTCCAGGAACTGCGTGGTGGGCCGGTGGTCGATGCCGCAGGTCCGGTTGCCCTGGACGTTGCTGTGACCGCGCACGGGCGAGGGTCCGGCGCCCTCACGGCCCAGGTTGCCGCGCAGGAGGAGGACGTTGACGATCTCCCGGACGGTGTCGACCCCGTGTTCGTGCTGGCTCACCCCCAGACACCAGCTGATGAGGGTCCGGTCGGAGCGGGAGTAGACGTCGGCGGCCTTGAGGATGTCGGCGCGCGGGAGGCCCGACTGGCGTTCCAGCTCGTCCCACGTGGTCGCCTCGCAGACGGCCCGGTACTCCTCGAAACCGTCCGTGTAGCGGTCGACGAACTCCCGGTCGACCGCCTTGGGGTCGTGCCGGGCCTCTTCCAGGACCGCCTTGGCGATGCCCCTCAGGAGCGCCATGTCGCCGCCGCTGCGCACCTGGAGATTGAGGGTGCTGGTCCCGGTCGGCTTGAACAGCGCCATGTCGGTCATCTCGTGCGGGACGATGGTCCGCGTCGCGGCCGCTTCGACGAGCGGGTTGACGTGCACGATCTGAGCGCCCCGCCGGTACGCCTCGGCCAGGGCGGTGAGCATGCGCGGGGCATTGGAGGCCGCGTTGACGCCCATGATGAAAAGCGCGTCGGCGCTTTCCCAGTCCTTGAGGTCGGCGGTTCCCTTTCCCGTTCCCAGGGCCGCCTGCAGGGCGCGCCCGGAGGCCTCGTGGCACATGTTGGAGCAGTCCGGCAGATTGTTCGTGCCGAATTCCCGGGCCATCAACTGGTAGAGGAACGTGGCCTCGTTGCCCAGCCGTCCGGACGTGTAGAAAGCCGCCTCGTCCGGGCTGTCCAGGTCGCGCAGTGTCCGTCCGATCAGGTCGAAGGCGCCCTGCCAGGAGATGGGGACGTAGGTGTCGGTGTCCGGGTCGTAGACCATCGGTTCGGTCAGCCGGCCCTGGTCCTCCAGGGCGAACTCGCTCCACCCGTCGAGCTCGGAGACGGTGTGCGCGGCGAAGAACTCGCGGGTGACGCGCTTGGGGGTCATCTCCCAGGTGACGTGCTTGATGCCGTTCTCGCAGATGTCGAGCCTGAGGCCCTTGGTGTCGTCGGGCCAGGCGCATCCGGGGCAGTCGAAGCCGCCGTTCTCGTGGTTCATCAGGAAGATCGCGCGCGGCCCGTCGATCAGGGCGCGTTCGCGCAGGAGCACACGCGTCACGCTCTTCGCCGCTCCCCAGCCGGCCGCGGGATGCGTGTACGCCTCATTGCCATGGCTCTCGGGACGGCTCTTGCGATCACGGCGCTTACTCATTCTTTTCAGCGTAGTCCGGTTCCCCACGACCGCATTTCGCGCTCTTTCATCCTGCGGACGTCGGGGACAATGCGGCTCCCGCAAAGCGTCTTTCAGTCGTGCGCCCCGCCCGTCCCACTCCGGTGGCGGAGCCCGGCGTGCGGTGTATTTACTGAGAGCGTGGTTTCAGCCGTACCCGAGGAGCCGAGGTCATCCATGGCGCCGCGACGACGAGACGGCCGGGCGCGGACATGAGCGCCGGCCCCGTGGCGGAGGCCACGGGCAGCTTCGAGAAAGCCCTGTTCGACCAGTCGCGGGCGGGGCTCGAGGTGTACGACGCCGATCTGCGGGTGCTGCGCGCGAACCCCGCGTCACTGCGGATGCGCGGCATGCCGGCACGGTCCGTGATCGGGGCGCAGCTGGAGGAGCTGGACTCCGGCATCCCGTTGTCACCGGTGGTGCGCGAGGCGCTGCGGACCACCGGCGCGCTGGTGGAACGTCCCGTCGCCGCGTACCCCGGGGGCGACCCCGAGCACCGGCACGAGTACGACGTCGCCGGGTACCACCTGCAGGACGGCGGGGGACACACCATCGGCGCGGCCTGCGTGTTCCATGACGTGACGGGGCAGGGGCGGGTCCGGCGGGGCATGGACCTGCTGAACGTCGCCCGCGCGAGAATCGGCAGCACCCTGGACGCGCTGCGGACCGCCCAGGAGCTCGCCGACGTGGCCGTTCCCGGCTTCGCCGACGCCGTCGCCGTCGATCTGCTGGAGTCGGTGCTCAGCGGGGACGCCCCCATGGGCCCGATCGCCACCACGCTGCCGATGCGGCGGGCCGGGTTCAAGGCCCGGGAGGGGCACGTCGGGGCCTACCCGATGGGCGGCGCCAGTTACTTCGCGTTCCCGACCCCGTACACGCAGGCACTCAACGACATGCAGCCGCGGCTGGTCGGCGTGCTCCCGCAGGAGGGCGGGTGGCTGCTCCACGACCGGGTGCGGGCGGAGTTCATCGCCCAGAGCGGGATGCGCTCGCTCATCGTGACGCCGCTGACCGTGCACGGGCTGGTGATGGGCCTGGCCAGCTTCTACCGGAACGGCTCGCACCCGGGCGCCTTCGACGACGAGGACCTGGCGCTGGCCACGCAGCTCGCCGCGTGCACCGCGCTCTGCCTCGACAACGCCCGCCGCTTCACCCGCGAGCACACGATCGCGACGGCCCTCCAGCGCAGCCTGCTGCCGCGCACACCACCGAAGGTCGCGGCGGTGGAGCCCGCGCACTGCTACCTGCCGGGCCGGTACGGCGCCCACTGGTTCGACGTGCTCCCGCTGTCCAGTTGCCGGGTGGGGCTGGTCATCGGCTACGTGCCCGGGGAGGGCCTGCACGCGTCGGTCGCGATGGGACGGCTGCGCACCGCCGCCTCCACCCTCGCCGCGATGGACCTGCCGCCCGACGAGCTGATCACCCACCTGGACGACGTGGCCCAGAACCTGGCCCGCGAGCAGGAGGCGGACCCGGCCACCCTGCACCACGGGCGGGCGCCGTTCACCGCGTCCTGCCTGTACGTGACGTACGACCCGATCACCCGGCAGTGCTCGGCCGCCTCCGCGGGGCACGACGGGCCCCTGCTGACCACCCCGGGGGGCGCCGTCAGCACGCTCGAGGTGCCGCGCGGGGCACCGCTGGGGCGCGGCGCCCCGCACGAGATGGTGACCACCGAGCTGCGCGACGGCAGCCTGCTGACGCTGTACTCGGACAGCGTCGCCAACCGGTACCCGGCCGAGGCCGGCGAGCGGCTCAGCCGGCTGTGCGACGTGGTGTCCGACCCCACGACCGCGCCGATGGAGATCTGCGACGCGGTCGCGTACCGGCTGCTGCGCGGCACCCCGCAGGACGGGGCGGCACTGCTGGTGGCCAGGCTGCGCGGCATCGACCCGGACCGCATCGCCACCTGGACCTTCCCGGCCGAGGCCGCCTCGGTCCCGCAGGCCCGGGAGGCGGCACGGGAACGGCTGGCGCACTGGGGGCTGGAGGAGCACGTCCCCGTCACGGACCTGGTCGTCAGCGAGCTCGCCACGAACGTCGTCCGCCATGCCGTCGGGCCCATCAGGCTGCGCCTGATCCTCGACCTCAACCTCACCGTCGAGGTGTCCGACGCCGCCGACACCGCCCCGCACCTGCGGCACGCCCGGCTCCAGGACGAGAACGGCCGCGGTCTGTTCATCGTCGCCTCGCTCACCCGGCACTGGGGGACGCGCTACGAGGACAACGGCAAGACCATCTGGGCCGAGCAGGACCTGTCGTCCGCGGCCTGACGTCCGGCTCTGCGCCTTCCGCATCCGCCGCGGCGCGGATGCGGTGGTGGACCGCCTCGTGGTGCCGGCGCAGGTGCCGGCGCAGTATCCGCTCCTCCCGGAGAAGCAGTTGACGGACCTGCACACCTTCGTGCGCAAGCTCCCGGTGCCCGACACCGCGGGGTCCTGGCACCCGGCCCCGTCCGCGGACTGCCGGAAGACCGAGCCGGTGCGCACGATCCGCACCAGGAAGGTGCCCCGCTCCACGGGAATGCGGAGGCCACCGAGAGGCACCCGGCGCAGGTCGAGGTGGACTACGAGGACATCCCGGCGCAGGCCGTCAAGTTCGCCCGCGAGGAGGCCAACGGCGCGGAGGTCACGGACCGGCGCGTGGGCGACGCCGTCCTCGGCCACCTGTTCGGGTAGCCCCAAGAGAGCGCAAGCCGACACTGGACGTCGAAGCCGGTCCAGGGGTGGCAGTTGGGGGTTCACGTCCCCTCTGCGCCTCTCCGCGGCGCGGTGGCGCACAGGCGGAGCACGCGGGGCCTCACCATGATCCGCGGCTCTTGGCCGCCGCCGGTGTGCGCAATCGGGCGGTATCCCCGGAGCCCGGGGGCTGGATGCGCCCCCGGGCTCCGTCACGTCCGGGGCGGTGCCGCGGCGGTGCGGGTGAACAGCGCGGGCCGGGTACCGCGCGGGCGCTTACGCTCGGCTGTATGGCGAACGCGACCGTACGCGAGTGGAGCGACGAAGAGGGCTGGGGCGTGCTGGACTGCGCCGAGACCCCCGGGGGCTGCTTCGCGCACTACAGCGACATCGAGATGGCCGGCTTCCGGACGCTGTCGGCGGGTCAGCCGGTGGTACTGGAGTGGGAGGCCCCGGGCTTCCTCCAGGACGGATACGAGTACCGCGCGCTGCGGGTCGTGCCGAAGGGCTGACCGGCCGGCGTCAGCCCACGTCCCACAGGAAGCGGTGGGTGTGGATGCCGAAGTAGGGGAAGGTGTCGACGCCCACCACGCCGTCGAGGGGCCGTACGACGTCGTTGACGAAGTCCAGCAGCTCGGGCGGGCCGGGACAGACGACCTCGGCGAACAGGGCGTAGGGCCCGGCGGTCAGCACGGCGTAGACGACCTCGTCGCGGGCGGACAGCGTGTCGGCGACCGCCCGAGGGTCGCCGTCGACGCGCAGGCCGAGCAGCGCCATGGCCTGCCCGCCCATCGCCATCGGGTCGGTGACGCCGACGACCTGCACGACCTTTCCTTCGACGAGCCGCTGCAGCCGCTGGCGCGCCGCGGACGGGGAGAGCCCGACCTTGGGGCCGAGGTCGGCGTAGGGGATGCGGCCGTCGGTCTGGAGTTCGCGGAGGATCGCGCGGTCGATGTCGTCCACGGGGTCAGCCTGCCAGTTCCGCCAGCGCGTCGGCGAAGAGGGCGGTGTGGGTGTCGACGTCGGCGGCGGTGGTGGCCGGGCACATCAGGGCCATGTTGTGGAACGGCGTCATGAGCACGCCCCGGTTGGCCGTCCACAGGTGCAGGAAGTCCTCCAGAGCGGGGTCGGCGACGGCCGCGGACGCGGTGCCGGTGCGCGGGGCGGGCGAGGCGAAGCGGTACTCCGTGCGGGCGCCGAGGGTGCTGACGGACCAGGGTAGGCCGTGCTTGACGACGGCGTCGGCGACCCCGTCCGCGAAGCGGGCGGCGAGAGCGGCCATCCGCTCGAACGCCGCGTCGGTGAGGACGTGTTCGAGGGTGGCGCGCATGGCGGCCACGGACAGGGCGTTGCCCGCGAGCGTGCCGCCGACGCCGCCCATGTCGACGAGGTCGAGGTCGCCCCGGCCGAGGAGCCGGTCGGCGAGCTCGGCGGACAGGCCGTAGGCGCCGGCGGGGACGCCTCCCGCAATGGCCTTGCCGATGGTGAGGATGTCCGGGGCGAGGCCCCAGGCGGCGGTGGCGCCGCCGGGACCCGCGGAGAAGGTGTGCGTCTCGTCGTTGATCAGCAGGACGCCGTGCCGGCGGGTGATCGCGCGGACCCCGTCGAGGTAGCCGGGCTCGGGCAGCACGATGCCGATGTTGGTGAGCGCGGGCTCCATCAGGACGGCGGCGACGTCCCCGTGGGCGAGTTCGCGCTCCAGGCCCTCCAGGTCGTTGAACTCCGCGACGCGGCTGGTCGCGGTGACGTCGCAGGGCGCGCCGACGTTGCCGGGGCGGCTGACGCCGCCGCGTCCGCCGGGGCCGGTGACGATCAGCGACTCGTCGACGCTGCCGTGGTAGCAGTAGCTGTGGAAGAGGATCTTCCTCCGGCCGGTGACCGCCCGGGCGAGCCGGATGGCCCACCGGTTGGCGTCGGTGGCGGTGAGCGAGAACGACCAGCGCGGCAGGCCGAAGCGGCGGGCGAGTTCGGCGCCGACCCATTCGGCGTCCTCGGTGGGCAGCATCGCGGTGGCACCGCCCTGCTCGCGGAAGCGGCGCTCGACGGCGGCGGCGACGGGCTCCGGGGAGTGCCCGGCCATGGCGCCGGTGTCGCCGAGGCAGAAGTCGACGTACTCATGGCCGTCGATGTCGGTGACGCGGGCCCCGCGGGCCCCGGCGAGGTAGCGGGGGAAGGCACCGGCGTTCTTGTTCATCCACGTCATCGGCACCCGCCCGAAGAGGTGGTCGGCCGCTTCGTAGGCGGCACGCGACTTCGGGTTGCGGGCGACGGCGTCGGCGGTCTCGCGGGCCAGCAGCGCGCGCAGCCGGGTGCGGTCGATGGACATGGGCGCTGCCTCCTGTGCGGCCGATGACGCGACCCCGGTGAGGCTACAGCGGAATCGAGCGTCGCATCAATGCTTCGCGCAGGAATCACGCGCCATGGCACCGCATGCGTGATCGCCCCGGGCGGACATCGCGCGGCCGCAGGTCCGGCCGCCCGGCACCCTTCGCCGCGGCCGGCCGCCGCCGGCCCGGACGCCCGGACGCACGCCAGCCCGCGCTTCACGTCACTCATACCCCTAGGGGGTATAATGGGGTCATCAGGTGGGCGACGGCGCGATCCTCGCCGCACACCGGAACACGCACTTACGCACAAGGAGAATCCATGTCTGTCACCTACAGCGTCTCCGGAATGAGCTGCGGTCACTGCGAGTCCGCGGTCAGCAAGGAGGTCTCCGCCCTCCCCGGCGTGACCGGGATCGAGGTGGACGCCAAGACCGGTCTGCTCACGGTCGTCTCCGCGGCCCCGCTGGACGACGACGCGGTCCGCGCCGCCGTCGACGAGGCGGGCTACGAGCTGGTCGGCAGGGCATGACTCCCGCGGATCGCCCGCAGGTCCTCCCGCCGGCCGCCGCGGCCGCGGTCACCGAGCTCGAACTCGAGATCGGCGGGATGACCTGCGCCTCCTGCGCCGCACGGGTGGAGAAGAAGCTCAACCGGATGGACGGCGTCACGGCCACCGTCAACTACGCCACCGAGAAGGCCAAGGTCGCGTTCGGCGACGGCATCGGCGTGACGGACCTGATCGCCACCGTGGAGGCCACCGGCTACACCGCGGCCCTGCCCGCGCCGCCGGCCCGCGCCGCGTCGCCCGGCGACGCCGCGGCCGACCCCTCCGCGCCGTCCGCGCCGTCCGCGCCGTCCGCGCCCGACGAGCTCACCACCCTGCGGCAGCGCCTCGTGACCGCCGTCGCCCTGGCCGTGCCCGTGATCGCCATGGCGATGGTCCCGGCCCTGCAGTTCACCAACTGGCAGTGGCTCTCGCTGACGCTGGCCGCGCCGGTCGTCACGTACGCCGCCTGGCCCTTCCACCGGGCCGCCTGGACCAATCTGCGGCACGGCGCCACCACCATGGACACGCTGATCTCGCTGGGCACGCTCGCCGCCTTCGGCTGGTCGGTGTGGGCGCTGTTCTTCGGCGAGGCCGGGATGCCCGGCATGAAGCACCCCTTCGAGCTGACCGTCGCCCGCGGCGAGGGCTCCGCCAACCTCTACCTGGAGGTCGCCGCCGGCGTCACCGCCTTCATCCTGGCCGGGCGTTTCTTCGAAGCGCGCTCCAAACGCCGTGCGGGCGCCGCGCTGCGCGCCCTGATGGAGCTGGGCGCCAAGGACGTCGCCGTGCTGCGCGACGGGCGCGAGGCGCGGATCGCGACCGCGGACCTCGCGGTGGGCGACCTGTTCGTGGTCCGTCCCGGCGAGAAGATCGCCACCGACGGCGTCGTACGGGAGGGGACGTCGGCCGTCGACGCGGCCCTGCTCACCGGTGAGTCGGTGCCCGCCGAGGTCGGTCCCGGGGACACCGTCACCGGCGCGACCGTCAACGCCGGCGGCCGGCTGGTCGTGGAGGCCGTCCGGGTCGGCGCGGACACCCGGCTCGCGCACATGGCGCGGCTCGTGGAGGACGCCCAGAACGGCAAGGCCGCCGCCCAGCGGCTGGCCGACCGCATCTCCGCGGTCTTCGTGCCCGTCGTGATCCTGCTGGCCCTGGGCGCCCTCGGCGTCTGGCTGGCGCTGGGCGAGGGCCCCGTCGCGGCGTTCACCGCGGCCGTCGCCGTCCTGATCATCGCGTGCCCGTGCGCGCTGGGGCTGGCCACGCCGACCGCCCTGATGGTCGGCACGGGACGCGGCGCGCAGCTCGGCATCCTGATCAAGGGGCCCGAGGTGCTGGAGACCACCCGCCGGGTCGACACCATCGTGCTCGACAAGACCGGAACGGTCACCACCGGTGTCATGACCCTCACCGGCGTGCACACTGCCGACGGCGAGCGGGAGAAGGAGGTCCTGCGGCTGGCCGGCGCCCTGGAGCACGCCTCGGAGCACCCCATCGCGCGGGCCGTCGCCACGGCCGCCCTGGAGCGCGCCGGCGACCTGCCCGACGTGGCGGACTTCCGGGCGCTGCCCGGGCTCGGTGTCCAGGGCACCGTGGACGGCCGCGCCGTCACCGTCGGCCGCCAGGCGCCGCCCGCACCGCTGCCGGAGAAGCTGGTCCTCGCCAAGGCGGAGGCCGAGGCGCTGGGCGGCACCGTGGTGACCGTCTCCTGGGACGGACGGCCGCGCGCCCTGCTGGTCGTCGCGGACGCGGTGAAGCCGACCAGCGCCCGGGCCGTGGCCATGCTGCGCGGACTCGGACTCACCCCGGTGCTGCTGACCGGGGACCACGAGGCCGTCGCCCGGTCGGTGGCCGCCGAGGTCGGCATCGACGCGGCCGACGTCGTCGCCGGGGTCATGCCGGAGGAGAAGGTCGCCGTCGTCCGGCGGCTCCAGGCGCAGGGCCGCTCGGTCGCCATGGTGGGCGACGGCGTCAACGACGCGGCCGCCCTGGCCCAGGCGGACCTGGGGCTGGCCATGGGCACGGGAACGGACGCCGCCATCGAGGCGAGCGACCTGACCCTGGTCCGGGGCGACCTGCGGGTCGCCGCGGACGCCATCAGGCTGTCGCGCCGCACCCTGGGCACGATCAAGGGCAATCTCTTCTGGGCCTTCGGCTACAACGTGGCGGCACTGCCGCTGGCCGCCGCGGGCCTGCTCAACCCGATGATCGCGGGCGCCGCGATGGCCTTCTCGTCGGTGTTCGTCGTGGGCAACTCCCTGCGGCTGCGCGGCTTCCGGTCCCTCGCGGACTGAACCCGGCCGCCCCGCACCCGCGCCGTGGCCGCCTCACTCCTCCCCGAGGAGGAAGGCGACCACGGCGTCCATGTCGACGCCGCGGAACTCGTGGCCGGGCGGAACGGCCTCGTAGACGCGGGCCAGGAAGATCCGCAGGTCGGTGGTGGCGACCTCCACCAGGGCGACGCCCTGGTGGGCGCGGAACTCCAGCACCGTGCGGTCGGGGCCGGCGGGGCGGACGTGGACGTCCCCCTCGCCGGCCGGCTCGTACAGCCCCGTGGTCAGCAGGCCGCGGCCGAAGACCCAGGTCACCTCGGCGCCGTCGAGCGACACCGAGGCCGGGAAGGCCACTCGCGCCGCGAGCGGGTCGTCGCGGTGGTAGCGCAGGGTCGCCGTGATCTCGTGGCCCTCCGGCCCGGACTCCGGGGTGTGCAGGCGGGCCTGGACGATGTGGTCGATGTCGGTGAGCATGGCTGGGTCCTCCGGGGGTGCCGTGCCGCGGTCCGGTGTGCCTTCCGTCGCGGATGAGAGCGCCAACGGCCCCGCGTCTTACGCGGGTTGGGCGGGAACTTCCGGCGAGGGCGATGTGATCCGCGTCACATGGCACCGGGGGCGCTGTCGGTGGCCCGTGCCACGATGAGGTCGCGGCGCCCGGCCGGGCGCCGCCGGACCACGACGGGGGTGAGCCATGGGCGCACGGCGCGACATCGGGGCGCGGGAGCGGCGGCACCGGATGGCCGCGCGGCAGCGGCTGACCGCCGGGGGGCGCTCGGAACGGCCGGAGGAGGCCACGGAGTCGCTCGTCGCCCTGCACGGTACGGACCCGGCCACGGTCTACCTGTCCGCCGCGGCGCGGATGCGCGTCCCGGACCCGGCGGCGATCGATCACGCCCTCTACGAGGAACGCAGCCTGATCCGGCTGCTCGCGATGCGCCGGACGATGTTCGTGGTCACGGCCGCCGCACGACCGGTGGTCCACGAGGCGGCGGCCCACGCGATCGCCGCCGCCGAACGCCGGAAACTGCTGACCTTCCTCGCCGAGGGCGGCGGCTGGGACGAACGGTGGCTGGCGGAGGTCGAGGAGGCCGTCCTGACCGCACTCGCCGGGGGCACGGAGGCCACCGCCGCGGAGCTGGCCGAACGGGTCCCGCGTCTGCGCGAACAGGTGGTGGTGGCCCGCGGCAAGCCGTACGAGGCCACGCAGAACGTGTCGAGCCGGGTCCTTCGGGTGCTCGCCGCCGAGGGCCGGATCGTACGGCGGCGCCCGCTGGGCGGCTGGACGAGCAGTCAGTACCGCTGGGCCGCCGGCGCGGTCCCGCCGCGGACACCGGCCGGCGAGGCGCGGGCGGAGCTGGCGCGGCGCTGGCTGGCGGCCTACGGGCCGGGCACCGAGGCCGATCTGAAGTGGTGGACCGGGTGGACGCTCACCGAGGTCCGCGCGGCGCTGAAGGCGATCGGCGCCGAGCCGGTCGGACTGGCGGAGGGCACCGGCTACGTCCTGCCGCAGGACACCGGGCCGGAGCCGGACCCCGGGCCGTGGGCGGCGCTGCTGCCCGCGCTCGACCCGACGCCGATGGGCTGGCGGGGGCGCGACTGGTACCTGCCCGAGGACCCCGCGGACCGTGCGGCGCTCTTCGACCGCTCGGGCAACATCGGCCCCACGGTGTGGTGGAACGGCCGGGTCGTCGGCGGATGGGCCCAGCGCGCGGACGGCACCGTCGTGCACCGCCTGTTCACCGACCCCGGCCGCGAGGCGGCCGCGGCGGTCGGGGAGGAGGCGGCCCGGCTGAGCGGCTGGCTGGGCGGCACACGCGTCACCCCCCGCTTCCGGACACCACTGGAACGCGAGTTGTCCGCCTGAACCGCCGTCACCCTGGGTATGCCGCTCCTGACGCCCGGTACACGGAAATGACGCTGGAGGTGGACCGATGGAACAAGTGGCGGTGTTCTGCGGCAACTGCGATTGCGGCTGCCCCACGCTGTACGTGGACGAGAGCGCGCCGCCCGAGCAGAGGGTCGTCCTGACCGACGACTTCGGGCAGCGCGTGCGGATGAGTTCCGACCAGTTCCGCTCACTGGTGGATGAGGCGAAGGCGGGCCGGCTGGACCACGTGTAGCGGTCCGGCCGGCCCGCCTGCGCGGGGAGCCCGGTCAGCCGAGGCGGGTGAGCCTCGAACCGAAGGACGGCTCGGTCAGGTCGCGTCCGAGCGTGACCGGGACCTTGATGCTGCTGTCGCCGTTGCCGACGGTGAGGGTGCCGATCGCGGTTCCGGCCGGCGCCTTGTGCGGAATGCCGGTCTTGGCGCCGACCACGGAGATGTCGACCTTCAGCCCGGTCCAGCCGATCGCGGTGACGTCCTTGGCGGCCACGACGCGCGTCCGGCCGCCGAGGCCGTCGTCGATGTAGCCGACGACGTCACCCTTCTTGATCACGGTGTCCGAGGTGAGGGTGTCCAGCGCGGCCTGCAGCAGGGTGCTGCTGCGGTCGAGCACCGTGTCGATGATGGGCGCCTTGTGCTGCCCCAGCATCGCCCCGATGATCAGCTGCTTCGTGCCGCCGATCTCACGGACCGCCGCGAAGAGCAGGTTGCCACCGGCCTTGGTGCTGGTGCCGGTCTTGATGCCGACGACGTGGTTGTAGCCGGCGAGCTGGTTGTAGTTCTTCTGGACGTCGCCGTTGATGTCCGTGTACTGGATCTTGGTGGCGATCTCCGCGAACACCGGGTCCTTCATGGCGGCGTGGCCCAGTTTCACCTGGTCGCTCGCCGTGCTGACGGTGGTCGCCTCCAGACCGCTGGGGTCGGTGTAGTGGGTGTTCCGCATGCCGAGCTGCTTGGCGGTGGCGTTCATCTTCTTCACGAACGCCGCCTCAGACCCAGCGTCCCAGCGGGCCAGCAGGCGGGCGACGTTGTTCGCCGACGGCAGCATGACCGCCTCCAGCGCCTCGTACTCGCTGAGCTTCTGCCCGGCGGTCACCTTGACCACGGACTCCTGCTCCGCCTGGCCGCTGACGAACTGCTGCTCGGCCTTCTCGTCGACCGGGACCGTCTCGCCCTCGCCGCCCTTCTTGATGGCGTGGTCGCGCAGGATCACGTAGGTCGTCATGACCTTCGCGACGCTGGCGATCGGCACGGGCTTCTCCTGCCCGAACGCGCCCAGCCGGCCCAGGCCCTCGGCCTCCACGACCGCCTGGCCCTGCGCGGGCCACGGCAGCGAGAGCTCGTCGCCCTCGAAGGTGTACGAGGACTTCGCCGTCAGCGTCAGCGCCGGCGCGGGCAGCGGGCGCAGCGCCTGCACCAGGACGAAGACCACCGCCAGCAGCAGCACCACCGGGGTCCAGATCTTCACCCGGCGCACGGTGGTGCGCAGCGGGGTCTCGGCCGGCGGCGGGGTGTTGGTCAGCTCCGCCAGCAGCTTGAGCGGTTCGTCCGGCTCGGGCGGCAGCGGCAGCGGCAGCGGCATCTGCTTCGTACGCGAGCCCAGGTCCTCGGCCGGACGTTCGTCGCCGACCAGGGGGACAAACGTTCCGCCGGGCCGGGCCGGCGTCGCGACGGGAGCGGCGGCGGAGGGGCGTACGACGGCCTTGCCGGCGTCGCCGGCGTCGCGCGCCCGGTCCTTCTCCGGCGCGGCGGCCGGGGCGGCCGGGGCGCCGGGCGCCCTGAGGGTGAGCGTTCCCTCCCGGGGCGGCGCGTCCGCGCCGTCCGCGCGCGGCGCGCGGAGCGTCATGGTGCCCTCGCCGGTCCGCGGACCACCACCGGGGCCCCCGAACGCGCCCCCTCCGCCGTTGACACGGCGCGGGGCGTCCTGGGAGCCGTCCTCGGGGCCGTCGTCCGCGGCGGGGGCCGTCGCCTGGCCGGTGTCCCCGGAGTCGTCCCCGGCGGGGGCCTCGTCGTCCTCCGCGGCCGCGGGCTCGTCGCCGGTGCCCTCGCGGTCCGCTCCGGCAGCGGGCGCGTCGGCCTCGTCCGCGTCGGTCTCGTCCGCTACGTCGTCGTCGCCCGCGTCGGTCGCGTCGGTGTCGTCCGCGTCCGCGCCGGCGGAGCCGTCGGTGTCGCCCGCCGCGTCGGCGGGCTCCTCAGACGCCGCTGTGGCGTCCTCCGGAGCGTCGTCCGGCCCCTCGGGGCCGTCGGCGGCCTCCGCTGCCGCACCGGCGTCCTCAGGGGCGTCCTCGGGGCCGTCGGCCGGCTCGGCGCCGGGGGCGGTCGTGTCCTCCCGGCGGTCCTGCCCGGACCGGGCATCCTCGGGCACGGCCGCGGGGGCGCCCGACGCGCCTGCGGCGTCGGTACGGGATTCCGCGGGCCCCTCACCGTCGTCCGCCGGGGAGGCCTCCTCCGTGTCCTGCGCAGTCGCCTCCGCGACATCGTCCACAGCCGCTCCGCCGTCCGGCGTACCGGAACTACGCCGCTCGGGTTCCGCCTCCGTGTCCGCCCGGTCCGCCGCGGGCGGCTCCGGCGCGTGCTCCGGGGCGTCCGGAGACGTTTCCGCCGGCCCCCCTCGGAGGACGGCGAGCCTCGGATCCACCGCCCCGCGCCCGGTCGCCTCCCCCGACGACTTCTGCTGATCCGCCCTGCCGGGGGACTCGCCCGCCACGCAGACCTCCTCCACACGTCGTGCGGAGCGCCGCCGCGGCGCCCCGCTCACCCTTACACCAGTTTCCAGGCCCCGGCCGATCAGCCTCAGAGGGACCCGCCGACGGGGCGCCTCGGCCGTCCCCACGACGGCGCCGCCCCGGTCCAAGACGCAAACGACATATGAGTCGGTTCCCGCACGAACGGGCAAGGCGCTCTCGACAGGCCGGTGTGAGAGGCGTCACCCTGTCATTCATCCACGCGGGGAGGCATGGATGGGCAGGAGCCGCAGAACACTTCCGGAGGAGCTGTTGCTGCTCGCCCTGGACCCGGCCACGGGTACCACGGCGCAGCCGCAGTCTCTTGACCTCGGTCTTGCCGGGGCCCAGCTAGTGGAGCTGGCCCTCGCAGGACGAATAGCCCCTGACGGGGATCGTATCGCCGTGGTGCACCCACGGCCGACAGGAGATCCGACCCTGGACTCCGCGCTCGAACTGCTGCGCCGACGCGGCAGCCCGGTGCGCGCCGTCCACTGGATCGGCGGGCCCCGCCTGGGGCTGCGCCAGACGTATCTCGCGCACCTGGAGCGGTGCGGCATGGTGCATGCCGTACCGGGTCAGATGTGCGGGGTGCTGCCGACCACGCGCTATCAGGCGACCGACAGCGAGGTCAGCCGGGAGATCAGGGCCCGGCTGGACAGCGCGATCCGCACCGGTGTGCCACCGGACCCGCGGACCGCCGCCCTCGCCGCGATCGCCCATGCCGTGGGCCTCGGCAAGCATCTGTACCCGGGCAACGAGGGCCGGTCCTCGCGATCGCGTCTGCGTGACCTGATCCGGTACGACCCCATGGGCGGCCTCGTCGCGCACGCCGTGATGGACGTGCAGAACGGCGCCGCCGCACCGCCCAAACGCGCCCCGGCCCAGGGGCGCCCCGCACCGGACCGGGCGACGGGCCACGGCATGGTGCGGGCGGGCGCCCGCTGAACCCGCGGTGCCGGGGTCAGGGCCCCGGCACCGACGACAGCACAGCCAGCGCGCCAACGGCACGCGGGGCGGGGAACCGGTTCGCCCGGTCCTCCGGCCCGCGTGCCGTTGCCGTTTGTCGGCTCTTTTGAAGAGCGCAGCATACGACCATTTCCCAGCGGTGGGATGACCGATAGTGGCAGTCTGCTGACCAGCAGTACACGTCAGCGCGGAACTCAGCGCAGAACAGCAGCCGCTCGCAACCGGAGGTGCGCATCCCGTGGCCGCCAACGTCAATCCCACCGTCAGGCGTCGCCGACTCGGGTCGGAACTGCGCAAGTTGCGCGAACAGAAAGGGATGACGGCCGAGGAGGTGGCGGCCCGGCTGCTCGTCTCGCAGTCCAAGATCAGCCGCCTGGAGAACGGCCGTCGCAGCATCAGCCAGCGCGACGTCCGCGACCTGTGCGGCGTGTACGGGGTCGACGACGCCCGCCTGGTCGACTCGCTGATGAACATGGCCCGCGAGTCCCGCCAGCAGGGCTGGTGGCACGCCTTCGGCGACGTCCCCTACAGCGTCTACATCGGCCTGGAGACCGAGGCCGAGTCGCTGCGGGTGTACGACTCCCTGGTGGTGCCCGGCCTGCTGCAGACCCGGAACTACGCCTCGGCGGTCATCGAGGGCACCCTCCCGGAAGCCACCCCCGAGCAGATCGAGAAGCGGATCGAGATCCGGCTGCGCCGGCAGGAACGCGTCACGGACCCGGACATCCCGCTGCGCTTCTGGGTCGTCATGGACGAGTCCGCGCTGCGCCGCGTCGTCGGCAGCAGGGACGTGATGCGCGAACAGCTGGAGTACCTGGCCCAGATGAGCACCCAGGCGCACGTGACCGTGCAGGTGCTGCCCTACGAGGCCGGCGCGCACCCGGGCATGTCCGGGAACTTCGCGATCCTGGAGTTCGCCGACGCGACCGACTCCAGCGTGGTCTACATCGAGGGCGTCACCAGCGACCTCTACCTGGAGAAGCCGACCGACGTGCACGGCTACAGCGTCATGTACGAGCACCTGAGGGCGCAGGCGCTGAGCGCCGAGGCGAGCCGCCTGTTCATCGCGGACGCGGCCAAGGAGTACGCGCGCTGACGGTGCGTCAGGCCGGGGGCGGGCGCGAGGGACACAGGCCCAACCCACCCTCGCGCACCAGCGGCCCCGGAGCGTACACCCGCGCCACCGCGAGGCGGAAGGTGAACTTGGAATATGCCACCCGTTGGAGCTAACGGCGGCTGTGGCAGGTGATGTTGGCGAGTAGCTTCGATCACGTCAGAGCTGCACGAATGAGAAAGCTCGGAGCGATCATGGCTATTCAGCTCGGAAACACCAAGGCGTGGGTCAAGTCCTCCCGCTCCCAAGGGAACGGGGCCTGCGTCGAGGTCGCGTCCCGCCACCTGTCCGCCGTCGACGTCCGCGACTCCAAGGACCCCGACGGCCCTACCCTCGGCTTCTCCCCCGATGCCTGGTCGGCGTTCGTCACGGACGTCAGCCGCGGAGCCTTCGACCTGGACTGAGCACCACGCAGTACCCGCACGGGCCCTCTCGACCGGCACGCCGTCCTGGCCGAGGGGGCTCACTGCTGCCCCGGACCTCCCATGCCCGCCCCCGCCGACCCCCCCTCCCCGGGAGGAGGCCGCGGCCCGCCGGTGGACGCGGGCAGAGCGATGCGCCGGCATCGGGGGAGGACAACGGGTCGTTCCGGCGAAGTACCCGCCCATCGTGAGCCGCCGGGCGTGTTCACGACAACGTCAAGTAAGGTCAAGAACAAGTAAAACAATTCTGCCATCTGATCGTGGTTCATATTCTTGAACGCGACTGGTCTTGACCATGCCCCTACCGCGCGGTTCAATCTGGGGCGCCGCCCCGCGACGGACGTACCGGCGAAGTACGCACCCGTTCACAAGGCGGACCCCTGAAGGGGGCAACAAGGCATGAACAGTCTCGACTGGGCCGTACTGGTCGCGTACTTCGGCGTGATGGTCGTCATCGGCCTGTGGTCCCACAAACGTGTCGACAACGTCGGCGACTTCTTCACCGCCGGCGGCCGGATGCCGTGGTGGCTGTCCGGCATCTCGCACCACATGTCCGGCTACAGCGCGGTCATGTTCACCGGCTACGCCGGCATCGCGTACACCTACGGCGTCACCTCGTACGTGACGTGGTCCTTCCCGATCGCCATCGGCATCGCCATCGGCGCGAGCCTCTTCGCGCCGCGGCTCAACCGGCTGCGCTCCCGGCTCCATGTGGCCTCCCCGCTGGAGTACCTGAAGAACCGCTACAACGTGCCCACGCAGCAGGCGCTCGCCGTCTCCGGTGTCCTGCTGAAGATCGTGGACGTCGGCGCGAAGTGGGCGGCCATCGCCACCTTGCTGTCGGTCTTCACCGGCGTCTCCCTCAACCAGGGCATCCTCATCACCGGCGCCGTCACCGCCGTCTACTGCACCGTCGGCGGCCTGTGGGCCGACGCCCTCACCGAGCTCGGGCAGTTCGTCATCCAGTTGCTCGCGGGGCTGGCGATGCTGATCGCGGTGCTGGGGAAGATCGGCGGCATCAGCGGACTGTGGACCGTGTGGGACAAGCTGCCGGACAACCACACCGCCCCGACGGCCGGCCCGTACACGCTGACGTTCCTGCTGGCGTACCTGTTCATCAAGACCTTCGAGTACAACGGCGGCATGTGGAACCAGGCCCAGCGCTACATGGCCACCGCCAACGCCCGCGAGGCCACGCGCTCGGCCCGGTTGTCGGCGCTGCTGTGGTTCGTCTGGCCGCTCGTGCTGTTCTTCCCGATGTGGGTCGCCCCGCTGCTGGTGCAGGCGCAGAAGCCGGACGCCTCCGACTCCTACGCGCTGCTGACCGAGCAGTTGCTGCCGCACGGCCTGCTGGGCCTGGTCGTCGTCGGCTTCTTCTCGCACACGATGGCCATGTGCTCCTCCGACGCCAACGCGATCGCCGCCGTCTTCACCCGCGACATCGCGCCCGTGCTGTCCAAGGCTGCGCGTTCCTGGAGCGATCGGGCCGGGCTGGTCGCCGCCCGGGTCACCACCGTGGCCTTCCTCGCCCTGTCGATGGCGGTGGCCACCCAGGTCAACTCGCCGGCCTTCAAGGACATCATCACGGTCGTCATCAAGTGGGTGGCGGGTCTGATGGGCCCGATCGCCATCCCGTTCATGCTGGGTCTGCTGCGGCCGTTCCGCAAGTCCGGCCCGACCGCGGCCCTGGTGTCGTGGGCGGCGGGGCTGTTCGCCTTCTGGCTGACCAACTACGGCCTCGACGGCGTCCAGTTGCAGATCCAGATCGTGACGCCGCTGGCCGTCTCGCTCGTCCTGTACGTGCTCATCGGCTTCGTCAGGCCCGAGGACACCCCGGAGCGGGACGCCGTCCTGGCCCGGATCAACTCCGACGGCGACGACGGGGACGGCGCGGCCGCCCAGGCCGTGCCCGAGACACCGGCCACGGCCTGACGCCGGGCTGCCGGGCTGCCGGGCTGCCCGGCCGGTCCTCCGCCGGGCTCAGGCGGCGGGGTAGCGCTCCAGCCACGCCGCCGAGACGCCCCCCGGCCCGTGCAGGGCCGGGGACTGCGTCATCTCCATGGCGAAGTCGTCCGCGAGCTGGAGGATCGTGCCCCGGCCCTCCAGCTCGGCGAGCCAGGCCGGCGGCAGGGCGGTCTCACCGTGCTGGACACCCAGCAGGTTGCCGCAGATCGATCCCGTGGAGTCGCTGTCGCCTGAGTGGTTGACCGCGAGCAGCAGGCCGTGCCGGATGTCCTCGGCCACCAGCGCGCAGTAGACACCGATGGCGAGGGCCTCCTCGGCGGTCCAGCCCTCGCCGAGGGCCTCCACCCGCGCGGCGTCGGGCAGGCCCTGGCGTACCGCGCCCAGCGCGGCCTGCAGGGCGGCGGAGGTCTCCTGGTGCCCCGGGCGCCGCGCGATGAGGGCGAGTGCCTGCTGCACCGCGCCGTCCAGGGCCTCGCCGCGGGCCAGCCCGTGGACGATCACCGCGAAGGCGCCCGCCGCCAGGACCCCGGTGGGGTGGCCGTGGGTCTGCGCGGCGCATTCGAGCGCGAGTTGCAGGACGAGCTGCGGCTCCCAGCCGACGAGCAGCCCGAAGGGCGCGGAGCGCATCACGGTGCCGCAGCCCTTGGAGGTGGGGTTCTTCGGCTGGTCCAGGGTGCCCATCCGGTCGTCGCCGAGGCCGGTGAGACAGGCCCGGCCGGGTGCGCGGCGGGAGTAGAGCCATTCCTCGCGGGCCAGCCACCCGATGTCCTTGCGGCGTTCGTCGGGGCCCCAGTCGCTCTGGGTGGCGGCCCACCGCCGGTACGCCCGGTGGATGTCCGTGGGCGGGTGCCAGGTGCCGGTGTCGCGGCGCACCTGGGCGCGGATCAGCCCCTCGGCGGTGAAGAGGGTCATCTGGGTGTCGTCGGTGATCGCGCCGCGCCGGCCGTAGGCGGGGACGTAGTCCGTGACGCCCTTCTCGCCGTGCGCCTCCCGGATGGCGGCAAGGGAGTCGAACTCGATCCCCGCGCCGAGCGCGTCGCCCATCGCGCCCCCGAGCAGGCACCCGCGGACCCGGCTGCGGAAGTCCTGCTGCTCGACGCGCCCCCATACGGCCCCGCCCATGCCACTGCCTCCTTCGCCGTTCGCCGCCAGCACTGTAATCGACCACGAACGGTCGGTTCCCGACCACGGAAGGAATGTGGTCGGTCACTCGCGGCGGCGTTCCGGGCACATGCCGGACGTCCGGGGGGAGTCAGTCCTCCAGAACCGGCAGGAGTTCGGGGAGGTGGCCGTCGGAGGCGAGGCCGGTGGTGATGCGTTCGGCGGGGACCTGGCCGTAGGTGGTGGTGCGCTGGCGGGCGGGGCGGCCGGCGGCCTCGGCGATGGCGACCAGGTCGCGGATGGAGCGGTAGGAGCCGTAGCTGGAGCCGGCCATGCGGGAGATGGTCTCCTCCATCAGGGTGCCGCCCAGGTCGTTGGCGCCGGAGCGGAGCATCTCGGCGGCGCCGTCGGCGCCGAGTTTGACCCAGCTGGTCTGGATGTTGGTGATGTGCGGGTGGAGCAGCAGGCGGGCCATCGCGGTGACGGCGCGGTTGTCGCGTGCGGTGGGGCCGGGGCGGGCGATGCCGGCCAGGTAGACCGGGGCGTTGGTGTGGATGAAGGGCAGGGTGACGAACTCGGTGAAGCCGCCGGTCTCCTGCTGGATCCGGGCGAGCAGCCGCAGGTGGGCGAGCCAGTGGTGGGGCTGGTCGACGTGCCCGTACATCATGGTCGACGAGGAGCGAAGTCCCAGGGCGTGTGCGGCCTTGACGACCTCGATCCAGGTGGCGGTGGGCAGTTTGCCCTTGGTCAGGATCCAGCGGACCTCGTCGTCGAGGATCTCCGCGGCGGTGCCGGGGATGGAGTCCAGACCGGCGTCCTTGGCCGCGGCCAGCCACTCGGGGATCGACATCCCGGTGCGGGTGGCGCCGTTGACCACCTCCATCGGCGAGAAGGCGTGCACGTGCATGCCCGGCACGCGCTCCTTGACCGCGCGGGCGATGTCGAAGTAGGCGGTGCCCGGCAGGTCCGGGTGGATACCGCCCTGCATGCACACCTCGGTCGCGCCGACCTGCCAGGCCTGCTCGGCCCGGTCGGCGACCTGCGACAGCGACAGGGTGTAGGCGTCCGCGTCGGTACGGCGCTGCGCGAAGGCGCAGAAACGGCAGCCGGTGTAGCAGACGTTGGTGAAGTTGATGTTCCGGGTGACCACATAGGTCACCTCGTCGCCCACGGTGTCCCGCCGCACGTCGTCCGCGATCCGCGCCAGCGCGTCCAACGCCGCACCATCGGCATGGAACAACGCCAGCGCCTCGGCGTCGGTGAGCTTGGTCGGGTCGTCGGCGGCGACGGAGAGCGCGGTGCGGACATCGGCCTCGATGCGGTCCGGGACGAATCCCGGGGCGGCCTGCTCGCGCAGCGCCTCCCAGTCGCCGTACACCTCGTCGAAGTCGTCGCGGCGGTCGCCGGTGCGGCCCTCGGTGTCGATGGTGCGGTGCAGGTCGGTGCGGCCGGTGGCGGTGAAGGCCTCGTCGGGCTCCTGCCACGGACGGCCCTGCACCACCGCGTCCTCACGGGCCAGTCCGGTCTCCGGATCGGCCAGCGCCCGGACGTGCGGCAGCAGCCGCGGGTCCAGCCACGGCTCGCCGCGGGTGACGAACTCCGGGTAGACGCACAGGCGTTCCCGCAGCGCGAAGCCGGCCGCCGCCGAATGCTCGGCGAGCTCGTCGATCCGCGGCCAGGGGCGCTCGGGGTTGACGTGGTCAGGCGTGAGCGGGGAGACCCCGCCCCAGTCGTCGATGCCGGCCCCGATCAGCCGCGCGTACTCCGCGTCCACCAGGTTCGGCGGCGCCTGCAGGCACGCGGCCGGCCCCATGATGTGCCGGGCGACCGCGACCGTGGCGACCAGGTCGTCCAGTTCCGCGTCCGGCATCCCGCGCATCGCCGTGTCCGGCTTGGCGCGGAAGTTCTGGATGATCAGCTCCTGGATGCCGTGGTACGAGCGCGCGACCCGGCGCAGCGCGAAGAGCGACTCCGCGCGCTCCTCGTACGTCTCGCCGATCCCGATCAGCAGCCCGCTGGTGAACGGCACCGAGCTGCGCCCCGCGTCCTCCAGCACCCGCAGCCGCACCGCCGGCTCCTTGTCGGGCGAGCCGTAGTGCGGCCCGCCCGGCTCGGACCACAACCGGGTCGCCGTGGTCTCCAGCATCATGCCCATCGACGGCGCGACCGGCTTGAGCCGCTGGAAGTCCGTCCAGCTCATGACCCCGGGATTGAGGTGCGGCAGCAGTCCGGTCTCCTCCAGGATCCGGATCGACATGGCGCGGACGTAGGCCAGGGTGTCGTCGTAGCCGTGCGCGTCCAGCCACTCGCGCGCTTCGGGCCAGCGGTCCTCGGGCTTGTCCCCGAGGGTGATCAGGGCTTCCTTGCAGCCGAGTTCGGCGCCGCGGCGGGCGATGTCCAGCACCTCGTCCGGGGACATGAACATCCCGTGGCCGGCGCGGCGCAGCTTGCCGGGCACCGTGACGAAGGTGCAGTAGTGGCACTTGTCCCGGCACAGCCGCGTCAACGGGATGAACACACTTTTGGAATACGTGATGACGCCGGGACGCCCCGCCGCCTCCAGCCCCGCGTCCCGCACCCGGGCGGCGCTCTCCATCAGATCGGCCAGGTCGTCCCCCCGGGCCTGGAGGAGCACCGCGGCCTCGGCGGTGTCGAGTGCGACGCCGTCACGGGCACGCTTGAGCGCACGGCGCATGCTGTTGGCGGTGGGCGGGGTGTGCGTCATTCTCCGAGCATAGGTGCGCCCTCCGTCAGTGGGCGCTGTCACGTAGATCACCGGGGCGATTGCCGCCGGACGGGAATTTCCGCGCTGGCCTTGACGTCGGCGTCAGGGTCTACCGTCGGGGCATGCGGATCGGAGAACTCGCCGAACGGGCCGGCACCACCCCGCGCGCCCTGCGGTACTACGAATCGCTCGGACTGCTGCGGGCCCGGCGGGCCGGCAACGGCTACCGGGCCTACGACGAGGCGGACCTGAGACTGCTGCGGCAGATCCAGCTCCTGCGGGACTTCGGCTTCGAACTGGAGGACACCCGCCCCTTCGTGGACTGTCTGCGGGCCGGCCATCCCGAGGGGGACTCGTGCCCGGCGTCCCTGGAGGCCTACCGGCGCAAGCTCGCGGAGCTGGACGACGGACTCGCCCGGCTCACCGAGGCGCGGGACCGGATCGCCGAGCAGCTGGCCCGGGCCGAGTCGGCGACGGCTCCCGAACCGCGCTGCCAGTTCACCTGCGAGGGGAGTACCTGATGACCACGACCGGAACGGACGCAGAACCGGGAACGGGGCCGGGACCGGGACCGGACCGGGACCCCGGCCACCTGGCCGAGGCGTCCGACGCGACGTTCGCCGCCGAGGTGCTGGGCGCCGGCGTGCCGGTGCTCGTGGAGTTCGGCGCCGACTGGTGCCCGCCGTGCCGTCAGATCGAGCCCGTGCTGCGCGAGCTCGCCCGGGAGGAGGAGGGACGGCTGAAGGTCGTCCAGCTGGACGTGGACCACAACCCGTGGGCACAGAGCGCCTACGGCGTGCTGTCGGTGCCGACGCTGATGGTCTTCCGCGACGGCGAACCGGTGTGGTCCGCGGTCGGGGCGCGCACCAAGCGGCGGCTGCTGCAGGAACTGGCCGACGTGCTCTGAGGCTCACAGATAGCGCGCGTAGTCGTCCAGCGTGCGCAGTACGTCCGCGGTCCCCGCGGAGGGCAGCTGCAGCACGACCTCCGCCAGGCCCAGATCGCGGTAGTGGGCGAGCTTTCCGGGGTTCGGGCGGACGGCGTACGGCACGACCTGGGGACCGGCCGGGTCGCGGCCCGCTTCCGCCCAGGCGCGGCGCAGCTCCGGCAGGGTCTCCTTGAGCCCGCCACCGCCGATGGGCAGCCAGCCGTCCGCGTACTCGGTGATGTGCCGGAAGAGCACGGGCCCGGCGGCGCCCCCGACCAGGGTGCGCGGGCGGGGGCCGGAGACCGGCTTGGGCCACGCGTGGCTCGCCTCGACGCTCGTGTACGCGCCCTGGTAGGCGGTGGGTTCGGGCGCCCACAGGGCCCGCATCGCGGCCATCCGGTCGCGTACCAGGTCGCGGCGGCGGGGCCAGTCCACGCCGTGGTCCGCGGCCTCCTCCACGTTCCAGCCGAAGCCGACACCGAGGGTGAACCGTCCGCGGGACAGGAAGTCCAGGCTCGCGACCTGCTTGGCCAGCACGATGGGGTCGTGTTGGGCGACCAGGGTGATCCCGGTGCCGAGCCGCAGCCGCTCGGTGACGGCCGCGGCCGCGGCGAGCCCCACGAAGGGGTCCAGCGTGCGGCCGTACTCCGGCGGCAGGGGTTCGCCCATCGGCGCCGGGGTGCGCCGGCTGACCGGGATGTGGGTGTGCTCCGGCAGGTACAGCCCGTCGAAGCCGCGCTCCTCCAGCTCCCGGGCGAGCCGGACGGCGGGGACGGAATGGTCGGTCAGGAAGATCGTCGTGGCGATCCGCATGGCGTCGTCGCACCTCCCGTGTGTGGGCCGACCCTAGGCCCTTCGGGGGGCGCGGGAAAGCCGCCGCCCGGCTGGTTCGACGGACGCGCGCACGGCCCGGGGTCAGCCGGCGGCGCCGACCGGGGCGTTGCGGAGCTCGGTGACCAGGGCGGGGGTGAGCAGTTCCCCGGCGCGGTCGGCCAGCACGGACATCTCGTAGCCGACGAGGCCGACGTCGCAGCCCTCGGCGGCGAGGACGCCGAGGCAGCTGCCGTCACGGATGCGGCCGACCATCATGAAGCCGCCCAGCATCTCGATCATGACCAGCTTCATGCCGTGGAAACCGTGCGTGGAGGCCGCGTTCTGGGCGAGCGAGGTGATGCCCGAGACGACGGCGGCCAAGTGGTCCGCGCGGTCGCGGGTCAGACGCTCGGAGGCCGCCATCAGCAGGCCGTCGGAGGAGACCGCGACGGCGTCGGTGACACCGTCGGTGGTCCGTACGAAGTCGGATACGAGCCAGCCGAAGTTCTGGACGGCGGTGGTCACGATGGCGTTCCTTCTGGGGTTCTGTACGGGGCCGGACGGGGGGCGGCCGCGTAGGCGGGTGCGGAGGGGGAACCGGTCTCGGCGCGGGCGACCCCGGCCCGGAAGGCGTTGAGCAGTACCGAGATCCCGGGCTTGGGTGCCGGGGGCGGCGGCTCCTGCTCGTCGGGGGCGAGCAGTCCGGGGGGCAGGACCACCAGGGCGGAGACGCCCCCTTCGGGCGTGTCGAAGAGACGCACCTCGATGTTCTGGCGGCGGGCGAGCCGGCCCACGACATGGTGGCCGAGGAAGCGGGTCGGGGCCGACAGGAAGATCTCGTCCCCGCTGTCGACGAGCAGCGCGTTGGACCGCTGGAGGTCGGCGGCGCTCATGCCGACCCCGTGGTCGACGACGGCGAAGCAGTAGTCCCCCGCCGCCTCGTCGCGCCAGCCGTGCACGTCGACGGACTCCTCGGGCGGGGAGAAGGTCAGCCCGTTCTCGATGAGTTCGGCCAGCAGGTGGGCGACGTCGGTGACCACATGGCCGCGCAGGCTGCCCGGCTCGACCTGCGCGACCATCACCCGCCGGTACTGCTCGACCTGGGCGACGGCGGACCGGACGGCCTCCAGCGCGGTCGCCGGGCGGGCGACGGGCCGGGCGGTGTGCTGGCCGGTGAGGACCAGCAGGCTCTCGGCGTTGCGGCGCATGCGGGTGGCCAGGTGGTCCAGTTCGAAGAGCTCGGCGAGTTCGTCCGGGTCGAGCTCCCGGCTCTCCAGCTTGGTGATCAGGCCCAGCTGGCGGCGGATGAGGCCCTGGTTGCGGCGGCCCAGGTTGGCCAGCGACTCGGTGGTGTTGGCGCGCAGCCGCGCCTGTTCCGCGGCGAGGTCGAGGGCGGTGCGCTCGACGTTGCCGAGGGCGGTGGCCACCTCGGCGATCTCGGCCGCGCCGTGCCGCACCAGCACACCCGCGGGTTCGGCGGGTTCCGGCGGGGGGGCGCCCGTGGAACGGGCCTGCTGGATGCGCAGGACCGCCTCGGGCAGCCGCCGGCGGGCGATGTCGTCCGCCGCGCCGGCCAGGGCGGCCAGGGGGCGGGTGATCGAACGGGAGGCGAGCGCGGCGGCGGCGCTGACGATGCCGAGGATGAGCACACCCATGACGGCGTAGAGGGTCAGCGAGGCGGCCGCCTCGTCGCTGAGCGTCCGGGTGCGGGACGTCACGTCGGCGCCGACCTGGCGCTGCACCGAGTACAGCGCGTCGTTGAGGATGCCGGTGCCCTTCCACCACGCCCGGGAGTCCACGTTCAGGCGCGAGCCGTCGACGCCGCGCTCGGCCAGCTGCTCGTAGGTGAAGGTGTCGTTGGCGGCGGTGGTGCCGAAGGCCTGGTCCAGCAGGAGCCGCTGGTCCGGGGTGGCGACCTGGCGGAAGCGGCCGATCGCGGCCAGGCGCTCGGCGCGCTCCTGGATGAACTCCAGGTACTCGGCGCGGCGGAACGCGCCGTAGGCGAAGACGCCGTTGAGCGAGCTGCGCTCGTTGGCGAGCGCCTCCTTGGCCTGGGCCAGCGCCTCGAGCGCGGCGACGCCGTCGCGCAGCTGCCGGTCGCCGCGGGTGGCGGTCCCGGCCGCCGGGTCGACGGCGTTCAGGCCCGTGACGGCGTAGGTGTAGAAGGTGATCGTCGCGTCCCGCCCGGCGATGTCGGAGTCCACGTCGGCGCGCGTTCCGGCGAGCCGGCCCAGTCGCGTCTGGATCACGTCCTCGACGGCGGGCTGGTCGCGCAGGTCGTGCAGCTGGACGTCGACGAGCTCGCGCGTGGCGGCGAGTTGCCTGCCGTACCGGGTCTCACCGCCCAGCAGGCCGTTGGTCAGGCCGCGTTCCAGCTGCAGCTGGTGGACCAGGGACCGCAGCCGCAGCGACAGTTCGATCTCGGAACGGGTGGCGCGGGCGTCGCTGTAGTCCTCGGCGCGCAGTTCGACGGCGAGGCCGACGAAGGCGAGCAGCAGGCAGGTGGGAACGGCGAGGACGACCGCCACCCGGCCCCGGACGGTCCGCCATCCCGGCAGGGGACGGGGGAGGGCCCTGGAGATCGATCGAGGTCGCCGCCGCGCCTTCCGCACCGTCATGCGCCCGCACGGTAGCGGCCGGAAGGGAACCGTCGATTTCCCTCCCGTTAGCCGCGGTTGGCGTTTGGGTGGCCGGAATCCCGCACTGGTGCGAAGACGGGGCGAACGGCTCTTCCGGGACGTGGCAGGCACCCGCCTCGGCGTCAACGCGTGGCGAACGCCGGGGCCGTGAGGTCCACGGTGAGGGCGTGGCCCAGGCTGTTGGTGAAGGTGGCGTGCGTCCCCCTGGCCTCGGCCCGGACGAAGGGCTTGGACTGACCGAGCGCGACGACCCACACCAGGTTGCCGTCGGAGTCCAGCCGGGCGAAGAAGCCCTCCGAGCAGTGCGTGCCGTCGCCGCAGCACACGTACCCCGTGCCGTCCGGGAGTTCGGCGGTGCCCGCCGGGTGGGGATCGACCGATGTGGCGAGCCCCGGCTCGCCTGCCAGCAGCGCCGCCACGTCGAAGGGCTCGCCGATCCGGAACGCCGACAGCCGCGGGCCGTCGATGTCCACGCCGAGCACCGTGCCGTCCGCCCGGTACAGCCCGTCGCGGGCCGGGACCTTGCCGGCCAGCCACAACTCGTTGATCAGACCCATCGTCCGCGCTCCTCCCACTGTGCGGGAGACCAGCCCATCAGGCGACCGCCGGGCACGTCTTGACCGCCGGGCGAACAGCGGGCGAACTCCTCCATGCGGGCCGGCGACAGCGGTGCCACCGACGACGCCGGCGGCTCGCCGCCCACCGCCCCGCGCCACGGCCAGGACGGCTGCGGTGGAGCGGGGCGGCGCGCTCCCGGGGTCAGGCGGGGCCGAGCGGCCTGGGGCGGCGGAGGGCATGCACGGGCAGCAGCATGCGCCAGACCGCGTCCTCCACGCCGTGGACGGAGGCGATCCAGCCGAGACCGTCCTCCGAGGTGCCCGTGCCGGCCGCGGCGGTCAGCTCGCCCGCGACGTCCGCGAGGTCGCCGTGGCGCAGCGCGGGCTCCATCCGTCCCCCGCCGAGCCCGTCGGCGACGTACCGCTCGTACGCGGGCGCGGTGCGCAGCACCCCCACCGGCCGCCATTCCTCCGCCAGGCGCGGCACCGGCTCCCCCGCCATGCGGCGGCCGTCGGCCTCGACGACCTGGGTGCGGGTGCGGTCGACCGCCAGGGCGGTCCACGCGTCGGCCCCCGTGAGCACCGCCGCGGGACGGCACCGCTCGACGGCCTCGGCGACGGTCCCCGGCCCGTCCGGGCCGCCCGCGACCAGCGGCACCGCGGCCATGCCCGCGTACAGGCAGCCGTAGAAGGCGCCCGCCAGATCCACACCCTGGGGGTAGTCCAGCAGCACGCGGCTGCCGGGCGGCAGCAGGCGGCCCAGGCCCGCGGCGACCGCGCGGGCGCGCCGGTCGAGGCCGGCGAAGTCGCAGTCGTACGGGACGTAGGGGCGGCCGTCCGGCTGCCGCAGCGCGCGGCGGCGCAGCGCGGGGCCCGGCAGGCGGTACACGCTCACCACGGGGCCACCGATCCGGGCCCGGGCACCGCTCACCGCCTCCCGTCCGCATCGTGAGCACATCGGCGGCCCTTCACCTCCCTGTGACGAACGTCGGCCACGCCAACGGCATATGAGTACAGAACATGCGAAAAGACGGCGAACATTCCCCGTTACCCCTCGGAGCGCGCCCCCCGAAAGTCACCCATAGGTGACCGCGAACAGGTTGGCACGGCAAACTGGCACAGTCGGCAGATCCGAAAGACCGGAACTGTCGTCTGCGGACACTGTTCCGGTTCGCGATGAACGATCGATATACGCGCTGTTCGCGAACGGCAGTCGGTACCTGGGGGCAGGCATGGGAAGCGGTACGGACCCCGGCGGAGCGCTGCGCTTCGCGGTCCTCGGCCCGGTGCGGGCCTGGCGCGGCGGACAGCCCGTCCCCGCCGGGCCGCCCCAGCAAAGGGCGCTCCTCGGCGCGTTGCTGCTGCGCGGCGGCCGCACCGCGACGGCGCAGGAACTGGTGGACGCCCTGTGGGGCGAGGAGCCCCCGCCCACCGCCCTGGCCGCGCTGCGCAGTTACGCCTTCCGGCTCCGCAAGGCCCTCGGCGCGGACGCCCTGGCCACCGTCGACGGCGGCTATCTCCTGCGCCCCGGCGACGACTTCGACCTCTTCCGCGCCGAACAGCACTGCTCCGCCGCGGAGAAGGCCCGCGGCGCCGGCGACCCGGCCGCGGCGCGCGCCGAACTGCGCTCGGCCCTGGCCCTGTTCGACGGCGAGCCGCTGGCGGGGCTGCCCGGCCCGTACGCCGAGACCCAGCGCATCCGGCTGCTGGAATGGCGGCTGCAGATCACCGAGACCTGCCTGGACCTGGACCTCCAGGCGGGCTGCCACGCCGAGGCCGTCTCCGAGCTGACCGTGCTGTCCGCGGAGCACCCGCTGCGCGAGCGGCCGCGCGCCCTGCTGATGCTGGCGCTGTACCGCGGTGGGCGGCAGGCCGAGGCGCTGGGCGTCTTCGCCGACACCCGAAGACTGCTCGACGACGAGCTGGGCGTCGATCCCGGCACCGAGCTCACCGACCTCCACCAGCGCATCCTGGAGGCCGACCCCGCGCTGCTGCCGCCGCCCGTGCCGCAGGCCGAGTCGGCCGCCGAGCCGGTGCGCCCGGCACAGCTTCCCGCCACCGTCGCGGACTTCACCGGTCGCGCCGCCTTCGTCCGCGAACTCGGCGACCGTCTGGCCGGCGCCTCCGCCGAGGGCGGCGTCATGGCGGTCTCGGCCGTCGCCGGCATCGGCGGCGTCGGCAAGACCACGCTCGCCGTCCACGTCGCGCACGCCGTCGCGGGGGTCTTCCCCGACGGGCAGCTCTACGTCGACCTGCAGGGCACCGGCCCCCGCCCCACCGAGCCGGAGACGGTGCTCGCGTCCTTCCTGCGCTCGCTCGGCGTCACCGACGCCGCCATCCCCGAGTCCCTGGCCGACCGGGCCGCGCTCTACCGCTCCACGCTCGCCGGCCGGCGCGTGCTGGCCCTGCTGGACAACGCCCACGACGCCGCCCAGATCCGCCACCTGCTGCCCGGCACGCCCGGCTGCGCCGCGCTGATCACCAGCCGGGCCCGGATGGTCGACCTGGCGGGGGCGCATCTGGTCGACCTCGACGTCATGAGCCCCGAGGAGGCGCTGCAGCTCTTCACCCGCATCGTGGGCGAGGAGCGCGTCGCCGGCGAACGCCAGGCCGCCCTCGACGTCGTCGGCGCCTGCGGCTTCCTGCCGCTCGCCATCCGCATCGCCGCGTCCCGCCTGGCCACCCGGCGTACCTGGACGGTCGCCTTCCTCGCCCGCAAGCTCAGCGACGAACGCCGCCGCCTGGACGAACTCAAGGCCGGCGACCTCGCCGTCAAGGCCACCTTCGAACTCGGCTACGGCCAGCTCACCCCGCAACAGGCCCGCGCCTTCCGCCTGCTGGCCCTCGCCGACGGCCCGGACATCTCCCTGGACGCGGGGGCGGCCGTCCTCGACATGGACGTCTACGACGCGGAGGAACTGCTCGAGGCCCTGGTCGACATCAGTCTCATCAAGTCCGCCGGGCCCGCCCGCTACCGCTTCCACGACCTCCTGCGCCTGTACGCCCGCGACTGCGCCGAACGCCACGAGGGCGACGACGCCCGCTGCGCGGCCCTGTCCCGGCTGCTCGACTTCTACCTCGCCTCGGCCGCCCGCACGTACGAGCTGGAGAACCCCGGCGACCGCGTCCTGGACCACCTCAGCCCGGTCGGCCGCCCCGGCCTGGTCTTCGCGTCCCGCCAGGAGGGCCTCGACTGGCTCTTCGACGAGGCGCCCAGCCTGCTCGCCACCGTCCAGCAGGCCGCGGGCGGTGGCTGCGAGGGTCCGATGCGGCGGGCCGTGGACCTGCTCTTCACCGCCCAGGACCTGATGGAGTCCGGCATCTACGCGCGCCAATTCGAGCAGTCCACGCGCGCCCTCGTCGCCACGTCGAGCGCCTGCGGCGAGCCGCTCGTGGAGGGCAGGGCCCGCGTGCTGCTCGGTCAGCTCAACTGGCTGACGGGCCGTTTCGAGGAGGCCGATCGCGAGGCGGAACGTGCCCAGGTGCTCGGACTCGCCGCCGGGGACCTGCTCACCGCGAGCTACGCGCCCAACCTGCGCGGCATGATCGCGCTGGCGACGCGCCGCTTCCAGGAATGCGCCGACTACCACGCGACAGCGATCGCGGCCTTCGAGGCCGACGGCAACCGGCAGGGAGGCGCCGCCGCGCTCAGCAACCTCTCGCGTGCCCAGGTCGAGTTGGAGGACACGCCCTCGGCCATCGACTCCGCCGAGAAGGCACTGGCGATCTACCGCGAACTGGGGGCCGGTTTCCGGCTGGGCAACGGCCTGTACGCGCTGGCCATCGCGCTGGCGGCCGCCGAGCGTCACGCGGAGGCGCTCGCCCGCCTGGGCGAGGCCCTGGCGCTCTTCCGCGACGCCCGGCAGCAGTTCTGGGAGGGCATGACCCTCTTCCGCATGGCGGAGGTCCACTTGGCCGCCAAAGCCCACCGGCAGTCCGCTTCCGTCGCCGAACAGTCGCTGGTCCTGTTGCGGAACGTGGGCGGCACGATGCGGCAGGCGACCGCCCTCACGGTGCTCGGCAAGGCGCTCGCCGGTATCGGCCAGAGCGACCGGGCCCGCGCCTGCTGGTACGACGCGTTGCAGCACTTCACCGCCCTGGGATCCCCGGAGGCGGGCGAGGTCCGGCGCCTGCTGGGCGGCCCCTCGGAGTCCGCGGTCGCCATCTGACGTCCCGTCCACGCAACACCACCGGCACAGGACATCAACAGTTCCGTTTATCGGTTGATTATCGGACCCTGTCACGATTCCATCAGTGCGAGAAGCACCCGCCTGGTGACGCACGGGGGTCGTCGCCAGGCGGGCTTCGCAGCAACCGGTTTCCGTGAGGACGAAGGAGACAGCATGAGCGAGGCCACGCCCGAGACCGGCACGGTGGACGAGGAGCAGCAGGTCCCCGTCACGGAGGACGAGACGACCGAGGAGCCCACCACCAAGGACGACGGCACCGTCAAGCCCGACAACTGGCACTCCTCCTGAGACAAGCCGTTCAGGGGGGACACGGGGGACGCACGACGGCCGGGGAGGCCGCGGGGGGAAGCACCGCCGAGGGGGAGCAGGACCCAGGACGCACCGGGGGGAGCGTCACGGGGGGAACAGGACCCAGGACGCACCGGGGGGAGCGTCACGGGGGGAACAGCACGGGGAACAGGACCGACTGCGGCGTGGAGGGGGCGCCGCAGTCGGTCCTTGTCGTGCGCCGGGCGCCACCGGGAGTCCGGCCGGACGCGGCACTTGCGGCCCACTGGCCCCAACACGATAGGTTTGCCAGGCCCGTTGGCCCCACGCACGATGTGCGCTCAGGGGCCGGCCCGCCGCACACCCTTGTACGAATGTGACCACCGGGACCAGCACCCGGCTTCCCCACGGAGGCGTCATGAAGCTCGTACGCAAGGCTGCCGTCGTCCTCGCCGCTGTCGCGGCCGGAGTCCTCGTCGCGGCGCTCCCGGCCGCCGCCGCGGACAGCCCGGACAACTGGCACCAGACGATCGTGAGCCCCGACAACTGGCACTCCCCCTGATCACGGTCTCACCATCCGCGTGACCGAGTGTCCCTCCCGCCCGGCGGGAGGGACACGCACGTCTTCTCGTCGGCGCAACTCACTTCGGGTGTAACGGATCCCCGGCACGCCAACGCATCAGATGTTGTGCGTACGCCGCAGTTGGTCGCCGAGGCCGCGGGGGAGCCGCGCGAGGCGGCCCGCGTCGATCACGGGCGTGGGGTCGATGGCGGCAGCCCTCCGCTGCGGGAGCACGACGGGGGCCTGCCGCCCTTGGCCGGCCGTGGCCTGCTCGTGCTCGTACTGCCGGGGTGTCGCCATGACGTTGTCCCTTCGTCGGTGCGGGACGCGTCCGTGGGCCCGCGGGCAGGGCGGGCGCGTCCGGGAGGAGCCGAAAGGGCAACGCTCCTCACCGCCCGTACGTAACGGGCGGATCGGTCACAGGACCGGCACAGCGGGCCACGGGTCCCACGACCCCCCGCGTGGCGCCTGTGGCGTGTGGGGCGTAAGTTGCATAACGGCGGCCGTCGCCCGCCCCTTCCGTGTGAGGCAGCGACGGCCGCTCATCAGGCCGGGTGCCGGGCGGCACCGCGCGGCCGGCGGGCGAACCGCCCGCGGCCGCACGGGGCTCAGGCGCGACGCGTGGCCGCTTCCGTGCCCTTGACCGCGTTGAGGGCGTAGACGCAACGGTCCTTGCTGCTGGCGTAGACGACACCGTCGGCGACGACCGGGGAGCCGGTGATCTCGCCGCCCGTCTCCAGCTTCCAGCGCAACTGCCCGCCGCCGGCGTCGACGGTGTAGAGGCAGTGGTCCTTGGAACCGAAGTGGACGCGCCCGTCGGCAACGACGGGCGAGCCGACGATCTCGCCCTGCGCCGCGAAACGCCACTTCGGGGTGCCGGAGACCGCGTCGAGCGTGTAGAGCGCGCTGCCCGCGCCGAGCATGACGGAACCCCCCGCCACCAGCACGGGCTCGACGCTCTGCCGCTGCTCGGTGGCGACCCGCCAGCGGTCCCGCCCGTCGGCGGGGTCGAGGGCGTAGACGGTGCCGAGGTAGTCGGCGACGTAGACGCCGCCGCCGGAGACGCCGGGGCCCGGGACGTACGCGGGAGGCCCGAACATCACCGCGGGGGCGTCGAAGCGCCACCGCTCGGCGCCGCTTCGGGCGTCGAGCGCCAGCACGCGGTTGCCCGCGGTCGCGAACACCGAGCCGTCCTCGACGACCGGACGGGTCGGCATGGCGCCGCCGTCGCCGGTCGGGTACGACCACCGCTCGGCGCCGGTCGAGACGTCCAGCGCGTGCAGCCGGCCGCCGCCGTGGAAGTAGACGACGCCGCCGGTGATGCTCGGCCCCGACTCCGGGGTCTCGAACTCCGTCTGCGCGCCGCCGCGCTCCCAGCGCAGCCGTCCGCTCGACGCGTCCCAGACCTGGACGCCGCCGCCGCGCGTGCCGGTGACGACGCTGCCCGCCTCGGCCCTCAGCGAGTAGATCCAGCCGTCGACCCCCGTACGCCACCGCTCGGTGCCGTCGGCCGCGTCCAGGGCGTACAGGCTCGGCCCGTCGGAGCCGTGGATGCGGCCCTCGGAGACGGCCATCGTCCAGGCCACGTCGCGGGTCTTGAACTGCCGCCGCCCGGTGGCGACGTCGAGGGCGTGCACCTCGAAGGAGGTGACGTACAGCCGGCCCCCGGAGACGACGGGCGTGCCCCACACATCGTTGGACATGCGGAAACGCCACGGGCGCCACTCCCCGTGCGGTCCGGCGGGCGGCTGTGCCCCGCCGCCCTGGCCCTGACCGGGCACGGCCGCCGGGGCGCCCGCGGCACCGCCGCGGCCGGACCAGCCGAGTCCGTCGCCCGCCGGTGCCGCGGCGGTCTGGTTCCTGCGCTCCGCGACCCGCATCCCGGGCCCTATCGGCGCGGAACCCGCGAGCTGCACCGGGCCGCCGGGAGCCTCCGCGGGGGCCCTGGGGGGCTGTACGGGGGCCGCGGGCGGCTTGGCCGGCATCGGGGGCACCGCGGGCGCACCGAGGCCGCCAGGACCGCCTGCCCGGCCGCCGCTGCGCCGTTCCTCTATGAGGCCCACCGCCGCGGGCGGCAACCAGGCGGAGGCGGTGCCGGTGTCGTCGCCCGCCGAGGAGAACAGGTGCGGCGCCAGCTGCGCCTGAAGGTCCGCCGGGCTGGGCCGGCGCTCGGCCTCCATCCGCATGCAGGCCTCGATCAGCGGCCGCAGGTCCGACGGGAGCCCCGCCAGGTCCGGGCCCTCCCGCAGCAGCATGAAGACCGTCTCGACGGGGTTGGCGCCGTGGAAGGGCGCGTGCCCGGTGGCCGCGAAGACCAGCGTGGAGCCGAGCGAGAAGACGTCGCTCGCGCCGGTCACGCTGCGCGAGTCCTTCGCCTGCTCCGGCGACATGTACGCGGGTGTGCCCACGGCCACGTTCGTCATCGTCAGCCGCGTGTTGGACACCCCGCTCGCGATGCCGAAGTCGATCACGCGCGGGCCGTCCTCGACCACCAGCACGTTGGACGGCTTCATGTCGCGGTGGACCAGGCCCGCCCCGTGGATGGACTGCAGCGCCTCCGCGATACCGGCCGCCAGCCACCGCACGGCCTGGACGGGCAGCGGCCCGGACTCGTTGACGATCTCCTCGAGGGAGGGCGCGGGCACGAACGCCGTGGCCAGCCAGGGCACGGCGGCCCTGGGGTCGGCGTCGACCACCGCGGCCGTGTAGAAACCGCTCACCGCGCGGGCGGCCTCGACCTCACGGGCGAAGCGCACGCGGAACAGCTGGTCCTCGGCGAGCTCGGCGCGTACGGTCTTGATCGCCACGCGCCGACCGGACGCCGAGCGGGCGAGGTAGACCAGGCCCATGCCACCCGCGCCCAGCCGGCCCAGCACCTCGAAAGGGCCGATCCGTCTCGGATCGTGCTGCGTCAGCTGCTGCACCACTGCCCTGCCACCTCCCCGTGGGTTCCCCCCGTCCCGGGGTCGTCCCCTGATTCTTCCTGGGATGAGTATCAGTTGCGAACCCGGGGCGGTGTCGACACGCGATTACCTGAGATTCGCTTGCGGATCGGCCGTTTGTCAGGACGGCTTCTCGCCGACCGTCGTGGTGGGGTCGATGAGCCCGAACTGGGCTCCCTGGTCGTCGCTCACCAGCAGAAACCGGCCGAAAGGGGAGTCCAGCGGGCCGCGTGTGACGCGGCCGCCGAGCCGTACGACGGTCTCGGCGGCCCGGTCGGCGTCCTCGACGGCGAAATAGACGAGGATGTGCGGGGGCATCTCGTCGGGGTACCGCCCGCTCATCCGGAAGCGGCCGAGCACGGCGTTGGCGACCGCGACGTCCCGGCCCGCGGGGACGAAGATCCGGAAATCGGTGGCCGCGGCGTCCCCGGCGGCCCCGGTGCCGGCCTCGGACTTCTCGAAGATCTCCTTGCCGCGGTATCCGAAGACCTCCTCGTAGAAGGCGTCGGTCCTCGCGGCGTCACGGGTGAAGATCTCGGACCAGATGTAGGAGCCGGGTTGGCCGGTCGTCCCGAAGCCCGGGTGCGTGCCGGCCTGCCACCCCCCGAAGACCGCCCCGGTCGGGTCGGCCGCGGTCAGCATGGAGCCGAAGGACCCAACGGCCGCGGGTTCCATGATGAGTTGACCGCCGGCGTCGCGGATCCTGCGGGCCGTGTCCTGGATGTCGGACGAGGCGAGGTAGAGGTTCCAGACCGTCGGCATACGGCCGTCGGGCTTGGGCGACAGCGCGGCGACGTTCTTGCCGCCCGGACCGTACGCCTGGGTGTAGGAGGACCACTCCGGATCGGTCGCCCCGAAGCTCCAGCCGAGCAGCTCGCCGTAGAAGCGTTTTCCCGCCTCCAGGTCGTTGAGCATGGCGTCCGCCCAGCAGGGCACGCCGTCGGCGTATCCGGCCATCTGGTCCTCGATTCGTGTCGTGATTCGCGCGGTGATTCGCATGGATCGACGGAGTGTCTGACTTGACACGTTATCGGCCGATCCTCAACCCCGCCCGAGGAAAAATCGAACACATGGCCTTCCCCATTTGCAGGCACCGAATCGCGCGCTGATCACCAGCCCGTAAACTGACGGCATGACAGGACAAGTTCGCACCGTCGACGGCCGTGTGGCAGGACGTCGGGGTCAGGCGACGCGGCAGAAGCTGCTCGACTGCCTCAGCGAAATGCTCAGCACGTCGCCGTACCGGGACGTCAAGGTCATCGACGTCGCCCGGATGGCGGGTACCTCCCCCGCAACGTTCTACCAATACTTCCCCGACGTCGAGGGCGCCGTGCTCGAGCTTGCCGAGGAGATGGCCAAGGAGGGCGCCGCGTTGACGGACCTCGTGGCCGGTCGCTCCTGGGTCGGCAAGGCCGGGGCCACCGCGGCGGAGGAACTCGTCGAGGGCTTCCTCTCCTTCTGGCGCAAGCACGACGCCATCCTGCGGGTCGTGGATCTGGGTGCGGCCGAAGGGGACAAGCGGTTCTACAAGATCCGCATGAAGATCCTCAACCCCCTCACCAACTCCCTTTCGGATTCGGTCAAGGAGCTCCAGAGCAAGGGCCGGGTCGACAAGGACATCACTCCGGCAGCCGTCGCCGGGTCCCTCGTGGCCATGCTCGCGGCGGTCGCCGGGCACCAGAAGGGCTTCCAGAGCTGGGGCGTCAAACAGGCCGAGTTGAAGCCGAATCTGGCACTGCTCGTGCACCTGGGAGTGACGGGCAAGAAGCCGACCCGCTGATTCCCGCCGCTCGCGGCCCTTTTTATGTCCTTGCCACGTAGTCCTGCCTGCACTGACGCGGGCGCCGACCGGTCCTCGGGGGAGGTTGCCGGAACGGCGCCCGCGTTTCATTTCTCCGCGGTCCCCGCGGTCCCCGGGGATCGCGCGACGGCAGCGCCGCGTGCGGCCGCGCCGGGGGCACCCGTTCGGTCGAGCGAGGGGCGCGCCGGCGCGCGGGGCCCGCGGTCGCCTCAGGCCCGGGAGGCGGGCGGGCGGTCCGTGGCGAGGCGGCTGTGCAGGTGCACGTCGCGCAGCCGGCCGGAGATGTCGACCATCGCCCCGCGCAGGACACCCTCCAGGGGGTAGCCGCAGCGTCCGGCGACGGCGCAGGAGGGCTCGTTGCCGACCGCGTGGCCGAGTTCCAGGCGGTGGAGGCCGAGGTCGCGGAAGGACCAGCGGGTGACGGTCTCCAGGGCCCGGGAGGCGACCCCGCGGCCGCGCGCCTCGGGGAGCAGCCAGTAACTGACGCGGGCGGTACGCATCGGCCGGTCGATCATGCCGATGGCGGCCTGCCCGAGCACGGCGCCGTCCTCGGTCACCGCGAAGGAGGCGAGGTCGCCCGCACCCCACCCCTCGCGCCGCCGGCGCAGGAAGTCGCGCGCGCCGCTCTCGTCCGGCCGGGGCACGACCGCGGAGTTCCAGCGCCGGAAGTCCGGGTCGCTCAGACCGCGCAGGGCCGCGGCGAAATCGCCCGGGGTGTCCTCCCAGGGCCTGAGCAGCAGGCCGAAGGCCTGCAACTCGACGGGTGCCAGCACGGGTTCCTGCACGGCCACATTCAACCAACCGCCGCGGGCAGCCGGACGGGGGGTCCGTGCTGCTGCCCGGCGACCCCGCCGGACAGCCGAAGTCCCCCGTGACGGTGCACCAATTGGCCGGATACGGGTACTCCTTGGCAAGGTGCCGGCGGCGAAGCGCGCTACCTTCCGGAGTGACCTCGCCCCCGGCCAGCCACAGGAGTACGACATGACCGACCCCTCCGCCTCCGCCGTCGCCCCGATACCGGGCGCGGCCGCACCGGACGCCATCGTCATCGGCGCCGGGCCCGGCGGGCTGGCCGTGGCGGCCTCACTGCGGCACCGCGGCGTACGCACCCTGGTCGTCGAACGCTCCGGCGCCGTGGGGGCGTCCTGGCGCGGCCACTACGAACGGCTGCATCTGCACACCACGAGACGGCTGTCCGCGCTGCCGGGCCTGGCCATCCCGCGGTCCTACGGCCGCTGGGTGGGCCGTGACGACCTGGTGCGCTACCTGGAGCAGTACGCGCAGTTCCACGACCTCGACGTCGCCACCGGGATCGAGGTGTCCCGCATCGAGCGCATGGAGGACCCCGCGGCGGGCTGGGCGCTCCCGGCCACCGGCGGCCGCAAGCTGACCGCCCGCAGCGTCGTGGTCGCCACCGGCTTCAACCACACCCCGCACCTGCCGGACTGGCCCGGCCTCGACACCTTCGACGGCGAGCTGCTGCACGCGTCCGGCTACCGCAACGGCACGGCCTACGCGGGCCGGGACGTCCTCGTCGTGGGCGTCGGCAACACCGGCGCCGAGATCGCCGTCGACCTGGTGGAGGCCGGGGCGGCCCGGGTGCGCCTGGCGGTGCGCACCCCTCCGCACATCATGCGCCGCTCCACGGCCGGGTGGCCCGCGCAGCGCACCGGCATCATGGTGCGCCGCCTGCCGACGCGGCTGGTGGACGGCATCGCGCCCTACGTGGAACGGCTCTCGGTGCCCGATCTGTCGGCCCACGGAATGCCGCGCCCGCGGACCGGCCTGTACTCCCGGGTGCGCGAGGGCGCCATCCCGGTCCAGGACGTCGGGCTCATCGCCGCCGTGCAGGCGGGCAAGGTCGAACCGGTGGCCGCCGTCGAGGGCTTCGACGGCCGCGAGGTCCTGCTCGCCGACGGCACCCGGCTCACCCCGGAGGCCGTCGTCGCGGCGACCGGCTACCGGCGGGGCCTGGAACCGCTGGTCGGCCACCTCGGCGTGCTCGACGACCGCGGGCGGCCCTCGGTGCACGGCGGTCGCAGCCCCAAGAACGCGCCCGGCCTGTACTTCACCGGCTTCACCAACCCGATCAGCGGCAACCTCCGCGAAATGGCCATCGACGCACGACGGATCGCCAAATCCGTTGCCAGACGGTAGCCGTACCGACACGGTGGGTATCGAAGGGGTGTGGGCGCCACGGCGTGCGCGCACACCGCGCACACCGCGCACACCGCGTACACGGATAGCAACGCGCCGTCCGCACCGGCGCTGTCCCGGCACCACCCCCGTTCCGGCGGACCGGCCGGCCCTCTCCCCCTCAGCCGGCCGGCCCGCCTTCCACGGCACCCGCGATCACGGGGCGGGGTCCTTCCTCAGCAGGTACAGGATCGCCCGATCCGGGTCGCCCACTTCCTGGTAGAGCACCGGTCGGGCCTCGGTACCCCGTGACGACCATTGGCCCATCTCGGAGCCGCCGTCGCCGAAGGCCAGCGTGAGGCCGCCGGGCACCCCGCCCTCGTCCTCGTCGACGTACCGCCACGTCCCGGGTCCGGAACGGCTGACGTAGTGGCTGTACAGGCCCGACGCGTCCGCGTCGTACTCGCGGATGCCCTGCGCGGTGAAGGTGCCGTCGGCCGAGAACCGGATGACGCCGTCGAACTCGTCGTGCCAGGTACCCGCGTAGTCGGCGCCCGAGTCCAGGACCGGCGGCTCGTACTCCTTCACCAGGCCCGTCCCGTACGCCATCAGGCCGCCCGCGAAGACGACTCCGACCAGCGCGACGCCGACGACGGAGATCTGGAAGGCCACCTGCTTCCGGCGCGGCCATCCGGTCCTGCCCTGCGGGTTCGGGCGGACGGCGAAGAAGGAGGCGGCCAGCACCGGGGCGGCGCCGGCCGCGGCGATCCAGCACCACGCCGTCAGGTAGGGCAGCCCCGACGACGGGGCCGGCGCGGCGAGTACGGCGGCGAGCGCCACCTCGGCCGCGAGGCAGCACAGCGCACGGGGCAGCCCGGTGCGGCGCGACAGAGCGTGTCCGAGAGCGGCGGCGGGCAAGGCGTGCAGCAGGGAGGCGGCCACACCACCGGCCCAGAGGGCGACGAGCAGGACCGGGAACAGGCAGACGACGAGCCCGCCCCCGGACGGTCCGTAGGACGACTCCATTGCCGGGGCGGCGACCGTCCATACCGTCAGCGCCACCGCCCCCACCGCGCAGTAGGCCGTGACGGCTGCCGCCCTCCCGGCGTCGTCCCACGGACTGCCGGACTCTCTGCCGGGCACTCTCCCGGACGATCTCCCCCACCCCATGACGATCACGCTACGCCTGGGAGGGACGGCCGCCCGGCCGCCCCCAGGGGCCGGGCGGGTCCCTCAGGCGGCCAATGAGGCCGCCAGGGGCGTCTGGGGGGTGCCCCGGCGGATCACCAGCGCCATGAGCGCGGCGATCGCGCACAGCGCCCCGGAGGAGTACCAGACCATGTCGTAGGAGCCGAAGGCGTCGCGGGCCGCGCCGCCGAGGAAGGCCACCAGGGCCGCGCCGAGTTGGTGGGAGGCGAGGACCCAGCCGAACACGATGGCGCTGTCGGCACCGTAGAACTCACGGCACAGGGCGATGGTCGGCGGGACCGTGGCGACCCAGTCGAGCCCGTAGAAGACGATGAACAGCACCATGGGCGGCCGCACGGTGCCCGCCATGAGCACCGGCAGGAACATCAGCGACAGTCCGCGCAGCCCGTAGTAGGTGGCGAGCAGGCGCCGTGGGCTGAAGCGGTCGGTGAACCAGCCGGAGGCGACCGTACCGGCGATGTCGAAGACACCGATGACGGCGAGCAGCGACGCGGCGGCCGTCACCGGCATGCCGTGGTCGTGGGCGGCGGGGACGAAGTGCGTCTTGACCAGTCCGTTCGTCGACGCCCCGCAGATCGCGAAGGTGCCCGCGAGCAGCCAGAACGGCCCGCCCTTCGCGGCCCCGGCCAGCGCCCGCAGGGCACGGACGGCCGCGCCGGTCACCGGGGGCGGCTTGGGCACGAACCGCGCCGCGCCGTAGGGCGCGAGCCCGACGTCGGCCGGGTGGTCGCGCAGCAGCAGCCACACGAAGGGCGCGACCAGCAGCGCGGCACCGGCGACGGTGAGCGTGGCGGAACGCCAGCCCGCGTGCTCGACGATCACGGACAGCACCGGCAGGAAGACCAGTTGGCCGGCCGCGCCCGCCGCCGTCAGGATGCCGGTGACCAGGCCGCGGCGCTTGTCGAACCAGCGGTTGGTGACGGTGGTGGCGAAGGCCAGCGCCATGGAGCCGCTGCCCAGTCCGACGAGCACGCCCCAGAGCAGGACCAACTGCCAGCTCTGCCGCATGAAGACGGTCAGGCCCGCGCCGGTGGCGATCGCGAGGAGCGCGACGACGACCACCCGGCGCATGCCGAACCGGTCCATCAGCGCGGCGGCGAACGGCGCGGTGAGGCCGTACAGCGCCAGGTTCACCGACACCGCGAACCCGATCATGCCGCGCGACCAGCCGAACTCGCTGTGCAGCGGCTCGATCAGCAGACCGGGCAGGGAGGCGAAGCCCGCCGCGCCGACGAGCGTGACGAAGCCGGCGACGGCGACGTACCAGGCGCGGTGCACACGGGGCCCGCGCGACGGACGGGGGGCAGGGAGGGCGAGGTCCCTCAGGGGCTGGGCGGGAAGCTCCGGAGTCTGCGTCACCAGACGAGCATCCGGCACGGGTTCGCCCGCAACGAGTGGCCGGATGGCCATGATGTGGAAGGATCGGGCCATGGCCGCGCCCTTGGAGACCGACGTACCCGCCGCAGGACCCGACCCGGAGCCCGCCACGGAACCCGCCACGGAGCCGACCACCCCGGTGAAGCGGCACCGCGTCGCCGTTCTGGTGCAGCACGGGGTCATCCCGTTCGAACTCGGCATCCCCCACCGCATCTTCGGCGGAGCGAGAACCCCCGACGGCACGGACCTGTACGAGGTGCGCACCTGCACCCCGGGCGGCCCCGGCCTCGTACGCGCCGAAGCCGACTTCGAGATCGCCGTCCCCCACGGTCCGGAGATCCTGGAGGAGGCCGACACCGTCATCGTCCCGGCGGCGCACGAGCACGACAGCGCCCACTCCGACGGCCGGCTCTCCCCCGGCCTCGCGGCGGCCTTCGCCCGCATCCGCCCGGGCGCCCGGCTGGTCTCCATCTGCACCGGCTCGTACTTCCTCGCCGCGGCCGGCTACCTCGACGGGCTGCGCGCCACCACGCACTGGTCCAGCACCGAGCACTTCCAGCGCCTCTACCCCCGGGTACGGGTGGAGCCGGACGTCCTGTACGTCGACAACGGGCACATCCTGACCTCGGCGGGCGTCGCCTCCGGCATCGACCTGTGCCTGTACCTCCTGCGCCGTGACCACGGCTCCGCCGTCGCCAACGCCAGTGCCCGGCGCACCGTCGTGCCGCCGCACCGCGAGGGCGGCCAGGCCCAGTACGTCCAGCGGCCCGTCCCGGAACCGCAACTGGCCACGACGGCGACCGCGCGGGCGTGGGCGCTGAGCCGTCTGGACCGCCCGCTGACCCTGCGGGAGCTGGCCGGGAAGGAGTCGATGAGCGTGCGCACCTTCACCCGCAGGTTCCGCGAGGAGGTCGGGATCAGCCCCGGTCAGTGGCTGGTGCAGCAGCGCGTCGAACGGGCCCGGCACCTGCTGGAGTCCAGCGACCTGTCGGTCGACCAGGTCGCCCGCGACGCGGGGTTCGGCACCGCGGCCTCGATGCGGCAGCACCTGCAGGCGGCGCTCGGCGTCTCGCCGACCGCCTACCGGCGCACCTTCCGGGACACGGCGGCCGGCTGAGGCCCCTGCGTGCGCAGAGGGCGGGGGCGCCTCCGGGGGAGCCGCGGACGTACCGCTGCGGTCCTCAGAACGCCGGGCGGCCGATCAGCCCGCCGGTCGCCTGCGGCGGCACGATCGCCTGCCCCCGGGCGCAGCGGTCGATCTCGCACCAGATCTGCTTGCCCGCGCCCTCGCGCTGCCAGCCCCAGCGGTCCGCCAGGCCGTCCACGAGTTCCAGGCCGCGTCCGCCCGTCTCGTCCTTGTCCGCGTGCCGCGGTCGCGGCGGGGCGTCGCTGGCGTCGGCCACCTCGACCCGCACGGTGTCGCTCTCCTGGCCCTGCGAGGCACCGGAGGACCGGAAGAGCATCCGCAGTACCGCGGGGCAGCCCGTGTGGACCACCGCGTTGGTGACCAGTTCGGAGATCAGCAGGATCAACGTCTCCGCGACGGGCTCGTCGGCCCCTATGCCGGAGCCGACCAGACGCGAGCGCGCCCAGCTGCGGGCCCGGCCCACCTCGGCCGGGTCGGGACCTACCTCTAGCTGAACCTGGAGCATCTGCACTGCTCACACCATCCGAACCGGCGGACTCATCGCCTCGCGCCTCGGCAAGGTCACCAAGCGTGACCCCTTCGCGACACAGCATGATTGACCGACAGTCACCCCAACAAGCGCTTCGGGCATATTCCAGCGCGAAGAGGGAGGGGTGCTGCATACTGTGCGGGGCTCATTACGGGGCGAATACGCACAGCCCGACGTCGGTCGCCTGCCCGGCCCTTGGGCCGCGCTTCGACCGCTCACGTCGCGCTCCTGCACCACACGCACCCGATGGAGCGTACCCGAGGCGACGCCCGACTCCGTGGCGTGACGAGTCACGCCTCGGACACAACCCGATATCGACACTGGTCACCACTTATCCCTGACGAATCCGACATACCTCACTAAATGCCGCAAGGCGCATTATGGCCGGACGCTCCGCGTGCGCCGTCTCACCGTCCGCGACGGGCCGTCCCGCGCTCCCGAACCCCTGCCCGTTTCCCGCGCGGATGCACCTCCGGCCCGTACCGGAGTGGGAAGCGAGGGCGGAACCGCGCGCCGCGGGCCGCCGCGCGAGGGCGTCCATCTGCCGGCCGCGGACGTGCTTTACGAAAGCGTGAGGCATGGCCGGCGCAAAGCCGCGTACCCTCCTCCGCAAGAGATCCGGAGGGAATGGGGCACGGTGGGCGCACAGGACGACCGGGACCGAACGCAGGATGTCCTGGACGAGGACCTGAACGATCCTCAGGTGCGGCTGCGCCTTGGCGAGGCCGCTCTCGACGCGGGCGAACTCATGGAGGCCCGCGCCCACTTCGAGAACGCCGGGCGTCTCTTCGACGCCGACCCCGAGGCGGCCCCGGCCCGCCGGGCCACCGCGCTGCGCGGCCGGGCGGTCTCGCACCTGCTGGCCGGCGAGGTGCGGTACGCCTCCCACCTGCTGGAAGAGGGCATCGCACGGCTGGAGACGGAGGCGGCGTCCAGCGGCCGGCCCGATCCCGACGCCCTGTTGATGCTGCACGTCGCGGCGATCGGCCCGTACACCGACCTGGGTGCCTACGCCCGTGCCGCGCACGCCGCGGAGCAGGCCCTCAACCTCGCCCCCGACGCGGCCGACCCGGCCCTCGTCGCGCTGATGCACCGCAGCATCGCCCGCACACTGATCGTCGCGGGACGCACCGGGGAGGCCGAGGCCTCGCTCGCCAAGGCCCAGGAGATCTTCCAGCGCCTGGAACTGCACACGGACCTGGCGCACTGCCACTGGATGCGCGGCTACGTCCACTCCCAGGACGGCGATCTGGAGCAGGCCGAGCGCGAACTGCGCACCGCCCGCGACATGCTGGCGGCCGGGCGCTCGGTGCTGTTCACCGTGCAGGTCGAGGTCGAACTCGCCGACGTGCTGCGCCGGCGCGGCAAGCCCACCGAGGCCGAGGAGATGCTGACCCGGCTGCTGGACCAGCTCGGCCCCTGGCGCGGCGCGGTCCACGCGGGCGGGGCGCACCGGTTGCTGGGGCTGCTCGCCGAGGAGCGGGGCGACCCGGAGGCCGCGGAGGAGCACTACGTCTCCGCCCTGGCCCTGCTGGAACGCGCGGGCGCGGCCGGGGACCTGGCGGACATCTGCCGGCTGCTGGGCGATCTGCTGCGGCGGGCCGGACGCGTGGAGGCCGCGCTGGACGCCTACCGCACGGGGCTCGGCCACCGCGCGGCGATCGGCACCACGACACTGGGCCCGGCTCCCGCGGACTCGTAGGACCTCCGGCGTGAGCGCCGGCGAGGGCGGGCGGCCGGCGCGTCAGGCCGACAGCGGCCCCGCCTCGTCGTCGGTCGCGGCCTCGATGTCGGGGAACACCTCGAACAGCCGCCGCACTCCCAGCGCGGCCAGCACCTTGTTGACGTGTGCGGCGTCGTTCCCCCGCACGTCGGAGGGCAGGATCAGCCGCAGCCGCCCCGCGCAGGAGCGCATCAGGCGGCGCGCGGCGATGAGCACGCCGACCCCGCTGGAGTCGCAGAAGTCCACACCGGCCAGGTCCAGTACGAGGCTGTGCCGTCCGTCGGCGACGGCGTCGTGCACGTGCTGCCGTACGGCGGGGGCGGTCACGAGGTCCAATTCGCCGGAAACGGTCAGGATCGTCCAGCCGTCCCGTTCGTCGTGCGTCACCTTCAACGCCACTGTCTGGCCCTTCTCACGTCACCGATTCTGTTGACCCTATGCCCTGCCCACGCCACTTCCTCGCAATCTTTCGGTCACACGCGGATAACGCACTACCAGAATTGATCAGTTTCGGCAGAAGCTTGCCGCAAGGCGGCGTACACGACAGCAGCGGGCGGATACATTCGATGCGAGGCAGGACGACCGGAGTCGGGCGACGGCGACAAAGGTGAAGAGGGGGGACGACGCATGGCGGCATCCGCACCAACCCGCTGGGACCGCAAGATGCAGCAACGCCTCGCCCGCGGCGAGGAAGCCGCCCTCGGAGAGCTGTACGACCGCTTCGCCTCCCTCGTGCACAACCTCGCCCACCGCGTCATGGACGACGAGGAGGCCGCCGCGCAGATCACCCGCGAGGTCTTCGGCTACATCTGGGAGAACCCGGACGCCTACGACCCCAAGCGGGGTTCGCTGCGCTCCTGGATCGCCGGGCTCACGCAGAAGCAGGCCGTCCACCGCCTGCGGCTGTCCGAGAACCACGGCGAGGGCACCCCTGAGGAGGTCGAGACCCGGCTCAGGGAGGCGAACACCGCCGCCCGCGCCGACTACATCGTGACCTCCATGCCCGAGCCCCTGCGCCAGGCGCTCGACCTCGCCTACCGCCGCCGCATGGACTACCGCGAGGCCGCCGTCGACCTCGGCGTCACCGACGACGAGGCCCGCCGCCGGCTGCGGCTCGGGCTGCAGCTGCTCTCCACCGCGATGCAGGACCCCGCCCCCGAGGGGCGTGCCCTGTGACCGGACCCGCCGAGGACGGCGACAACTCCCCGCACGGGACCACCCCGCCCCGTGTGCCGACGCCCCGCGGTGCCGCCGAGGACGGCCCGCTCCCGGAAAGCGTGACCATGCAGCCCGAACAGCCCCGGTACGACCACCGCGTGCTCCGCTCCCTCCTGGGCGCCTGGGCGCTGTCCGCCTGTTCGCGCGACGAGTCGGTCGCCGTGGACGAGCACCTCACCTCGTGCGCGCCGTGCGCGGACGAGGCGCTGCGGCTGCGCCGGGCCGTCGAACTCCTCCACCAGGAGGAGTCCCTCGACCTCGACCCGCTGCTGCGCGCCCGTGTCCTTGAGGGCTGCCTCGGACGACGCCCCGCGCGCATCCCCGTCCCCCACTGGGCCGCGCCCTACGACGCGGAGACCGCACGGCTCGACGCGCTCCTGTCCGACCTCGGCGAGCACGAGTGGGATCTGCCGGTCCGGCTGGTCTGGGCGGGCGGCGAACGCGAACTGACGCTCTGCGGGGTGCTGGCCCACCTCGGCTCGGTGGACGGCGTCGTCGCCACCGCGCTCGGCCTCGACGACCCGCTCGGACCCGGGGCGCCCCGCACCCGCCTGGAGCGCACCGAACTGGCGGGAGAGCGCTGCCGCCACCACACGCGCGGCTTCGTGCGCACCAAGTGGCGCACCCAGACCCGGGACATCGTGCGCACCCTGTCCTTCGCGGGCACCGGCACCGGCGGCCTGCCCGTCGACTTCACGGACATCGTGGTGCCCATGCGGGACGCCCTCATCGACCGCGCCTTCGAGTGCTGGATCCACGCCGAGGACATCGCCCAGGCACTGGACTACCCCGAGTACGGGCCGCCCGCGCCGGCGCACCTCAACAGCATGATCGACCTCGCTGCGCGCATGCTGCCGCTGGCGCTCGCGGGCCTGCGCCAGGCCGGGCTCGCGGACTCCCCCGCGCGTCTGGTGCGCGCCGGTGCCCCCGGCCGCACCCTGGACCTGCACGTCGAGGGCACCGGCGGCGGGCACTGGTACATCTGCCTCGACTCCCCGGGCGCCATCGGCTCGCCTGACAACGTCGTCGCCGAGCTCGCCGTCGACCAGATCGACTTCTGCCAGCTCGCCGCCGGCCACCTGCCGCCCACCCGCATCGCCGCGGGCCGCGGCGGCGACCCCGACGCCATCCGCGACGTCCTCCTCGCCACCGCCTCCCTCTCCCGCCTCTGACACCCCCGAGGGGCGCGACCCACCACACCGGCACCGCGCCCGCGCCCGCGCCCGCGCCCGCGCGAAGCGCTACTTGCTGACCGCCGCCAGAATCTCCGGCAGCCGCCCCTGCATGCGCGGCGCAGCCGCCCGCACACCCGCGGCCGCGAGCAGCGCGCCGTAGACGCAGCCGACGGGCAGGACGAGCCACAGCGCGCCGTGGCGGTCCGCGACGTGCAGCCAGATCAGCAGGCCGAGCACCGGGAGGGTGAGCACGGTCCCCGTGCCCGCGCCGCCGACGAGGCTGAGCCAGACGAGGCTGCCCTGGCCCGGGGCGGCGGAGCTGCCGAAGCGGTTCTCCCGGGGCATGGAGTACGGGAAGCGGACGCTGGCCCACGCGCCTGTGGCGATCAGCGCGCCGAGCAGCGCGAAGGAGAGCCCGAGCGTCTCCGGCGCCGCGTCGAGGCGGTGCAGGAGCAGCGCCGCCCCGACCGTGACCACGGCGACGTACGGGACGGCCACGACCGCGATCGCCAGCGCGCGGGCCCGCAGTTCGGCGTAGGCGTCCTCGCGGGAGGAGATCGTCGCCGCGACGGTCCAGAAGGCGGAGCCGTCCATGCCGAACTGGTTGTACATCTGCAGGCCGAGCAGTCCGGCGGCCCAGCACGCGGAGTACACGCTGCCGTGCTGCACGGCGGAGACCACCGGCAGCAGCAGTCCCACGGCCAGCGCGGTGGCCCACGCGGCCTTGGTGCGCGGGTCGCGCCAGGCGTAGCGGAACTGGCGCTCCATGACCGTGCCGGTGCGTCCCTCGGGGAACAGCCTGCGCGTGGTGCGCACCCGCGCCGGCCCCGAGGCCTGGAGGGTGGAGGAGTCGGGACGGGTCATCAGCCGGTCCAGGCTGCGGTGCCACCAGACCAGGACGCCGGCCAGCACCGCCGCGGTCCACAGGAGTTGGAGGACGGCGAGCCCGTACGCCCCGGTACCGGCCGCGTGCACCGCGTCGAGGGCCGAGGCGGGCGGCAGCCAGCGCAGCACGGAGGTGACGCCCTCGAGCCGCTCCAGACCCTTGCCGGAGGCCAGCGCGTTGGCCCCGAGGTTGACCAACTGCGCGCCGACGGCGACGAGCACGCCGCTCAGCAGCGCCAGGTCGCGCCCCCTGCGGCTGGTGAGCAACCGGGTGTTGGCGGCCGCGACGGCCCGCGACAGCGTCACGCACACCACCACCACGAGGGGCACGGCGACGATCGCCGCCGCCACCGACCCCGCCCCGTGGGCCACGGCCACCGCGGCGCCGGTCGCCACCAGCACCGTCAGCAGCGGTCCGACGCCCACCAGGGAGGAGACCAGCAGCGCGACGATCAGCGGGCGGGGGCGCAGCGGCAGCATCGCGAGCCGGGTGGGGTCGAGGGTGTCGTCGCCGCCGAAGACGAACAGCGGCATCGCCGCCCAGGCGACGGCCAGCACGGTCCCGGCGCCGACGGCCGCCACCGGCGCGTAGTCGTTGCCGTGCAGGACGACCAGCCCGGTGGCGAGGCCGAGCGCGTACAGCAGGGCGGCGAGCGTGCCGACGATCCAGCCCACCGTGCGGCCGGTCGACTGCCGCAGTCCGTTGCGGATGACGGACAGCTTGAGCCGTACGAAGGTCCCCGTCACGGCCGTCCCGCTCCCCGGCCGCCGGCCTTGCCGGTCCCGGACCCGCCGGTCCCGGCCGCACCGGTCCCGCCTCCGCCGAGCCAGTCCAGCTCGCGGCCCTCCGCGCGGTCGTGGGCCCCCACGAGCGTGAGGAAGGCGTCCTGCAGCGTCGCCGCCTGCCCGCGGACGTCCGCGAGCCGTCCCTGCGCGACGATCCGGCCGGACGCCATCACGGCGACCCAGTCGCACAGGCTCTCCACCAGTTCCATGACGTGGGAGGAGAAGACCACGGTCGCGCCCGAGGCGGTGTAGCGCTCCAGGACGCCGCGGATCACCTGGGCGGAGACCGGGTCGACCCCCTCGAACGGCTCGTCCAGGAAGAGCACTTCGGGGTTGTGCAGCAGCGCCGCGGCGAGCCCGATCTTCTTGCGCATGCCGGTCGAGTAGTCGACGACCAGTTTGTTCGCGGACCCGGCGAGGTCCAGGACGTCGAGCAGCTGGGCCGCCCTGCGGTCGGTCTCGGCCCCGGGGATGCCGCGCAGCCGTCCGGTGTACGCGAGCAGCTCGCGCCCGGTGAGCCGCTCGAAGAGCCGCAGCCCCTCCGGCAGCACGCCGATGCGGGACTTCACGGCGACCGGGTCGCGCCAGACGTCGGCGCCGGCGACCTCGACCGTGCCGTCGTCCGGCCGCAGCAGCCCGGTGACCATGGACAGCGTCGTGGTCTTGCCCGCGCCATTGGGACCGACGAGCCCGACGAAGTGACCGGCGGGCAGCGTCAGATCGATCCCGGCGACAGCGATCTGCTGCCCGAAGCGCTTCCAGAGTCCCTGGACGCGCACGGCGGGCGGCGTGGCGGGTTCGTTCGGCATCAGCCCAGCCTATGCCGCCGCGCCGACAGCGCGGCGGCTACCTGGTCCGCCCGCACGCGTAGGCGAGGGGGCTGAGCAGTTCCCCGGTGTCGGGCAGCCAGCGGTTGACCGCGGTGGGCTTGCGGGCCCACTGGACGGTCTGGCCGCCCGCCAGCCGGGTGGGCGGGGCCGGGATCCAGTCGCCCTCGCCGCGCACGACCAGGTCCAGTGAGGACGGCGACCAGCCGAGCCGCCGCAGCAGGTCGGGCACCTTCGCCCCGGCGCCGGGGAGCACAAAGAAGATCAGCCGCCGGTCCGGGGTGCCGATCACCGGGCCCAGCGGCAACTCCATCCGCTCCATCCTGGCGAGCGCGAGACAGCCGGCGACCTCCGGGACGTCGATGGCGTCGAAGGTGCGGCCGGTCGGCAGCAGGATCGAGGCGTCCGGCTGGGCCAGCCACATCCGGCGCACGGCGGCGGCGCTCCCGCTCGCCTGCCCGATCCAGTCGGCCGTGAGGGGGTGCGCGCCGGGCGCCGGGCAGCGGGGCGCGCCGCACGAGCAGTACGGGGTGCGCCGGCCGGCGTAAGCCGCGGCCGGACCGGTCCCGTCGGTGAGCCAGGCTCCGGGGAGCACATCCCAGTGCCGCTCCTCCGCGTAACGGACCGCGGCGTCGAGGAGTTGGCCGGCGGTCTGCCGGGAGGCTGTGAGGGTGTCGTCCACGGTGTCTTCCACGACCATCACAACTGCGGCGCTGAGCACGGGTTACGGGCGGTGACGCGTCCACCTCGCGGGTCATGGCGGGCGCACGGGTGCACGAGCGGGGGCGCGCGGTAGAGGGTCGTACATGATCCGGGTAATCACTCTTGGGTGTGTAGGCATGCATCCCGCCGCAAATTATGGCGTTTGCGGCGAATCCGAGAGGCGCGTACCGGGAAGGGATCTTCAAGCAAGGGATCTTGAGGTCCCGCACAAGCGGCAGCTATGAGGGGGAGCCCGTGGCCGCACGACCGCTCGTCGCACGTCAGCCCAACGAAAGGCTGCAGGCACTGATCCAGGAAGCCGGCTGCTCCAACGCCGGATTGGCCCGCCGGGTCAATATGTGCGGGGCGGAGCACGGCCTCGACCTGCGCTACGACAAGACCTCGGTGGCCCGCTGGCTACGCGGCCAGCAGCCCAGGGGCCGGGCCCCGGCGATCATCGCCGAGGCGATCGGCCGCAAGCTGGGCCGCACCGTGACGATCGACGAGATCGGCATGGCCAACGGCAAGAACCTCGCGACCGGTGTCGGCCTGCACTTCTCGCCCACCGTCCTGGGCGCGATCGAGCAGGTCTGCGAGCTGTGGCGCAGCGACGTGGGGCGCCGCGACTTCCTGACCGGCTCGTCGGTGGCCGCCTCCGCACTGGTCGAGCCGAGCCGTGACTGGCTGATCACCCGCGCCGACACGCAGGTCGCGCGCACCGGCGGCCCGCGGGTCGGCATGTCCGACGTGGAGGCCGTCCGGGCCACCACCCGGGCGCTGAACGAGCTCGACCACCGGTTCGGCAGCGGCCACGTGCGCCCGGTGGTGGTGCACTACCTCAACAGCGTGGTCTCCGGGCTCCTCGCGGGCTCCTACCGCGAGGCGACGGGACGTCAGCTCTTCTCCGCCGTCGCGCGGTTGACGGAGCTCGCCGGCTACATGGCGGTCGACACCGGGCAGCCCGGACTCGCCCAGCGCTACTACATCCAGGCGCTGCGGCTGGCCCAGGCGGCCGGCGACCGGGCGTACGGGGGCTACGTGCTCGCGGCCGGGATGAGCCACCTCGCCGCGCAGCTCGGCAATCCGCGCGAGATCGCCCAACTCGCCCGCGCCGCACAGGAGGGCGCCCGGGGCCAGGTCACCGCGACCGCGCAGGCCATGTTCTACGCCGCGGAGGCACGCGGCCACGCCCTGATGGGCGACGCACGGGCCTGCGGCGCGGTGGCCGGGCAGGCCGTGGAGGCACTGGAGCGCTCGGCCCCGGAGGACGACCCGGACTGGATCGCCCACTTCAACCAGGCCTACCTCGCCGACGAACTGGCGCACTGCCACCGCGACCTCAACCAGGCGCCGCAGGCCGCGCGCCGCGCCGAGGAGGCGCTGTCCGCCCTGGGTCCGGAGAAGGCCCGCCGACGCGCGATCGGGCTCCTGGTGCTGGCCCAGGCGCAGGTGCAGCAGCGCGAGGTCGAACAGGCCTGCCACACCGGGGCGCAGGCCGTGGAACTGCTGTCCACGCTGCGTTCCAACCGCGGGGCGGAGTACTTGGAGGACCTGCGGACGCGTCTCCAGCCGTACGCGGCGGAATCCGCGGTCCGGGAGTTCGACGCCCGCCTGGAGGAGCAGGAGGCGGCGGCCTGACCGGGACTCGCCCTCCGGACGACCGGAGGGCGAACCCGAATTGTTATGCGAACGACATCAACCCACCACCGCGGGCACCTTGTTCTGCGCCGAGGCACCCGGCGGGGACTTCGTGGACCCCCCGCGGCGTGGTGCCTTGCGAAGCCGACCCGGTAGCGTGAGCCGACGATTCCGTGTCGACGGAGAAGGCAGAGGTAGCGGTGATGCACGGCGGACGCGGTGACGAGGCGTATCCGGAGGTGCACGAGGGCGTGGTGCTGCCCGCGCAGGGGCGCGCACCTGAGCCCGAGCTGCCCCCGACGTGGAGCGGCGGGCCGGCCGGCGGGCAGCCCTGGGGCCGGCAGCCGGCGCAGCAGGACCCTTACTACGGGCACCAGGCGCCCGTACCGGACAGCGACGCGACGCAGATGTTCCCGCCCTACCCGCAGGCCCAGCCCCCGGCCGCGCAGGACGCCGGACAGCCCCTGCCGCAGTTCCAGGGCCAGGCCGACGCCACCCAGCTGCTGCCCCCGTTCCCGGCGGCGCCCCAGTCGGCGTTCGACGTCCGGCCCGGCGCCCCGGGTGCCGCGGACGCGACGCAGCATCTGCCCCGCTACGAGGAGCTGTCCCCGCAGCAGGCGCAGTACCTGCCGCAACCCCAGTCCCCGGCGGCACCGGCGTACGGCTACCCGCAGGAGGCCCAGCCGGAGCCGCAGGACGACTTCGGCCACCTGTACCGCCAGGACAGCCCGGCACAGCCGCAGCACCTCCAGCCGCAGCCCGCCTACCAGCCGCCGGTGTACCAGCAGCAGCCCCCGGCCCCGTCGTACGACGCGTACGACGGCTACGAGGAGCCCCGGCGGAGCCGCAAGCTGTCCCCGATGGCCCTCATAGGCATCGTGGTGGGCGGCTGCGCGATAGCCGGCCTCGCCGCCGGCGCGCTCATGAGCGGCGGCGACGACGGCACCCCTGCGGCGAGCTCGAGCCAGGTCCCCTCCTCCTCCACGGCGCCCGACGGTTCCGGGGGCGGCGCGGACGCGGCGGAGAACCAGGCCAAGCAGCTGGACCAGCTGCTGAGGCAGAGCGGCGGCAGCCGCACCTCCGTCATCAACGCGGTGGCGAACATCACCAAGTGCGACGACCTCGACCAGGCGGCCGCAGACCTGCGGGCGGCGGCCAAGCAGCGCGGCGAGCTCATGGCGCGGCTGAAGACCCTTTCCGTGGACCAGCTGCCCCGTCACCAGGAGCTGGTGGACGCCCTCAACAAGGCGTGGACGGCCTCGGCCGCCGCCGACAACCACTACGCGGCCTGGGCCGACCAGGTGAAGCAGGGCAAGCACCTGTGCAAGCACGGCAAGGCCCGCAACACTCCGCAGACCGCCGCCGGCAACAACGAGAGCGGCAACGCGACGCACGCCAAGAAGACGGCCGTCGGCCTGTGGAACTCCATCGCCAAGAAGTACAACCTCACCGAGCACCAGTACACCCAGATCTGACCGGGCGCGGCGGCCCGCGCGAAAGCCCCGGAGCACACGGCTCCGGGGCTTTCGCGATGCGGTACCGGCGCCGTCCGGGTCCGGGCGCCCGCGCTCAGTCGCGGGGGGCGTTCTCCAGCGTCTTCGTCATGTCGACGAAGCCGCTGCTCACGGCGACCAACTGGCCCTTGACGACCTTCTGGTAGGTCACCTTGCCGTTGACCATGCGCGGCTGGTCGATGATCGAGGCGGCGTCCTGCTCGCGCCATCCCAGCGGCGGGGTGAGCCCGCCGGTGGAGATCCCGTGCGCCTGGTCGAACGCCTGCTTCACCGTGGCGGCGGTGATCGGCGCGTCCCGGCCGATCTCGTCGACGACCTCGGCGAAGGCCGTGTAGGCGATCCACGTGGTCTGCACGCCGGGGTCGTCGGGGTCGATGTCGTTGTTGCCGAAGGCGTACTTGCTGATCGCCTCGCGCATCGTCGCCCAGCGCGCGTCGGAGGCCGGGGGGTACCAGCCGGTGACGTACGCGCCCTCCAGCGGGCTGCTCGCGCCGCCGGTGCTGTCGAGCGTGGACTGCTGCACGCTGCCGAGCACGGAGGCGATCAGGGCCTTCGGCTTCTCGTCCTTGCCGGTCAGCGCGTCATGGGTGGTGGTGCGGCGGAACGCGTCGAAGAAGCCGGCGGTCTTGTCGCCGAGGGCCGCGCTGACGCACTCGCCGGCCTTGTTCTCGCCGACCGCCTGCCGGGCGATCGCGTTGTAGTCGGTGGAGTCCTCCTTGGCGCGCAGGTCCGTCGCCTTCGTGCGCCCGGCGTCCTGCAGGCCCGTGTCGAGGAAACGGGCGAACAGGTCGCCGGCCGCCGTGTCGGGGCGGACCAGGCTCACCTTGTCGCACTTGCCCGCCAGTTGACGGCCGTTGCCGGCCATGAGCGTGGTCAGGCCACCGTTGATCGGGTACGACAGCGGGCTCTCGAACTCGTCCTGCGTGACGCCGTAGCCGCCGATGTAGGGGATGCCCTCGGCCTCCAGCGTGGAGGTGAACGCCGCGCCGTACTGGCTGTACGAACCGACGACCGCGACAGCGCCCTCGTCCGCGGCACGCTGCGCGCAATCCTGCGCGCCCAGCGAGGTGTTGTGCTCGTTGCAGTTGACGACCTTCAGCTCACGTCCGCCGATACCGCCCTTGGCGTTGACGTACTTGGCGAAGGTACTCGCCATGGCCGGCATACCCGGCATGTTGGTCGCATTGGTTCCCTGTGGGGCCCACGTCATCACGACAATGGGTCCGGTCGAACCCCCAGTCCCCCCCGGGAGCACGCCGCAGCCGACCAGCAGAGCGACGCCGGCCGCCGCGCTGACGAGGGGGACGGCCGTTCGCGAACGCCAATCACTCATGGAACGGGACGATTCCGCTCCTTCCGCAACTCCAGGGTGAACGCAAGGGAACGCAGAGCCACGGGAGGGTGAAAATAATGTGCTCCTATCTGGAGCACGTACGATCGTGCACTGTGCAGAGTGCCGAGAAGTCTTCCCGCCGGCGTGTCCGCTCCTCCACGATGGGAGACATGCCGCTCAACGACATGCCGTGGTGGCGCTGGCGCGCCAATGTGCGCTCCGCGCTGCACATGATCAGCGACCCGGTCTTCCACCAGGAGACCTGGCTGGCCGGCCGGCCCGGCTACGGGGACGTGACGGACGCCGTCTACCGCCTGGTCGAGGACACCTGGCTCGACAACTGGTCCGCCGAGAAGTACGTCGGAACGGTCTTCCGCGACTCGCAGGAGGCCGCGCTCGTCGACGTGGCCGTGCTGCGGGTCCTGAAGATCCTGCACCAGGTGGGCGCCGACGCGCCGATCTCGGCGTATCTGGAGCACCACGCCTGGGCCGAGGCGGTCCGCGCGGCCCGCGAGGCGCACGTGCGCCTGGCGACCGCGGACGGCGAGGACCCGGACACGCCGCCGCGTTCCCTGGACGTGCTCAAGATCTACATGCGCACCGCCTGACGGGACTGCCCGGCGACCGGCCCGTGGACGTCTTGGATCAGCCGGCACCGCGTGTGCGAGGCTAGGCCCGTGAACGCCGTCGACGAGTCGCAGCAGCCGTCCGAGCAGTACATCCTCACGCTGTCCTGCCCCGACAAGCCGGGCATCGTGCACGCCGTGTCGAGCTACCTCTTCATGACCGGGTGCAACATCGAGGACAGCCAGCAGTTCGGTGACCGGGACACGGGACTGTTCTTCATGAGGGTGCACTTCACGTCGGACCACCCGGTGGGAGCGGAGAAGCTGCGGGCCAGCTTCGCGGCCGTCGCGGACGCCTACGGCATGGACTGGCAGATCACGCCGTCCGGTGAGCGGATGCGGATCGTCCTGCTGGTCAGCAAGTACGGCCACTGCCTCAACGATCTGCTCTTCCGCACCAGCATCGGCGCGCTGCCGGTCGAGATCGCCGCCGTCGTGTCCAACCACACCGACTTCGCGGAGCTGGTCGGCTCCTACGGCATCCCCTTCCACCACATCCCGGTGACCAAGGAGACCAAGGCCGAGGCCGAGACCCAGTTGCTGGCGCTGGTGGAGAAGGAGGGCGTGGAGCTGGTCGTCCTCGCCCGCTACATGCAGGTCCTCTCGGACCACCTCTGCAAGGAGCTGTCCGGGCGGATCATCAACATCCACCACTCCTTCCTGCCGAGCTTCAAGGGCGCCCGCCCCTACCACCAGGCCCACGCCCGCGGCGTGAAACTCATCGGCGCCACGGCGCACTACGTGACGGCGGACCTCGACGAGGGGCCGATCATCGAGCAGGAGGTCGAACGCGTCGGCCACGACCTGACGCCCGATCAACTGGTCGCCGTCGGCCGGGACGTGGAGTGCCAGGCCCTGGCGCGGGCCGTGAAGTGGCACAGCGAGCACCGCGTGCTGCTCAACGGACACCGCACGGTCGTCTTCGCCTGAACCCTGCCGCGCGGCGTCAGCCCGCGCGGCACACCGGCGCCTCCGCGACGTCCGCGAGGAAGCCCTCGATCGCCGTGTACCAGGCCTCGGGCTGGTCCCAGGGGACCAGGTGCCCGGCGTCGGGAACCTCCGCGTACGCGCCCCGGGGCAGGACACGGACCATCTCCTGGGCCTCCGCGCGGCCGAGGTCGCCGTCCAGGCCGCGCACCACGAGGGCGGGGCACGCGACCTGGGCCAGTTCGTCCCAGTGGGCGTCGTGCACCCAGGGCTCACGGGAGCGCAGCATGTGACGCCGGTCGAACACCGGGCGCCAGCCGTCGGCGGCCTGCTCCATCACCTCGGCGAAGAACTCCCCGCGGGCCGGACGGCGGCCCTCCGTCCAGGGATCCTCCTCGCCGAACCACCGGCGCACCGCGTCCAGGCTGGCGAAGGGCACCGGCCAGGCACGGAACCAGTCCTCCCAGGAGCGCTGATCGGCCTCCCCGACGGCCGCCGCGCGCATGTCGCACAGCACCACGGCGCCCACCAGGGACGGCCGGCGGGCGGCGAGCTGCCACGCGGTCAGGGCGCCCATCGAATGCCCGATGACGACGGCCGGGCCGAGCCCCAGCTGCTCGATCGCGGCGGCGGCGTCGCCGACGTACGCCTCCCGCGTGTACGGCCCCTCGGGCTTGGGGCTGCCGCCGTGCCCGCGCTGGTCCAGCGCGACGACGCGGTGGCGGCCGACGAGCCGCCGGGCGGTGCCGGCCCACTGCGAGGCACGGCCCATCAGCCCGTGCAGCAGCAGTACGGCGGGGCCGGAGGCCGCTCCCGGCCCACCGGCGTGCTCCCACGCGGTGAGCGGAAGGCCGTCCGCTCCGGTGATTTCCCTACGCCTGGCCATGTGGCGCCCCCTGGTGCGTGACGTTCTCAGGACCCCACGCTATCGAATTTCTGTTCGAGAAGCCTCTTCACACGCGCAACACCGCTCTTTCGAGTGACAGCGCTCAAGGATTGTCGGCGCGTGCCGAGGGGAGGACTTCAGCGGGACCCGGCCCGGCGGGGAAGACGGGCAGCGGGGAGCCACCCGGACAGCTCGGGGATCCAGGTGGCCTCCACGGGGACCAGGGGGAACGGGGGGGAACGGGGGAACCGGGGGGGAGGACGGGATTCCGGCGCACGGGGAGGCGCCGGAGTCCCTCCCACCACGAGGGCCCGGCGAAGCGCCCGCCCGCCGGAGCGCCGGACGCGACGCCTACCGCTTGGCGACGAACACGTGCGAGGCGGTCTCGCTGCTCAGCTCCGCGGCCTCGCCGCCGCTGCCGACCAGCACACCGCCCGCCGAGGGGGTCACGGACACCACCGCGCCGGGCTGCACGCCGGCCCGCCGCAGCGTGTACATCAACTGCGCGTCGTTCTGGATGGGCTCGCCGATCCGCCGCACGACCACACTCGCCTCGGAGAGCCCGCTCTCCAGCTCGCTCAGGCTGACCATGCCCTCGTCCAGGAACGGGTCCGCGCCGTCCTTGTCGCCCAGCTCCTCCAGGCCCGGGATCGGGTTCCCGTACGGCGACTCCGTCGGGTGCCGCAGCAGCTCCAGGACGCGGCGCTCGACGGCCTCGCTCATCACGTGCTCCCAGCGGCAGGCCTCCGCGTGCACGTGCTCCCACTCCAGGCCGATCACGTCGACCAGCAGGCACTCGGCCAGCCGGTGCTTGCGCATCACGCGGGTGGCGATGCGGCGGCCCTCCGAGGTCAGCTCCAGATGCCGGTCGCCGGCCACGTGCACCAGACCGTCGCGCTCCATGCGTGCGACGGTCTGGCTCACGGTCGGACCGCTCTGGTCCAGCCGCTCGGCGATTCGGGCGCGCATGGGGACCACGCCTTCCTCTTCCAGCTCCAGGATGGTACGGAGATACATCTCCGTCGTGTCGATGAGTCCGGACATGCGTGCCCCTCGGTGGCTCGTGCGTGGCCCTGGCCTCAATTCTGACGCATCGGACCGACAACCGGTCCCCTGCGGTTGACAGGCGGACGCCGCGCGCACCACGGTTGCCGGCATGACCGATCTGGCCGCCACATATTTCGACGCCGCCATCGCACTCCTGCGGCGCGTGAGGGACGAGGAGTCCGAGGGAATCGAGGCGGCCGCCACCGCCGTCGCGGACGCCGTGGCCGGCGGGGGGCGGGTCTTCGCCTTCGGGGCCGGGCACTCCTCGCTCGCCGCCCAGGACGTCGTCTACCGCGCCGGCGGGCTCGCCCTGGTCAACCTGCTCGCGGTGCCCGGCGCGGTCGGCGTGGACGTCGTCCCGGCCACCCTCGGCAGCGCCCTCGAACAGGTCGACGGCCTCGCCGGGGTCGTGCTGCGCACCTCGCCGCTGCGCGCGGGCGACGTGCTGGTGATCGTCTCCCTGTCCGGACGCAACGCCCTGCCCGTGGAGATGGCGCGGGACGCGCGGGCGATGGGGGTCAAGGTCATCGGCGTCACCTCGGTCGCGTACGCGAAGGAGACCCGGTCGCGGCACTCCAGCGGGACGTTCCTGAAGGACCACTGCGACATCGTCCTCGACAGCAAGATCGCCCTCGGCGACGCCGAGCTGTCCCACGCGGCCGTCCCGGCGCCCTTCGGGCCCGCCTCCACCGTGGTCACCAGCGCGCTGATGCAGGCGGTCGTCGCGACGGCGGCGCAGCGGCTCGCGGAGCGCGGGACCACCCCTCCGATGCTGCGCTCGGGCAACGTGGACGGCGGCCACGAGTGGAACGCGGCGGTCTTCGACGCGTACCGGGACCGGATCTTCTACCGCCACTGAGCGCACGTCCCCATCCGGGCCCCGGGCCTACCGCCCCCGCGGCGCCAGGTCCAGGGCCGCGGCCACCCGCAGCGCCACGTCCTCCGCGAAGGCCGCGTCCACGCGGTCGAAGGGGCGCCGCCCCATGCCGCGCAGGAAGGTGAGCGTGCCCAGGGTGCGGCCGCGGCTGCGCAGCACGGCGCACAGGCCGTGCACCGTGCCGTCGGGCCAGCGGCGGGCGGCGGACCACGCGTCGATCTGGGCGCGGGAGGCCGGTTCTGAGCCCGCGAGCGCGCCGAAGGAGGCGCGCACGGCCCCGGTGCGGGCCACCGCCTGGAGCGCGGGATGGCCCTCCCCGTAGCGCACGGGGATACCACCGGCCACGGGCAGGCAGGGACCGGAGCCGCCGGAGGGCGTGGCGGCGGCGCGCACCAGCCGGGTCCCGTCCCCGGTGAGCACGTCCAGCAGCGCGTTCTCGGCGAAGCCCGCGAGCGCGAAGTCCACGTAGCAGGTGGCGGCCTCCATCGGCTCCCGGCACTCGGCGACCGCCCGGGCCGCCCGCTGCAGCTGGTTGCTGCGGAAGCGCAGCACCGCCGCCTCCCGCTCGGCGACCTTGGCGTCGGTGATGTCGTGGAACAGCCAGCCCACCCCCAGCGGCACCGGCTCCTCGCCCAGCGGCGAGCCGAGCCGCACGAAGCTGCTGCGCCAGCAGCAGCGCGTGCCGCCCTCCTCACGCAGGCCCACCCACAGCTCGGACGGCGCCGGAGGCGCGCCCTCCGCGAGCACGTGCTGCATCGCGGACTCCAGTTCCTCCACGCCCTGGTCGAGGAAGTCACCCAGCGGCCGCCCGAGGAGCGCGTCCCGGCTGGTGTGCAGCACCCTGGCGGCGTACGCGTTGACGACGACGGGGCGCAGGTCCGCGTCGACCAGGACGACACCGGAGGAGGCGTCGTCGAACAGCGCCTCGCTCAGGGCGATCGAGCGTTCCAGGTCGATCTGGGCGTGCACCTCGGAGAACGCGCAGTAGACCCCGGCCGGGCGGCCGTCGGCGCCCTGGACGGCGGCGGACTGGGTGCGCACCAGCACCCGGCGGCCGTCCTTGGTCAGCAGCGCGAACTCGTGCACCTGCCGCCCGGCGGCGTCCATCACGGCGAGCAGCCGGGAGCGGACCTCCTCGGCGTCGGCCGTGCGCGCCGCCCAGCCGGCGAAGCCCTTGCGGCCGACGGCCTCCTCGGGTGTCCACCCCAGGATGCGCACGGCCTCGGTGTTCCAGTGCGTGATCACTCCGTCGCGGTCGAAGGCACAGAGTCCGGCCTCCATGCCGTCGAGGAGCGCGGCGAGCAGCTGCGGCGTCGCATCGAATGACTGCACGTCGGAACATTCAACCCGGATGTGACCCAGGACACAGCCAGTTCGCCGAAATCGGTGCGCACCGGCGGCGGGTGCATTAAAGGGTGACGGGAGACGCAAAAAAAATAGGTTGTGGCGCGACGGACCGCTTCTTAGAGTGGCGGCACACACGAAGGGAGGTGGTCCGGAGAATGAGTTCCCATCGGACGCGTGAGGTGGCTGCGGGCTAGCACCGCGCTCCTCGCCTGCGCGCGATGCGCGACGCGGGCCAATCCATCGCAGTCACCCGACCCGCGGGCTCGTCGGATTCGTCCGGCCGATGCCTGGACGGCCTCCGTCCAGGGAGCAGCCCGCGGGTCGCCTGCGTCTGCGGGCCTCGCCCCGGCGGGGCCTACGGCGCCAGCCGCCGCACCGTCCAGTCGCCGTCCGCCTCGTACAGCAGGCGGTCGTGGAGCCGGTTCTCCCGGCCCTGCCAGAACTCCACGGTCCGCGCGATCACCCGGAAGCCGCCCCAGTGCGGCGGCACCGGCACCTCCGTCTCCTCGGGCCAGCGCTCGGCCAGCTCCGCGTACCGGCGCTCCAGCTCCTCCCGAGTGCCGACCACGGAGGACTGCTCGCTGGCCCAGGCCCCGACCCGGGAGCCGTGCGGCCGGGTGCGGAAGTACGCCTCGGTCTCCTCCCGCGTCACGCGCTCCACCCGGCCGCCGACGATGACCTGCCGGGCGATCGGGTGCCAGGGGAAGAGGAGCGAGGCGTACGGCCGCTCGCCGAGCTCTCGGCCCTTCCTGGACCGATAGTTGGTGAAGAAGACGAAGCCGCGGTGGTCGTAGCTCTTCAGCAGGACGGTCCGGGAACTGGGCCGCCCCTCGGCGTCCGCGGTGGAGACGACCATGGCGTTGGGCTCGTCGATGCCGCCGTTCACGGCGTCGGCGAACCAGCGCGCGAACTGCGTGTACGGGTCGGCGGCCAGCTCGGCCTCGGCCAGTCCGCGGGCGCGGTACTGCTTGCGCATGGCGGCGGGATCGTGGTGGAGGTGCTGCACCCGCACATCTTGCAGCACGGCGCCCGCCCCCGCGGCACGGTGTGCCGCAAAGTATGTGCCCCACCTCACGCTTCACGCCGTCAGCGGGAGGGGACAGACTTACAGGCCGGGTATCCGTGGGCTCACAGCGCCGACGGACACCCGGAGATATCGTTCGGGCACTCCGTGCCACAAGCACCGCCCCCGCCGATCGTCGACCGCATCAAGAGGAGCCGCCTGATGTCCGACTTCGTACCCGGACTCGAGGGAGTCGTCGCCTTCGAAACGGAGATCGCCGAACCCGACAAGGAAGGCGGCGCTCTCCGCTACCGAGGCGTGGACATCGTGGACCTCGTGGGCCACGTCTCCTTCGGAAACGTGTGGGGCCTGCTGGTCGACGGCGCCTTCAACCCCGGGCTGCCGCCGGCCGAGCCCTTCCCGATCCCCGTGCACTCCGGGGACATCCGCGTCGACGTGCAGTCGGCGCTGGCGATGCTGGCCCCGGTCTGGGGCCTGAAACCGCTGCTGGACATCGACGCCGAGCAGGCGCGCGAGGACCTGGCGCGGGCCGCGGTCATGGCGCTGTCCTACGTGGCGCAGTCGGCCCGCGGCCAGGGGCTGCCGATGGTGCCGCAGAGCGAGATCGACAAGGCCGAGACGGTCGTCGAGCGCTTCATGATCCGCTGGCGCGGCGAGCCCGACCCCAAGCACGTCAAGGCCGTGGACGCCTACTGGACGTCCGCCGCCGAGCACGGCATGAACGCCTCCACCTTCACCGCCCGGGTCATCGCCTCGACCGGCGCCGACGTGGCCGCCGCCCTGTCGGGCGCGGTGGGCGCGATGTCCGGCCCGCTGCACGGCGGCGCGCCCTCACGGGTGCTCGGCATGATCGAGGAGATCGAGCGCACCGGCGACGCCACGGCGTACGTCAAGCAGGCCCTCGACAAGGGCGAGCGCCTGATGGGCTTCGGCCACCGCGTCTACCGGGCCGAGGACCCCCGTGCGCGGGTGCTGCGGCGCACCGCCCAGGAACTGGGCGCGCCCCGCTTCGAGATCGCCGAGGCGCTGGAGAAGGCCGCGCTGGAGGAGCTGCACGCACGGCGCCCCGACCGCGTACTGGCGACGAACGTCGAGTTCTGGGCGGCGATCATGCTGGACTTCGCCGAGGTCCCGGCGCACATGTTCACCTCGATGTTCAGCTGCGCCCGCACCGCCGGCTGGTCGGCGCACATCCTGGAGCAGAAGCGCACCGGGCGTCTGGTGCGCCCGTCGGCCCGCTACGTGGGCCCGGGCCCCCGCGACCCGCGCGACGTCGAGGGGTACGGCGACATCGCGAGCTAGGGCGCATGGCGGCACCCTGGGGAGCATGAGGCTGTTCGTGGCGGTCGTGCCCCCCAGGGCGGCGCTGGCGGAACTCGGTGCCGCGGTGGACGCGCTGCGGGCCCTGCCGGACGCCGACGGGCTGAGGTGGACGGAACGGGCCGGGTGGCACGTGACGCTGGCGTTCCTCGGCGAGGTCGGGCCGGACCTGGTCCCCGGGCTCGTCGAGCGCCTGGACCGGGCGGCCCGGCGCCATCAGCCGTACCGCGCCGGTCTGGCCGGGGGTGGCCGCTTCGGGGACCGCACCTTGTGGGCGGGACTGGACGAGGCGGGGCCGGACGGGGATCTCGGCCGGGACGGCCGGAGCACGGCACGTCTGGCGGAGGCCGCCCAGGCGGCCGCCCGGCGGGCCGGCGTCTCCTACGAGGACGAGCACGGCCGCTTCCACGCCCATCTGACCCTTGCCCGCCAGCGCGGCAACCGCGGCCGGGTTGGCCTGCGGCCCTTCACCGACGCGCTCGGCGCCTTCCGGGGCACCGTGTGGACGGCCGACGCCATCGCCCTCGTGCGGAGCCATCCGCCCGCACCTGGGGTGCCGGGCGCCCAGCCCCGCTACGAGAGACTGCGGACCTGCCCGCTGGGGCACTGAACCGCTGGGGTTAACCTCGGAGTGTGAACCCGAAGACCCGAACCCGAGTGATGACCGCCGCCCTCGCCCTGCTGGTGGTCGTGGTGGTCGTGAGCGCGCTGGTCCGCTGACGGCGGCGCCCCCGGGCCCGGTGCGGATCAGGTCTCGGCGTAGACGTTCGCGACGAACTCGGCGATCTGCTCGTCGGTGAGGTGCCGGGCCAGATCGGCCTCGGTGATCATCCCGATGAGCTTCTTGTTCTCGACGACCGGCAGCCGCTTGATGCGGTGGGTCTCCATCTCGCTGAGCACGTCGTTGACGTCCGCCTCGGCGTCGATCCACCGCGGGGTGCCCTCGCAGAGGTCCCCGCAGGTGACCTTCGACGGATCACGGCCGGCCGCCACGCACTTCACGACGATGTCGCGGTCCGTGATGATGCCCATCATCCGGTCGTCCGATCCATGGACGGGGAGCGCGCCGACGTGGAGTTCGCGCATGAGCTGCGCGGCCCGGTCGAGGCTCTCGGTCGCCGGGATCGCACGGGCGCCTGGATGCATGATCTGTTTGGCTGTCGTCATACCCTCATCGTGCGCCCGACCGGGTGAATCTGCGACCGGACCGGGCGCTTGCGCCGGACGGGGCGGCCCCGGCACGGACGGCGTCCGCACCGGGGCCGCCCGGGCCGCGGGCCGGGCTCACCAGGCGAAGGCCTCCGGGGACGGACCGGTGCCGGGGAAGACGCCGTCGAGGTCGGCCAACAGGTCCTCCGGCAGCTCCAGTTCGACCGCGCGCAGCGCGGAGTCGAGCTGCTCGCGGGTGCGCGGGCCGACGATCGGTCCGGTCACGCCGGGCCGGGTCAGCAGCCAGGCCAGGGCGACGTCGCCGGGCTGCAGGCCCGCCTTGTCGACCAGGTCCTCGTACGACTGCACCTGGGCGCGCACCGCGCTGTCCTTCAGCGAGTCGGCGGCGCGGCCGGAGGTCGAGCGGGAGCCGCCGCCCTCGCGCTCCTTGCGCAGCGCGCCGCCCAGCAGCCCGCCGTTCAGCGGCGACCAGGGGATGACGCCCAGGCCGTAGGCCTCGGCCGCCGGGATGACCTCCATCTCGGCGCGCCGCTCGGCCAGGTTGTACAGGCACTGCTCGCTGACCAGGCCGAGCGAACCGCGGCGCGCGGCGGCCTCGTTGGCGCGGGCGATGTGCCAGCCGGCGAAGTTCGACGACCCGGCGTAGAGCACCTTGCCCTGCTGCACCAGGACGTCGACGGCCTGCCAGATCTCCTCCCACGGCGTCGCACGGTCGACGTGGTGGAACTGGTAGAGGTCGATGTGGTCGGTGCCCAGCCGCTTCAGGCTCGCCTCGCACGCGCGGCGGATGTTGAGCGCGGAGAGCTTGTCGTCGTTGGGCCAGGGCGTGCCGTCGGCGCCCATGTTGCCGTACACCTTGGTCGCGAGGACCGTCTTCTCGCGGCGGCCGCCGCCCTTGGCGAACCAGGTGCCGATGATCTCCTCGGTGCGGCCCTTGTTCTCGCCCCAGCCGTAGACGTTGGCGGTGTCGAAGAAGTTGACGCCGGCGTCCAGGGCGGCGTCCATGATCGCGTGGCTGTCGGCCTCGTCCGTCTGCGGGCCGAAGTTCATCGTTCCCAGTACGAGCCGGCTGACCTTGAGTCCGGTGCGTCCGAGCTGTGTGTACTCCATGGGCCACCAGCCAAGCTCTTCGAGTGCGCTCGAATCAAGCGCCGTTCGCCGTGGCCGCCGGGTCCGCCGGAGCGCCCCGGTAGGGCCCCCCGGTGCCCCACGCCTGGTGCATCGCGTCGGCGAAGGCGGCGGCGAGCAGGTGCTCCCCCGCGGCGTTGGGGTGGGTGCCGTCGTAGGTGTGCCGGGCGAGGTCCCAGCCGGCCGGGCGGGAGGCCAGCAGCAGTGGCGACGCGGACGTGGCCAGGTCCGCGACGGCTTTGGCGGTGCGGGTGTTGAACTCCTCGCACTGCGCGGCGAATCCGGGGTCCTGTGCGCAGCGGGTGTTGGGGATGACCGGCAACAGCACGGCGGCGACACGGGGGTTGGCGGCCCGCGCCCGCTCGACGAACAGCCGCAGGTTGTCCTCGGTCTGCGCGGGGTCGGTGTAGAAGCCGAGGTCTATCAGCCCGAGGGAGACCAGCAGCACGTCCGCCCGGTGCTCGCGCACCGCGTCCTCGATCAGCGGCGCCATGTGCAGCCAGCCCTCGCCCCAGCCGGCCAGGTGGCGGCGCGCCTCCCGCGGGAAGGCGGGGTCGCCGTAGGCGTGGGAGACCGCGGCGTCGGCCGTCGCGTCGTACAGCGCGGTGCGCGGGCCGACGATCGCGAACGGCTCGCCGAGCGAGCTCAGGTGCCGCCACATGCGGTAGCGCCACGTGAGGTCGCCCGCGCTGCCGATGGTCATGGAGTCGCCGACGAACATCCACGAGGTGCGAGGCGCACGGGATGGGAAGGGTGCGCGGGACAGTCGGGACATGGACGAGATGATAGGCACTCCCCGCCGGGCGGGAGGCGGCCCATCTCCCCGCGCCCGAAGCGGCCCTGCCGAGGGGCCGTTCCGCACCCGGGGTCGTCGCTTCTGGTGCGGAACGGCCACCTTGGCGGGGCCCCTTCGCCTGGATCACCTCCCTCGCCGCGCACCGACTGGACCCGTGCGGGTCCCGCGCGGCGGCGCGGGAGCACGACGGGCACCCGGCGGCACGTCCCGGACGCGCCGCCGCGCAAGGCAAGACCGCCACAGGCGCACGCGAAAGGCGGCTCCAGCGCCGTCGGACAGCGCCCGCAGGCAGGTCGCACGCACAAGCGCCCCCTGCTCGCCGCAGCGCCGAAGCACGGCGCGGAGGTGCCGCCCGCCCGGCACACCGCTGCACGTCCCAGAGACGCCGCCGCGCAAGGCAAGACCGCCACAGGCGCATGCGAAAGGCGGCTCCAGCGCGGCCGGACGGCGCCCTCGACGTCGGCTGAGCCGCGCACCTGGCAGGCTGGGCGCATGCGCATGCGCCCCCTGCTCGCCGCGGCCGCGGCCTCCGCACTCGTCACGGTCCCGCTCCTCGGCGTCCCCGGCATCGCCGGCACCGCGGCCGCCGACGACGGCGAGTCCCTGGCCTTCACCATGACGGACCCGCGGATCACCGAGTCGAGCGGCCTGGCCGCCAGCCGGCTCCACAAGGGCGTCTACTGGACGCACAACGACAGCGACGACGGCCCGTACGTCTACGCCGTGGACTCAGCGACCGGCAAGACCGTCGCCACCGTGACCCTGCGCGGCATCGGCCGCCCGCGCGACGTGGAGGCGATCTCCATCGGCCCGGACGGCGACATCTACGTCGGCGACATCGGCGACAACCTCGGCGGCAGCTGGCCGTACGTGTGGATCTACCGCTTCCCGGAGCCCAAGCGCCTGGCCGACCAGACGGTGCGGGCCACTCAGTACGTCGTGAAGTACGACGCCGGGCCGCGGAACGCGGAGGCCATGATGGTCGACCCGCGCACCGGCCGGATCTGGATCGCCAGCAAGAACGAGGACGGCGGCGCGCTCTACGAGGGCCCGGCGCGGATGACCCCCTCCGGCACGAACATCTTCCGGCGCACCACCGACATCCCGCTGTGGATCACCGACGGCGCCTTCTCCCCGGACGGCAGCCGCCTGGTGCTGCGCGGCTACTTCGGCGCCCTGATGTACCGCTGGGCGGACGGCACCCCGCACCGCATCGACCAGATGCACGTTCCGCTGCAGCGGCAGGGCGAGTCCGTGACCTTCACCACCGACGGACGCGCCCTGATGTACGGCAGCGAGGGCCAGGACAGCGAGGTCTACCGGGTCCCCCTGACCGGGGACGACCGTCCCGACGACGTCCGCAAGGCCGGCGCCCCGCCGTCCGGTTCGTCGTCCGCCACGGGCGGCGGGGCGCAGGCACCGGGGGACGGCGGCGGGCAGCGGTCGGTGGGGCAGTTCACGGTCGGCGCCCTGACCATCGCCGCGCTGGCCGCGGTCGTCCTCGCGGGCCGCCGGCTGCTGCGCCGGGGCGGTCGCCCGTCCTGAGCGCGCGAAAGCCGGCGGGCACCCGTGCCCACCGGCTTTCGCGTGCGGCTGGGGTCAGAGCCGCTCGGCGACGTAGTCGACGCAGGCGGTCAGCGCCTCCACGTCGGCCGGGTCGACGGCCGGGAACATCGCGACGCGCAGCTGGTTGCGGCCGAGCTTGCGGTACGGCTCGGTGTCCACGATGCCGTTGGCGCGCAGCACCTTGGCGATGGCGGCGGCGTCGATGCCGTCGGCGAAGTCGACCGTGCCGACGACCTGGGAGCGCTTGGCCGGGTCGGTGACGAACGGCGTGGCGTGCTCGGACTTCTCGGCCCAGGTGTACAGGCGCGAGGAGGAGTCGGCGGTGCGGGAGACGGCCCACTCCAGACCGCCCTGGCCGTTGATCCACTCCAGCTGCTGGTTCAGCAGGAAGAGGGTGGTCAGCGCGGGGGTGTTGTACGTCTGGTTCTTCTTCGAGTTGTCGATCGCGGTCGGCAGGTCGAAGAACGCCGGGATGTGGCGTCCGGAGGCGGCGATCCGCTCCGCGCGCTCCAGCGCGGCCGGGGAGAACAGCGCCAGCCACAGACCGCCGTCGGCGGCGAAGGACTTCTGCGGGGCGAAGTAGTAGACGTCGGTCTCGGTGACGTCCACCGGCAGGCCGCCGGCGCCTGAGGTGGCGTCCACCAGGACGAGTGCGCCGTCGTCGGCGCCCGCGACGCGCCGCAGGGGCATCGCGACACCGGTGGAGGTCTCGTTGTGGGTGAGGGCGTAGACGTCCACGCCCGCCTCGGCGACCGCGTCCGGGTGGGAGCCCGGGTCGGTGGCGATCACGGTCGGCTCGTCCAGCCAGGGCGCGATCTTGGCGGCCTTGGCGAACTTCGAGGAGAACTCGCCGAAGCTCAGGTGCTGGGACTTCCGCTCGATCAGGCCGTGGGTGGCGATGTCCCAGAACGCGGTGGAACCGCCGTTGCCGAGCACCACCTCGTAGCCCTCGGGGAGGGAGAACAACTGCCTGATGCCGTCGCGCACCTGACCGACCAGGTTCTTCACCGGCGCCTGCCGGTGAGAGGTGCCCAGCAGCGAGGTGCCGGTCGCGGCCAGCGCGTCGAGCGCCTCCGGCCGCACCTTGGAGGGGCCCGAACCGAAACGTCCGTCGGCGGGCTTGATGTCAGCGGGGATCTGGATCTCGGCCACATTCGCAGCGTAGTGCGTTACGAGGCGGTTTCGGGGAGTAGTCCACGCGGTGAGACATGAGCCGGGGTGGGGCAGGCTGGGGACATGACGGAGGATCTGCGCCGGGCGCTGGAGCGGCACGTGCGGGGCGAGGTCGCGTTCGACGCCCAGAGCAGGGCGCTGACCACCATGGACGCGTCCAACTACCGGCGCGTCCCGGTGGCCGTGGTGGCGCCGCGCGACACGGAGGACGTGGCCGCGGCGCTCGCGGTGTGCCGCGAGCACGGCGTGCCGGTGGTGCCGCGCGGCGGCGGCACGTCGATCGCCGGCCAGGCGACGGGCACCGGGGTGGTCCTGGACTTCACCCGGCACATGCACCGGATCGTGTCACTGGACCCGCACGCGTTGACGGCCCGTGTGCAGCCCGGCGTCGTCCTGGACGACCTGCGGCGGGCGGCCGCCGCGCACGGGCTGACCTTCGGCCCCGACCCGTCCACCCACGGCCGCTGCACCCTCGGCGGCATGATCGGCAACAACGCCTGCGGCGCGCACTCGGTGGCCTGGGGCACCACGGCGGACAATGTGCGCGGGCTGGAGGCGCTCACCTACGGCGGCGCCACGCTGCGCACCCGCGACCCGCTCCGGGCGGACGTGCGGGCCTTCACCGACGCGCATCTGGCGCTGCTGCGCACCGGCTACCCGCAGGACCTGCCCCGACGGATCTCCGGCTACGCCCTGGACGCGCTGCTGCCCGAGCGGGGCCGCGACCTGGCCCGCGCCCTGACCGGCAGCGAGGGCACGCTCGCGGTGGTCACCGAGGCCGAAGTGCGCCTGGTGCCCGCGCCGCCGGTGCGGGTGCTGGTCGTCCTGGGGTACCCGGACGAGGGCGCCGCCGCCGACGCGGCGCCGGGTCTGCTGCCGTACGGTCCGCTCACGGTCGAGGGGATGGCCGCCGACCTGGTGGACAGCGCCACCAGGAGCCGGGCCGAACTGCTGCCCGCGGGCGCGGCCTGGCTCTTCGTGGAGATGCCGGGCGTCGGGGAGGCGCAGGCGCTGCGCGGGCTGGCGGGCGCCGACGGGGCCGCCGGTTCGGTCGTGGTCACCGATCCCGCCGCGCAGCGCGCCCTGTGGCGGCTGCGGGAGGACGCGGCCGGGACCGCCACCCGCATCAGGACCCGGCCGGGGGAGAGCACCGAGGCGTGGCCCGGCTGGGAGGACTGCGCCGTCCCGCCCGCCCGGCTGGGCGCCTATCTGCGGGACTTCCGCGCCCTGCTGGCCGAGCACGGGCTGCGCGGTGCCCCGTACGGGCACTTCGGCGACGGCTGCATCCACGTGCGCATCGACTTCGACCTGGTGCGGGACGCGGGCGTGGCCCGGTTCCGGCGTTTCTCGCAGGACGTGGCCGGTCTCGTCGTGGCGCACGGCGGCTCGCTGTCCGGGGAGCACGGCGACGGCAAGGCGCGCGCGGAACTCCTGCCGCGGATGTACGGGCCCGAACTGGTCGGCCTGTTCGGCCGGTTCAAGGACCTGCTCGACCCGGCGGGCGGACTCAACCCCGGCATGCTGGTGCGGCCCGAACCGCTGGACACCGGCCTGCGCTTCGCCGTGCTGCCCAAGGAGCCCGTCGAGGTGGCCTTCGGGTACCCGCACGACGGCGGGGACTTCGCGGCGGCCGTGCGCCGCTGTGTCGGCGTCGCCAAGTGCCGCGACGCCACGCCGCCGGACGCGGGGGTGATGTGCCCCTCGTTCCGCGTGACGGGCGAGGAGCGCCACTCCACGCGCGGCCGGGCCCGCCTGCTGCACGAGATGCTGGCGGGCGAGGTCGTCACGGACGGGTGGCGTTCGGCCGAGGTCCTGGACGCGCTGGACCTGTGCCTGTCCTGCAAGGGCTGCCGCAGCGACTGCCCGGTGGGCGTCGACATGGCCACCTACAAGGCCGAGTTCCTGCACCACCACTACCGGGGGCGGCCGCGGCCCGCCGCGCACTACGCGATGGGCCGGCTGCCGGTGTGGCTGCGCGCGGCCGGCCCGTTCGCGGGCGTGCTCAACGCGCTGGCCCGGATCCGCCCGGCGGCCGCACTGGCCCGGCGGGCGGCCGGCATCGCGCCGGAGCGGGCACTGCCACGGCTGGCGGAGGAGTCCTTCACGCGCTGGTGGCGGCGGACGCGCGGCCGGCCGGGCCCCCCGGCCCCCGGCGATCTCGTCCTGTGGCCCGACACCTTCACCGACCGCCTCTCCCCCGGCACCGGCCGGGCCGCGGTACGCGTCCTGGAGGCCGCGGGGCTGCGTCCGGTCCTCCCGCCGCGGGCCGTCTGCTGCGGTCTGACCTGGGTCTCCACCGGCCAGCTCGACCAGGCCCGCACCGTCATGCGGCGCACGGTGGACCGGATGCGCCCGGTCCTCGACGCCGGACTGCCGGTCGTGGTCCTGGAGCCCAGCTGCGCGGCCGCGCTCCGCACCGACCTGCCCGAACTCCTGGGCACCGACGACGCCCGCGCACTGGCCTCCTCCGTACGCACCTTCGCCGAGACCCTGGAGGAGTTCGCCCCCGGCTGGACCCCGCCCCGGCTCGGCGCGCCCGTCGCCGGTCAGACGCACTGCCACCAGCACGCCGTCCTCGGCGACGCCCCCGACCGCCGGCTGCGCGCCCGTGCCGGCCTCACCGGCGAACTCTCCGCCGGCTGCTGCGGTCTCGCGGGCAACTTCGGCTTCGAACGCGGCCACTACGACGTCTCCGTCGCCTGCGCCGAGGAGCAGCTCCTCCCCGCCCTGCGCACCGCCCGCCCCGGCACCGCCGTCCTCGCCGACGGCTTCTCCTGCCGCACCCAGATCGACCAGCTCGCCGGCGTACGCGCCCGGCACCTCGCGGAGGTCCTGGCCGACGGACTGTGACGGCGGGGCGGGGCCTCGGGACCGGCTCCGCGGTGTCCGGCTCCGGGCCGAACGGATACGGGCCGAACGGATACGGGCCGGCGCGCCTCGGCCGCACACGCACTCGAAGCGAGGAGGCCCCCCGGTCGCCGCGAACGGTCACGGCACCAGTACGAGCCTTCCCCGCAGGCCGCCCTCCGCGAGGCGCGCGTGCGCCTTGGCGGCCTCCGCCAGGGGGTAGGTGTCGGCGACCCGCGTGGTGAGCACGCCCCGGTCCGCGAGCGCCACGAGTTCCGCGAGGCGGGCGCCGTCCGGGCGGACCTGGACGGCGGCGACGCGGATGCCGCGCTCGGCGGCGGGGACCGCGCCGGGCCGGGCGGTGACATAGGCGCCCCCGTCCCGGACGGCGGCCAGTACGGGGGAGCCGAGCACCGCCGCGTCGAGGGCGGCGTCGGCCCGGACGCCGTCGAGGGACGCCACGGTCTCGTCCGCACCCAGCTCCCGCAGCAGCGGCTCGTCGCCGGCACGGGCCAGGGCGACGACGCGCAGCCCCGCGTGGTGGGCCAGCTGCACGGCGAAGCCGCCGACCGCGCCCGCGGCGCCGGTGACCAGCAGGCGGTCGCCGGGCCGGGCGCCGAGCAGGCCGAGTGCCTGGTCGGCGGTCGGGGCGTTGACCGGCAGGGTCGCGGCGTGCACGAGGCCGACGGACGAGGGGGCCGCGGCGACGGCGTCCGCGTCGACCACGACGTACTCGGCGTGGGCCTTGAACCGCCGGCCGGACCCGCTCACCAGGCCCACCACGGCCGTGCCCTCGGCGGGCCCGGAGACCCCGCTGCCGAGCGCGTCCACCGTCCCGGCGACGTCCCAGCCGAGCCCGAGGAACTCGCCGGGCGCCAGTTCCGCGGGTCCGAACAGTCCGGCCCGTGCGGCGAGATCGGCCGGATTGAGGCCCGCCGCGGCGACCCGCACCCGGACCTGGCCCGGTCCCGGTTCCGGCAGCGGCGCCTCGATGACCTCCAGCACCTCGGGCCCGCCGAACCTCCTGATCACAACAGCGCGCATGGCAGAAACTCCCTGTTCTCGACGGTGTGCGGCGGCTGATGCCGCCACCGCCAACCTAGGGAGAGCTACTCTCTTCTGGTAAGTACGTACTCGGAAGTGCGTACCGTACCGGGAAGTCCGGAGGGAGCCCCATGGCGACGACCACCGCGGCCCAGCGGCGCGAGGAGGCCCGCGCGGTCTACAACGCGTTCATGAAGGGCTGCCCGACGAACGAGCTGCTCTCCCGGATCAGCGACAAGTGGGCCGGCCTGCTGCTCTCCGCGCTCAGGGACGGCCCGCACCGCTACAGCGACCTCGGCCGCCGCATCCCGGGCGTCAGTCAGAAGATGCTCACGCAGACCCTGCGCACGCTGGAGCGCGACGGCCTGGTCTCGCGGACCGTGACACCCTCCGTCCCGGTGCGGGTCGACTACGCCCTGACGCCGCTGGGCGGGAGCCTGGCCCTGCTGTTCTCCGCCGTGAAGGACTGGGCGGAGGAGCACATCGAGGAGGTCTTCGAGGCCCGCGAGCGGTACGACGCCGGGGCGGGCGGGTCCTGACGGACCCGGGGCACCGGCCCGACCGGATTTCCGCGATCCCCCTGTGCCGTACGTCCGCTTTCCGGCATTCTGTAGACCAATTACCGGCCATTTCGGCCGAGTTCCGGCGGTGGGGGGATACGTCATGTCCGGACGAGAGCGCGGTGTGCTCGGTCAGCTCGTCAGAGTGCTCAGCCTGGGGACGCTCGCGACGGTCTACGTCGCCAGCCTGCTGATCACCTATCGCCAATTGCACGCGAAGCCCGTGCTGCAGGGCGCCATCGGGGCCCCCGACTGGACCCGGGCGGTGCTGGTCATGGGCCTGGTGATCGGCGGCGGCCTCGGGGCGGCCGCCGCGATCGTCGACGAGCGGCGCGAGCTGCCCTCGTGGTTCCTGACCGCCGTCGGCGTGGGGGCCGCGCTCGCGTGGAGCCTGTGGGCGTCGTCGAGCCTGGGCGAGGACTACGTGCACATGCTCTTCGCCGCCGCAGCCCCGGTCACGGGACTGCTGGTGTGGGCCGAGCTGATGCGGCAGTTCCGCAATCAGCGCCGGCCCCTGGCCGCGGCCTGATCCCCGCCCGGGCCCGCGCCGCGCTCAGGCGGCCACCGACTCCCTCGGTACGAGCTCGATGAGCTTGTGGTCCTTGCCGCGGTGCAGGTCGATCTTGAGCCGGAGCCCGCCCACCCGGGCGAGGAACAGGCCCACGGAGACCGCCGCCAGGGCCGCGACCAGGCCGCCGGACAGGAAGCCGATCCGGGCGCCGAACTGGTCGGTCACCCACCCGACGAGCGGCCCGCCGACGGGGGTGCCGCCGACGAAGACCATCATGAACAGGCTCATGACGCGGCCGCGCATCGCCGGGTCCGTCGCGAGCTGCACGCTGGCGTTGGCGGTGGTGTTGAACGTCAGCCCGACCATGCCGATCGGCAGCATGAGCACCAGGAACACCCAGTACGTGGGCGCCAGCGCGGCCACCACCTCCAGCGCGCCGAAGGCGAACGCGGCGCCCACCAGCAGCCGCAGCCGCGTGCTGCCGCGACGGGCGGCCAGCAGCGCCCCGACCACGGAGCCGACCGCGAGCACGGAGTTGAACAGGCCGTACATCCCGGCGTCGCCGTGGAAGACGTGGTCGGCGAAGGCGGTCAGCCAGATCGGGAAGTTGTAGGCGAACGTGCCGATGAAGCCGACCAGCACGATGGGCCAGATCAGCTCGGGCCGGCCGGCCACGTAGCGCAGTCCCTCGCGCAGCTGGCCCTTGCCGCGCGGGGCGGTGGGCACGGCGTACAGGTCGGAGACGCGCATCAGCAGCAGACCGGCGAGCGGCGCCAGGAAGGACAGGCCGTTGAAGAGGAAGGCCCATCCGCTGCCGACCGCGGTGATCAGCACACCGGCGACGGCCGGGCCGACCAGCCGGGCGCTCTGGAAGTTCGCGGAGTTCAGCGAGACGGCGTTGCGCACGTCGGCCGGGCCGACCATCTCCACCACGAAGGCCTGCCGCGCCGGGTTGTCGACCACCGTCACCATGCCGAGGCCGAACGCGATCGCGTAGACGTGCCACACCTGCACCGAGCCGGACAGGGTGAGCGCCGCCAGCAGCAGGCCGAGCGCGCCCATGGTCACCTGGGTGCCCAGCAGGATCCGTCGCTTGGGGTAGCGGTCCGCGATCACGCCGCCGTAGAGGCCGAACAGCAGCATCGGCAGGAACTGCAGGGCGGTGGTGATGCCCACCGCGAAGGAGGAGCCGGTCAGGCTCAGCACGAGCCAGTCCTGCGCGATCCGGGACATCCACGTCCCGGTGTTGGAGATCAGCGCGCCCGAGGCGAAGAGCCGGTAGTTGCGGTTGCGCAGCGAGCTGAAGGTGCCGCCGCTGGAGGCGGTCGGGGGGCCGGCGGCGCGGGACGCCTCGGTGGCGCCCGCGGCGGTGTCGGCGCCCGCCGGGTTCACCAGATCGGCGGGATCGGCGGCCTCCGCCGGTTCCGTCGGTTCGGCCGCCGTCGGTTCGGCCGCCCGGTCCGGCGGCGCGGCGTCGGCGGACGGGCCGCCCGGCGCGGGGTCGGGGATGGTCGGTTCGGGTGCGGCGTCAGATGCGGCTGCCGAACTCAATCGGTTTTCGCCTCCTCATCGAGGGCTGATGTCGGAATGAGCGAGCTTCTCCAGGACGGGGGCCGCGGCCCGCAGCACGGCGCGCTCGTCGTCGTCGAGCCCCTCGACGAGTTGCGCGAGGAAGGCGTTCCGCTTGACGCGGCTCTCCTCGAGCATCGCCTCGGCCGCCTCGGTCTGCCGGACGACGACCTGACGGCGGTCCTCCGGGTGCGGGTCCCTGCTGACCAGCCCCTTGGACTCGAGCATGGCGACGATGCGGGTCATCGACGGCGGCTGGACGTGCTCCTTGCGGGCCAGCTCCCCCGGTGTGGCGGAGCCGCAGCGGGCCAGGGTGCCCAGCACCGCCATCTCCGTGGGGCTCAGCGACTCGTCGACCCTCTGGTGGCGCAGACGGCGGGAGAGCCGCATCACGGCGACGCGCAGCGTGCTCACCGCTGTGCGGTCGTCCTCGGACAGTTCGGTCACGTTAGTTAGACTAGCTCATTACTTATGCTAAGGAAAACGCGGCGTCCGCGCCAAACGCATTCGTGAGCGAACTCACCCATCCGGGTGAGTTCCGACCCGAAATCGACGCACGCACGACCGATCGACGCGGACCCTGACCCCATGGCTTCGAGAGTGCTCAGCATGCGCATAGACGGGGACCTGCTGGACCGTCTCCAGGCTCACGCCGCGAAACGCGGAATGAGCGTCCAGGACTACATAGTCCGGACGCTCATCCGCGACGACTTCGACGAGCGGCTCAAGGCCTCCGTCGACGAGACCGAGCAGTTCTACGCGGAGGGCTACGCCAGCCCCAGCGCCGGCATCAGGTAGTAGAAGACGAAGACGCCCGCCACCACGTACAGCGCCACCGGCACCTCACGGCCGCGCCCCGTCGCCAGCCGCAGCAGGCAGAAGGTGATGAAGCCGATGCCGATGCCATTGGTGATCGAGTAGGTGAAGGGCATCAGCAGCATCGTCAGGAACGCCGGGACGGCGATCGTGACGTCGCTCCAGTCGATGTCCCGGACACCGCCCGCCATGATCAGGAAGCCCACCGCCACCAGCGCGGGGGTCGCGGCCTGGGCGGGGACCATGGTGGCCAGCGGGGTGAGGAACAGCGCCACCACGAAGAGCAGGCCGGTGACGACCGACGCGAGCCCGGTGCGCGCGCCCTCGCCGGCGCCGGCCGTGGATTCCGCGTAGCAGGTGTTGGCCGAGCAGGACGTCAGACCGCCGGCGGCGGTCGCGATGCCGTCGACCATCAGCACCTTGCTCATCCCGGGCAGGTCGCCCTTCTCGTCGAGCAGGTGCGCCTCGTCGCTCACGCCGAGGATGGTGCCCATCGCGTCGAAGAAGCAGCTCAGCAGCACGGTGAAGACGAAGAGCAGGCCGGTGACGATGCCGACCTCGCCGAAGCCGCCGAACAGGCTCACCTTGCCGAGCAGCCCGAAGTCGGGGGTCGAGACGGGGTTGCCGGGCCAGTGCGGCACGGTCAGGCCCCACGCGCCCGGCTTGACGTCCGCGACCGCGTCCACGATCAGCGCGAGCACGGTCATCGCCACGATGCTGATGAGGATCGCGCCGGGCACCTTGCGGGCCAGCAGCGCCAGCGTGACCAGGACGCCGAGGATGAAGATCAGCACCGGCCAGCCGAGCAGGTGCCCGTTCCCGCCGAGCTGCAGCGGCACGGTGGTGTGCGCGGCGTCCGGGATGCGGGAGACGAAGCCGGAGTCGACCAGGCCGATCAGCACGATGAACAGGCCGATGCCGATGGCGATCGCCTTGCGCAGCCCCAGCGGGACCGCGCTCATGACCCGCTCGCGCAGACCGGTGGCGACCAGCACCATGATCGCCAGACCCGCGAGGACGACCATGCCCATGGCGTCCGGCCAGCTCATCCGGGGCGCGAGCTGCAGCGCGACGATGGTGTTCACGCCGAGGCCGGCCGCGAGCGCGATCGGCACGTTGCCGATGACGCCCATCAGCAGCGTGGTGAACGCGGCCGTCAGCACGGTGGCCGTGACGAGCTGGCCGTTGTCGAGGTGGTGGCCGTACTTGTCCACGCCCGAACTGAGGATGATCGGGTTCAGGACGATGATGTAGGCCATCGCGAAGAAGGTGGCCAGTCCGCCGCGGATCTCGCGGGGGATCGAGGACCCTCGCTCGGAGATGCGGAAGTACCGGTCGAGCGCGCCGTGGGCGGCCGCCGGGGGCGGGGGCGGGGAGCTGGACACGACCTTCGCGGTGGTCGACGGGGACATGCGGGTCCTTGCGTGGGGGGAGGAGGGTGAAGCCGCTTACTTGGATGTTCCTACGAACGAATCACGCCATGCGCAGATGGATTCAGTATGAACATATGAACGGACCAAACGCTATCTCCGCGCGTAGACCCCCTGGCGGGCATGAGTAGGCTGTGCGGTATGAGCAGCAGCGAGCCCGGCAACCCCGACAACACGGCCGGCACCACCGGCACGGCCCGGCCGACCGAGGGCACGGCGACACCGTTGCGCGAGGCACCGGCGCCGCTGGAGGCCAACGACGTCGCGACCGTCACCATCGGCACCGTCGTCTGGTTCGCGCTCTTCGTCGTGCAGCTGCCCTTCTACGGCTGGTACGCCGACCACGGGCACGCGTGGCTCATCTGGACCTGCCTGGCCGGCGGCGGCCTCGGCCTGATCGGCCTCTGGTACGTCCGCGCCCGCCGGGACGCGATCGCCCGGTCCAGGGCCGCCGAGCAGACGGGCGAGCCGGAGCACGCCGAGCGCGCCTGACCTCCGCCTCCGCGGCGTACGCCCACCCCGGGACATCCCGGAGACGCCGGGGCTCGCGACGCGTCCGTGACGATCGACACGTACCGTCGAACTCATGACGGACCGCATGGGGACTCAGGCGCGGGACGCGGCGGGCGCCGTGCCGCCGGCGCTGCGGGGGCTGACGGGCGCCGAGGTCGCGGAACGGGTGGCGCGGGGCGAGGTCAACGACGTCCCGGTGACCTCCTCGCGCTCGCTGGCCGAGATCGTGCGGTCGAACATCTTCACCCGCTTCAACGCCATCATCGGCGTGCTCTTCCTCATCATCCTGGTGGTCGGCCCGCTCCAGGACGGGCTCTTCGGCTTCGTGATCATCGCCAACACCGGCATCGGGATCTTCCAGGAGTGGCGCGCCAAGAAGACCCTGGACGGCCTGGCCGTCATCGGCGAGGCCAGACCGGTGGTCCGCCGGGACGGCGTCGCGACGCGCGTCCCCACCTCCGGGATCGTCCTCGGCGACCTGGTGGAGCTCGGGCCCGGCGACAAGGTGGTGGTCGACGGCGAGGTCGCCGAGGCCGAGAACCTGGAGATCGACGAGTCCCTGCTCACCGGTGAGGCCGACCCGGTGGTCAAGCACCCCGGCGACCCCGTGATGTCCGGCAGCTTCGTCGTCGCCGGCGGCGGCGCGTTCACCGCCACCAAGGTCGGCCGGGAGGCCTACGCCGCGCAACTGGCCGAGGAGGCCAGCCGCTTCACCCTCGTCCACTCCGAACTGCGCAGCGGCATCAGCCAGATCCTCAAGTACGTGACCTGGATGATGGTCCCGACCGCGATCGGCCTCATCGTCAGCCAGCTGGTACTGGAGGGCGACGACTGGCGCGAGGCCGTCCGCCGCATGGTCGGCGGCATCGTGCCGATGGTCCCCGAGGGGCTGGTGCTGCTGACCTCGGTGGCCTTCGCGATCGGGGTGGTCCGGCTGGGCCGCAAGCAGTGCCTGGTGCAGGAACTGCCCGCGATCGAAGGGCTCGCCCGCGTCGACGTGGTGTGCCTCGACAAGACCGGCACGCTCACCGAGGGCGGCATGGACGTCTCCGGACTGCGCATGCTCGACGGCCTCCCCGAGCCCTACGTACGGCAGGTCCTCGGCGCGGTCAGCGCCTCCGACCCGCGGCCCAACCCCACGCTCGCCGCCGTCGCCGAGGCCTTTCCCGCCCCGGGCGACGGCTGGCACGTCACGGAAGCGCTGCCGTTCTCCTCCGCCCGCAAGTTCAGCGGCGCCGCGTTCACCGGGCCGGACGGCGACAGCAGCACCTGGCTGCTCGGCGCCCCCGACGTGCTGCTCCCCCGCGGCGACCGCGCCCTCGCCGAGATCGACGACCTCAACGCCCAGGGACTGCGCGTCCTGCTGCTCGCCCGCGCCCGCAAGGGGCTGGCCGACTCAGCGGTCACGGCCTCCGTCACCCCGGCCGCGCTGGTCGTGCTGGAGCAGCGGCTGCGCCCCGACGCGGGGGACACGCTGCGCTACTTCGCCGAGCAGCAGGTGCAGGCCAAGGTCATCTCCGGCGACAACGCGGTCTCGGTCGGCGCGGTCGCGGGCAAGCTGGGCCTGCCCGGCGCCCAGGCCCCGGTGGACGCCCGCGGGCTGCCGGCCGACCGCGGCGAGATGGCGGCCGTCCTGGACCGCGGCACGGTCTTCGGGCGCGTCACGCCGCAGCAGAAGCGGGACATGGTGGCGGCGCTCCAGTCGCGCGGCCACAACGTCGCGATGACCGGCGACGGGGTCAACGACGTGCTCGCGCTCAAGGACGCCGACATCGGGGTCGCCATGGGATCCGGCTCCGAGGCCACCCGGGCCGTCGCGCAGATCGTGCTGCTGAACAACAGCTTCGCGACCCTGCCCTCGGTCGTCGCCGAGGGCCGCCGCGTCATCGGCAACATCACGCGGGTCGCGACGCTGTTCCTCACCAAGACCGTCTACTCGGTGCTGCTCGCCCTGCTGGTGGTCATCTGGCACGCCCCGTACCCGTTCCTGCCCCGGCACCTGACGCTGCTGTCCACCCTGACCATCGGCGTCCCCGCCTTCTTCCTGGCCCTGGCCCCCAACAAGGAGCGGGCCAAACCGCAGTTCGTACGGCGGGTGATGCGGTACTCGCTGCCCGCCGGGGTGATCGCGGGCGTCGCCACCTTCGTGACGTACATGCTGGCCCGCCACCACTACCAGGGGGCCGGCGCGCTCGACGCCGAGACCAGCGCGGCCACGCTGACCCTGTTCCTCATCGCCATGTGGGTGCTGGCCATCGTCGCCCGCCCCTACACCTGGTGGCGGATCGTGCTGGTCCTCGCCATGGGCGCGGCCTTCCTCGTCGTCCTGGCCGTCCCCTGGCTCCAGGACTTCTTCGCCCTGCGCCTCGTCGGCACCCAGGGGCCCTGGACCGCCGTCGCCGTGGCGGTCGCGGCGTCGGCGGTGCTGGAAGTGGTGTGGCGCCGGGTGTCCCGGGCGGACGCCTGAGGCCCCCGCCGGTACACCCGGCGCCCCGACGTCACTTGACGTCGACGTAGTCCGCGGCGGCCGAGACCGCGACGGTGGTGGTGCTGCCGGTGTAGACGTAGCGCCAGTAGCCGTCCTTGGCCGCCTTGACCGTGGTCTTCAGCGCGCCCGTCTTGCTCGACGTGACGGTCTTGACGTTGACGAACTTCGTCGTGCCCGCCTTGCGGAACTGGAGCACGGCCTTCTGGCCGACGAAGGCGGTGTACTTCGCCGTCTTCCAGTCGGCACGGGTCAGCGAACCGGTGACGGTGAGGGTCTTGCCCTTCTTGACCGGCTCGGGCGCGGCGTTGACCGTCAGCTTCGTGGCACGCAGCACCTTGGTGGTGGCGGCCTTGTCCTTGCTGACGACGCCCGCGCCCGTGTCGAGGTCGGCGTCCTTCGGGATCACGACGCCGTAGGCGTACCAGGTACCGGCCGCGGCGTTGCTGCCGAGGTCGCGCTTGGCGTTGACCTTGAAGGTCACGGTGCAGGTCGAGGTCGTGCTGTTCACGGCCTTGCACACCGGGTCGGCGTCCGTGGTCTCGAGCTCGTCGCCCGCGGCGTTGTGCAGGAAGGCGATACCCGCGAGAGCGATCCCGGAGTCGTCGCTGGCCGTGAGCGAGGCCGTGAAGGTCTTGTTGGCCGTGCCCAGCACGATGGGCTTGCCACCGTTGATCACGACCTTGCCGATCGTGGCCGCCTTGGCCGTGTCGGCGCTGGCCGCCGGAACAGCCAGAACGGAAAGAGCCGCAGCCGTGCCGAGCACGACCGCGGCGGTACGTATACGCATGTGTCCCCACATTGTGGAACGAGGGGCATGGCCCCGAGTGAACGCCGAGAATGGCGGTCGCATCGTATACACGTCCGATTCGGCTCGCGGAAACCGGGGGGCCCCGGACTCAGTCGAACCAGCGGTCGCGGGCCAGCTCCTCCGTGCGGGACTCGTCCTCCAGCAGCGCGGCCACCTCGAAGCGGCGCTGCCAGGCGCCGGCCGCCCAGGACAGGCCGGCGGCGACGCCTTCGAGGGTGGCGGCGTGCAGGGTGCCGTCGATCCAGCGCCAGTCGAGTGCGACGCGGGTGCCGTCGGGGCCCTCGACGACGAGCTCCTCGTGCTCGATGTACGTCAGGGGCGCGCCGGGCAGCAGCTCGCGCACCGCCTCGGCGACGTCGTGGGGCTCGCCCTCGGAGACGACGGGGGCGGCGAAGGCCTCGCTGAGCCGGCGCACCTGGAACAGTTCGGCGAGGGCGGCGGCACGCACCGGCGGCACGGGCAGCAGCGGGCGGCCCGCGGCGAGCGGCAGCAGGTCGGGAGCGTCGGCCACCAGGGCGTCGGAGGCCTCGACGATCTCCGGGTACCGGCTGTCCACGACCGCGCGCAGGTCGTCGGGCAGCGTCACCTGCTCGGGGTCGAGGGCGGCCAGCTCCGCATAGAGCCGGTGCAGCTGGGCCGGGGTGACGGTGCGGCGCGGGTCGACGAGCCGGGCGAGCAGCTCGGCGGCGCCGCCGGGTTCGTCGAGCAGGGCCGCGGCGGAGGTGCGCACACCGAGGGCGCGCAGCACCTGGTCGTCGACGGCGCCGGCCTCGGCCTCGTCGTACAGCCCGGCGAGCAGCGGGTCGCTGCCCGCGGCACGCAGGCCGACCGGGCGCCGCCCGTCCAGGACGGGATGGTCGCGCAGCCACCAGGCGGTGTACGGGCTCACCGACTCCGTCGTGCCGTCGGGCAGCAGCACCCGCACCGGCTGGGTGATCGCGTCGCGCAGCGGCGGCACGGAGAGCATGGCGAGCGCCTGCGGCCAGGCGTCGTCGTCGACGAGGTCGAGGTCGCGGACGGCGACGATCTCGGTGGCGACCGGCGGCACGTCGGTGTCCGGCAGCTGGTCGAGGACGTCCTCGCACCACACGTCGACCGCGTCGAGCAGACCGGCGTCGTCCGGCTCGGCCCAGTCGCTCTCCCGGGGCTCCAGCTCGTCCGGGTCGAGCACCACGTCGGTGGCGCGGACCAGGGCGAAGGTGGCCAGCACGCCGACCGCGGTCAGCGGCTGTTCACCCCAACGGGAGGCCAGATCCTGGTCCACGGCGGCGAGTTCACCCTCGCGGATGACCTGTTCGAAGGCGCTGCCGGGCAGGACGAGCTCGCCGGCGGGGGCGAGTTCGCCCTCGTCGTCGGTGAGGGCGAGCGCCGAGAGCCACGGCTCGTCCCCGGGGGCGAGGTTCGCGGCGCGGACGAGACCGAGGACGACCTCGGCCAACTCCTCGGGGTCCAAGGCGTTGTCGTCCCAGACCTCGTCGGCCTCCAGGGAACCCGCCACCGCGGCCCGCACCTGGGGGGTCGTCAGGACCGCGCGGGGGGTCGCCGGCGTGGCGCCGAGCTTCTCCAGCAGCGGGTGCGTGGCGTCCGGGTCGGCCACCTTCAGTCCCAGCCGGGCCAGTTCGGAGGCCGCGGGCAGGGCGGTGCCGGCCGCGGCCTGGTCCCCGTCCCCGTACACGCTGTCCATCTCGGGCAGCGGCAGCAGCACTTGGCGCGGGCCGACGACCGTACGCCGGTCCGCGAGCGGCACCGGCAGACCGCTGAGGCGGTCCGGATCGGTGCCGGCCAGCGAGTCGTAGAGCCTGCGCCACCAGGGCGCGGGGCGCTCCACGCCGGCGAGGCGGTCGATGGCGTCGCCCAGCGGCAGCCGCGCCACGCCGAGCACACGCAGCTCGGGGCGGCGCTCCAGGCCGGGGGGCAGCAGCGTCGGGAAGACCTCGGCCAGCACCCGGACGGTCTCCGCCCCCGCGCCCTCGACGACCTCGGCCTCCACCGGGCGCAGCGCGGCCGGCAGGCTGTCCTCCTCGTCCGGGCCGGCCGGCACGTCCGCCGCGCGCGGCAGGAACGCGGTACGCGGCAGCAGCTCCAGCACCCGGCGGCGCAGCTCCGCGTCCAGCTCGCCCTTGCCGAGTGGGCCGGGTACGAGGTCCACGATGCCCGGACCGACCGGTCGCCAGTCGGCCAGCAGCCGCACCAGCGCCTCGGCGGCCCGGCCCACCAGGAACGCGGTCAGCGGGCCCGGCGCGGCGTGCCGCCGGGTCGGGTCCAGCGGGAGCGAGGCGATCAGCAGCGCGGGCAGGCCCAGCGGCTCGTCCGTGGGCGTCGGCGCGTGGACGAACGGCGCGGTGCGCGGGCGCTCCGGCTCCCCCTCGGCACCCACGGGCACGGCCCAGGTCACCGACCACACCGGGCGCAGCCGCTCCTCGACCGGCCGGTCGGCCAGCAGCGCCGGGTCCAGCTCGCCGGCGTCGGTCACGGTGCGCCAGCGGGTCGTGCCGTTCGCGCTGTCGTCGATCACGGTGAGGCCGTCGTCCGTGCGGCGGGTCAGCGTGCGCACGCCCTCCGACGTCTCCACGACGACCTCGCCGAGGCCCGGGAGGGTCAGCAGCAGCGCGTCGTCGATCGAGGCGAGCAGGCGGCCGGCCAGGTCGGCGGCCGCGCCGTCGCGCAGCGGCAGCACCACGACGGTGTCGTAGCCGTCCGGCGCGGTGCCCTCGGCGGGCAGCGGGAGCCGCAGCACCGGCACGTGGCCGTCACGGCGGCGCAGCTCGTCGGTGAGTCCCGGGGAACGGCCGCCGGTCTCGTTCGCCAGGTCACGGGCCTCGGCCAGCGACCACCGCACGCCGCCGGAGCGGCTGAGGATCGCGGGCTCGTCGGAGACCGCGAGCACGGCGGAGAAGCCGACGCCGAAACGCCCGACGACCGCGGCGGCGTCGCCCGGCTCGCGCTTGGCGCTGGCGCGCAGCGTCGACAGGGACTCCACGCCGGCGGCGTCCAGATGGGCACCGGTGTTGGCGGCGGCGAGCACGCCCTCCCGCAGCGTCAGCCGCAGGCGGCCCGGCACGCCGGCGCGGATCGCGGCGTCCGCGGCGTTCTGGGCCAGCTCCACGACGAGGCGGTCGCGGTAGCCGCCGAGGGCGAGGTCCTCCTCCGCGTTCGCGTCCTCACGGAACCGGGCGGGCGACGCCGCCCACGCGTCCAGCACGGCCCGTCGCAGCCGGCCCGTCCCGAACGGATCTGCGCCCCGGTCCATCGCGGTCCCGCTCACGTCGCCTCTTCCCCTCACGGATACGTCTGTGAGCCCGACGCTACCGTGGCTCGGCCGCCACGCACGCCCCCGTCTTTCCCCGCCCGCCCACCCTCCCGTGTGCCCCGTGAAGTCAGTGACCCCGGCGCGCGTGTGGTGGGGGCCGGGTGCGGGGCCTCCGGGGCTGGCCATTCTGGACAGCACATTTAGGTGCCTCGGGCACCTGCTCATCTCATCCCGGGTTGTGCACCCAAATATGCTCCACAGTCCAGAACGCCCACCCCTACGACCCCGCCCCCTCCGTTTCGTATCGCGCCTGATCCCCGGTGGGGGGTAGTGGCGGCACCGTGCCTGGGGCCGCCCGTTGGCGCAGCGCGGTCCGAGGGGGCCGGCTGTCTCGCGGCAAGCCGAAGGGGCGGAGTCAGGCAACCACGGTCACCCCGGACCGCTTCATCCCCCACCGGCGCGGACCGCGGCGCCAGCGCTCGCGCGGCAGGCCGCCGGGGCGGAGTCAGGCAACCGGGGTCACCCCGGACCGCCCCATACCCCCCACCGGGGATCAGGCGCATGACGAAACCGAGGGGGCGGGGGAGTTGGGGGCACCCCCGGCCGGAGGCTGGGGGAGGGTGGATGTTCTGCGTAAATATCCCAGTCCAGGACGTGCAGCCCCGGAGGCCCCGCACCCGGCCCACCCCGCACGCGCGCCGGGGCGCCCAGACTTCACAGGGCACACGGGCGGGCGGGCGGGGAAGAAACCTCCCCGGACAGCCGGCGCAGCGGGCTAGCTGTGGCCCAGCTCCTCCTGGGGGGTCGTCTCCTCGACGGACCCCTGCCGGTCCGGGTGCAGCGGCAACGGCTCCACCGCCGTCTCGTCGAGGACGGGCGGCGCCGGCCTCGGCGTCTTCGGCATGACCGCGGCCTCGGAGTGGGCACCGCACCCGTAGCCGAGGGAGACGACGCGGCCGTCGGCGGGCGCGAACTCGTTGGCGCAGACACCGAAGGCCTGCCGGAGGGACCCCGCGAGGGGGACGAGGAAGCCGCAGGAGACGCACTGGGCGGGGGCGGACTGGGCCATGGGCGCCTTGGGGCCGTACTCGTCCTCCCAGCGGTCCGCGGCGACGTGCAGCCCGTAGCGGGAGAGCACGCGCGGGCGGCCCATGCCGATCTCCTCCGCGACCGCGGCGATCGTCCCGACGGTGGGCGCCATCGGCAGCAGCGCCGGCGGGCCGGCGGAGACCTCGGCGTCCTCGGCCTCGACGAGCTCGGCCATCTCGTCGGAGATGGGGGAGTTCGGCGGCGGGACGTCCTCGCCGGAGAAGCCGGGTTCGAGGCGCAGGTCGTCGGCGTCGGTGGGCAGGAGGTCGCCGGGGCCGAGGTCGCCGGGGCGCAGGCGCTCGCTCCAGGGCACCCATTCGGGGGCGAGGACGGCGTCCGGGCCGGGCAGCAGCACGGTCTCGTCGAGCGTCACGGCCTTGGCCCGGGAGGCGCGGGTGAGGGTGACCGCCCACCGCCAGCCCCGGTAGCCCGCATCGCGGCAGTCGAAGAGGTGGGTGACGACACGCTCGCCCTCGGCCACCGCTCCGAGGTGTTCGCCGACCGCCTCGGGGCCGAAGGCCTCGACGGCCGCCCCGAAGGCGACGTCGACCGCTTCGGCGCACACGCGGTCAGGGGTACGGCTTCGCATCGCAGCACTCACAAGAATCGATTCTCTCCTACGCCGTTTCACGCGTGCGCCGCCGAGCATCGGGCGGGCGGTGGCGGAGCGGACCCGAGGACCGCTTCAACGCTGCCGGCCCGAACGAACCCGGGCGCACCTGTTGACTCCATTCTGCGCGATCGCACGCTATCGGTGCGCACCCCGTTCGGAAAGCCGCCCGGTAGGGCAGACTGGCCAGCGTGGCACGCACAGTGACGTCCGGCCCCGGTCCGGTCCGCAGGGCGGGGACCGCTGTCGCGCGTGCCGCGCAGCGTACGTCGGGCGCCGTGGTGCGCCGTGTCCGGCGCCACACACACGCCGGAGGCGCGGGCGAGTCGGGCCTGGCGAAGCTGATCGAGTTGCACGCGGTGAACAGCGCGGGCGACATGCTGATCACGGTCGCGCTCGCCAGCACGATCTTTTTCTCGGTGCCGACGGGCGAGGCCCGCGGGCGGGTCGCCCTCTACCTGCTGGTGACGATGGCGCCGTTCGCCCTCCTCGCGCCGGTCATCGGCCCGCTGCTGGACCGGGTGCCGCACGGGCGGCGCGCGGCGATGGCGGTGTCGATGCTCGTACGGGCGATCCTCGCCTGGACGATGGCGAGCGTGGTGGCGACGGCGGGGCTGGAGCTGTACCCGGCCGCGCTGGGGGTGCTGGTCGCCTCGAAGGCGTACGGGGTGGTGCGCAGCGCGGTCGTGCCGCGTCTGCTGCCGGCCCGGACGACGCTGGTGAAGGCGAACTCGCGGGTGACGCTGGCCGGGCTGCTGGCCACGGCCGCCGCCGCGCCGATCGGCGGTCTGCTGCATCTGCTGGGGCCGGGCGCGCCGCTGTACGGGGCCTTCGTGGTCTTCGCCTGCGGCACCCTGCTGTCCTTCTCGCTCCCCCACAAGGTCGATTCCGCCAAGGGCGAGGCGCGTGCGGAGCTCACGGCGGGCGGGGCGGCCACGGCCGGCGGGCCCTTCCTGGACGAGGAGGGCAGGCGGCCGGGCAAGGGGCGGCGGCCCGGCCTGGGCAGCGTCGGCGGTCCCGTGCTGCACGCCCTGCAGGCGAACGCGGCGCTGCGCGCGCTGTCCGGCTTCCTGACGCTCTTCCTCGCGTTCCTGCTGCGCGACCACCCGCTCGGCGGCCTGTCCGGCCCGGTCTCGCTCGGTGTCGCCGCCGTCTCCGCGGGTGTGGGCAACGCCTTCGGCACGGCGCTGGGCTCGTGGCTGCGGGACCGCGGCCCGGAGCGGATCATCATGTTCGCGCTGGTCGGCGCACTGACGGCGACGTGCGTGGCGGCTGCCCGGTACGGGCTGCTGACGATCGCGCTGGTCGCGACCGCCGCCGGTGTCGCCCAGGCGCTGAGCAAGCTCTCCCTGGACGCGATGATCCAGCGCGACGTGCCCGAGGAGGTGCGCACCTCGGCCTTCGCCCGGTCCGAGACCGCGCTGCAGCTCGCGTGGGTGATCGGCGGTGCCATCGGCATCGTGCTGCCGCTCAACGGCACCCTCGGGATGTCCGTGGCCGCCTGCCTGGTCGCCGTCGGCTTCTCGTTCTCGGTCCGCGGCCTGGTCTCCGCCTCGCGCGGCCGGGCGACGCGCCCCCGGACGGTGTAAAGGGCCCGGCGTTTTCGGCGGCAGCCGTGTGCCGCGGCGGGCCGGGCGCCGGCCGGGTGGCGAAAACCCGAGGTGGCGGGGACACGAGGCGACCCCCGCGCAGCGCGGACGCGGCCGCCCGGTAGCCTCACCCCCATGAGCATTCGCCGCCGTGCCGCCGCCCTCGGTGCCGTGTCCCTCGGGCTTCTCGCCCTTTCCGCCTGCGAGAAGCCGACGCCCCTGGCGACCGTCACCGTCGGCGGCGATACCGTGACCACCGAGGCAACCGCCGACTGTTACGCCGATGGTGACAAGCTGTCGGAGAAGGTCTTCCTGGCCTGCCTGAACGGCACGCCGAAGAAGACGCTCACGGTGCACGCCGGGGACAAGGTGCGGGTCGGTGTCGACCCGGCGATCGGCGAGAAGGGCTGGATCGTCGCGAGCGGCACCTCCGGCAAGTCCGGACTGCTGAAGGACGTGACCTACCGCTCCTTCGACGCGGAGACGCTGTTCTCGGACGCCCAGACCGGGCAGACCGCCGACCAGATCACGCTGAACGTCATCGAGACCGCCGGTACCCAGCAGTATCTGGGCGTCTGGCAGTTCAAGCTGAAGATGGCGGACTGACCGGCGCGCCGCGGATGACTCCCCGCCTTCTGGTCGTCACCGCCGTAGCGGCGGAACGGGACGCGGTCGTACGCGCCCTCAGCAGCCGTCCCTCCGAGCACCCGCTGCCCGGCCGGCGGATGGCCCTGCGCACCCCGACGGCCACGGTGCTGGCCGCGGGCGTGGGCCCGGCGGCCGCTGCCGCCGGCACGGCCGCGGCGCTGGCCAGCGCCCCGTACGACCTGGTGGTGTCGGCCGGCATCGCCGGCGGGTTCGAGCCCGTCGCGCGGATCGGTTCGACCCTGGTCGCCGACGCGATCGTGGCGGCCGACCTCGGCGCCGAGGGACCCGAGGGCTTCATCCCGGTCGCGGAACTGGGCTACGGCACCTCCGCGCACCGGCCGCCGCCGGAACTGTCGCGGCGCGTCGCGGAGGCGCTCGGCGCCGAGTACGGACCGCTGCTGACCGTCTCCACCGTGACCGGCTCCGCCGAGCGGGCCGCCGAGCTGATCAAGCGGCACCCCGGCGCGGTGGGCGAGGCCATGGAGGGCTTCGGGGTCGCCGAGGCGGCCACGGCGCACCGGGTGCCGGTGCTGGAGATCCGCACCGTCGCCAATCCGGTCGGGCCGCGCGACCGCGCGTCCTGGCGGGTGCCCGACGCGCTCGACGCGCTCACGGAGGCGTTCACGCTCCTCAGGAAGCAGCCGGACCTGCTGGACGTTGGAGACCCGCATGAGTGAACCCGCCGCGCTGCGCATCGCCTACTCGCCCTGCCCCAACGACACGTTCGTCTTCCACGCCCTCGCGCACGGCCTCGTGCCCGACGCGCCGGACGTGGACGTGACGTTCGCGGACATCGACGTCACCAACGGCATGGCCGAGCGCGGCGAACTCGACGTGCTCAAAGTGTCCTACGCCGTGCTGCCGTACGTCCTCGACGAGTACGCGCTGCTGCCCGGCGGCGGCGCGCTCGGCCGGGGCTGCGGCCCGCTGGTGCTGACCGCCGAGGAGGGCTCCGGCAAGGGCGCCGACCTCAGCGGGCGCACGGTCGCGGTGCCGAGCGAGCGCTCGACGGCGTACCTGCTCTTCCGGCTCTGGGCGGCGGCCGAAGTGCCGGGCGGCGTGGGCGAGATCGTCGTCCTGCCGTTCCACGAGATCATGCCCGCGGTGCGCGACGGCCGGGTGGACGCGGGCCTGGTCATCCACGAGGCGCGCTTCACCTATCAGAACTACGGCCTGCACAAGCTCGCCGACATGGGCGAGCACTGGGAGCAGACCACCGGCCTGCCCATTCCGCTGGGCGCGATCATCGCCAAGCGCTCGCTGGGCGGGGACCGGCTGCGCGCACTCGCCGACGCGGTGCACACCTCCGTGCACATGGCCTGGGACGACCCGGACGCCTCCCGCTCCTACGTCATGGAGCACGCGCAGGAGATGGACCCGAAGGTGGCGGACCAGCACATCGGGCTGTACGTCAACGAGTTCACCTCGGCCCTCGGCGAGGACGGCTACGCGGCGATCCGCGGCCTGCTCACCCGGGCGGCGGCCGAGGGACTGGTACCGCCCCTCGGCCCCGGCGCGCTGGACTTCTGACGCCCGCTCCCGGTCGCCCGGTCAGCCGGGCGGCCGGCGGTTCGGTCAGACGTCGAGCTGGTCGGCGACGACCCGCAGCACGGACGCGATCTTGTGGCCGTGCTCCTTGTCCGGGTACCGGCCGCGCTGCAGCGAGCGGGCGACGTCCTCCAGCAGGGTCGTGAGGTCCTGGACGATCGGGGCCAGTTCGTCCGGCTTGCGGCGCTGGGCGGCGGCCACGGAGGGCGCGGGGTCGAGCAGGACCACCGAGAGGGCCTGGTCGCCACGCTGTCCGGCGACCACCCCGAACTCCACGCGCTGGCCCGGCTTGAGCACGGCGACCCCGTCCGGCAGCACGGAGGAGTGGACGAAGACGTCACCGCCGTCGTCGCGGGAGAGGAAGCCGAAGCCCTTCTCGCTGTTGAACCACTTCACCTTGCCGGTAGGCACGTCCGACCTCGTCCTCGCTGTAGAAGGAAAAAGCACTTGGATAGCAAGACAGCGGGTCCCTTCGCAGACCCGCTGCCCCAAGGCTAATGGCCCCGGGGCGTGTGACAAGACGCCGTCGGCTTCTCTCCCCGGTGGTCGTCATCCGGCCGGTGCGCTGCGTCTTCCTCCCGCGATCTACCCTGGTGCGGTGAGTAACGAAACCCGGAAACCGGGCGATGTGCTGGTGCGCGTCGGCGGCGTGGTCTTCGCCGTCGGAGCGCTGGCCACACTCGCCACCGTGGCACCTCTCCTGCTCGGCTCCGACCCGCTGCCGACCGCCGCCTACCTGGTGTCCATGCTGATGGGCGTCGGCTTCGCCCTGGCGCTGGCCGGATTGCTGCGGTCGGCCCGCGCGCAGAGCCGTCAGGCCACGACGTCCGGGACGTAGCCGGCGAACCAGCCGGGGAACTCCGTCAGATCCGCCAGGACGACGTCCGCGCCCGCGGCGCGCAGTTCGTCTGCGCCGACCGGCCCGGTGGGGACGGCCACGGACAGCGCACCCGCCGTACGGGCCCCCACGACGTCGCCGACGTGGTCGCCGACGTAGACGGTCACCCCGTACTCGGTGAGGGCTTCGGCCTTCGCCTCGGCCCACAGTGAGCCGCGCAACGCGTCGACGGCGATGCCGAGGTGGTCCAGGTGCAGCCGGGCGTTCGGCGCGTGCTTCGCGGTGACCACGACGACCCGCCCGCCGCCCGCGCGCACGGCGGCCACCGCCTCCCGGGCACCGGGCAGGGCGGGGGTGGGGACGATCGCGTACTCGGGGTACAGCGCCCGGTAGCGGTCGGCCACCGCCGGGATGTCCTCGGCCGGGAACCAGTGGGCCAGTTCCAGCTCCAGGGGCGGCCCGAGGCGCGTGACGGCGAGCGCGGAGTCGATGGCGACGCCGGTCTCCCCGGAGAGGCGGTCGAAGGCGGCCTGGATGCCGGGGCGGGAGTCGATCAGGGTCATGTCGAGGTCGAAGCCGACGGTTATGGGCATAGCAGACACCCTAACCAGCGGCTAACGGCCCGAACGGCCCGCCCGGTGCCCCCGCCACAGCAGGAACAGCGCCGAGGCCACGGCCGCGACGCGGAGAACGACGGGGAAGGCGTCGCCGATCGCGTCCCTCATGTGCCCCTGCGGGATCGGCTCGCCCCAGCGGCCGTCGAGCCGCCCCCACAACCACACCAGGGTCCCCGCCGCCACCGCCCCGGGCAGGCCCAGCGCGGCGAACCGGGCCGCGCGGCGGGACAGCCGGCGGGAGGAGTACGCGAGCGCCCACCCGGCGAGCAGGGCGATCCAGGAACCGAGCACCGCCCCGGCGAGCAGCAGCAGCGCGGCCAGCGTCTCCAGCCACGCCGACGGCCGCCACGACCGCCTCCGCGGCGCCCCGGCCCGGCCGGACTTCCCCGGTTCCTCCTCCTGCTCCTGCTCCTGCTCCTCGTCCGGCTCCGGCTCGGATGCGGGCTCGGGGGGCGTCATCGGGATCGTCACCCCGCCCGTCATCCCGGGCAGCCCCGCCAGTTCGTCCCCCGGCACCACCGGACGCAACGCCGGCTGCCGCGCCTCCGCCAGCCGCCACCAGTCCGGCTCCACGGCGGGCTGCGGCGCCGACTGCGACGCCGGCTGCGGCTGCGGCTCACTGCGCTGATGCGGCAGCGCGGCGGCGTCCCGCACCACCTCGTCCGGCGACCCCAGCCGCTTCAGGATCCGCCGGACCGCCGCGGAACTGTCGCCGCGGCCGCGCTCGCGGTCGATGTCCTCCCGCAGCCGCGCCACCAGCTCCGCCCGGCGGGCCGCGGGCAGCGCCGTCTGCGCCAGGTCCCCCACCCTGCTCAGGTAATCCAGCACCAACCGGTCGCCCTCCGCACCCATGCCCCCGAAACTACCGCCTCGCCCCCGCCCGACACCTCGCGCAGCGGATCCCCGGGAGGCGAGGGAAGGGGATATGGACCGCGTCAGGGAGGGCCGCCGGGACCGGCCGGGGGATTACGCACGGGGGCGGCGCGGCTAATGTGGGTGAGATGACCACCGAAGGGCCCGCGGCTGCGCCGCGCACGCTGGCGGAGGATCTCCGCGCCCGGGGCGACGGGGCGTTGTCCGCGCTGCTCCGGGCGCGTCCGGACCTGCTGAGTCCCGTACCGAACGACCTGTCGCAGCTGGCGACCCGCGCCGGGACGCGGGCATCGGTGGTGCGGGCGCTGGAGCGGCTGGACCGCTTCACGCTGCAGGCGGCGGAGGCGCTCGCGGTCGCACCGGACGGCGCGCCGCTCGGAACGCTGCTGTCGCTGATGGGACCGGAAGCCGCCGACGCGCTGCCCAGGGCGCTGGAGACGCTGCGGACGCAGGCGCTCCTGTGGGGCGGGGACGACCGGCTGCGGCTGGTGCGGACCGCGCGGGACATCCTGGCGCCGGCCGCGGGGAGCGTTTCGCCGACCGGGCTGGGCCCGAGCGTGGCCGAGGCGACGTCGGGGATGTCGCCGGGGCGCCTGCAGCAGATCCTGGAGACGGCCGGGCTGCCGCCGACCCACGACCCGGTGAGCGCGGTGGACGCGCTGACCGCGCTGTTCGCGGACCGGCCGCGGATGACCGCGCTGCTGGAGGCGGCGCCGTCGGAGGCCGTCGCGGTGCTGGGCAGGCTGACCTGGGGCCCGCCGTACGGCGAGGTCGCGGACGTCGGCACCCCGCCCGCGCCCGTGCGGTGGCTGCTGGAGCGGGGACTGCTGCTGCCGGCCGGTGCCCGCAACGTCGTCCTCCCCCGTGAGGTCGCCCTGCATCTGCGGGACGGGCGTGCGCACCGCACGCCCGAACCGGTGCCGCCGGCGGTGGAACCGCGGGCACACGATCCACAGGCTGTGGACGCGACCGCCGCCGGCCAGGCGTTCACGGCCATCCGCACGGTCGAGGAACTGGTCAAGCAGTGGGAGACCGGCGGCCCGCAGATACTGCGCGCGGGCGGGCTGAGCGTGCGCGACCTGAAGCGGGTGGCGACGGCCCTGGACGTGGCGGAGCCGGTCGCCGCGTTCTGGCTGGAACTCGCCTACGCCGCAGGCCTGATCGCCTCGGACGGCGAGCTGGACGAGGCGTACGCGCCCACGCCCGAGTACGACGAATGGCTGCCGCTCCCGGCCGAGCAGCGCTGGGCCGTGCTGGTCACGGCCTGGCTGACGGCCACCCGCACCTCCGGTGTGGTGGGCACCCGGGACGCCAAGGGCCGCGCCCTGGCCGCGCTCGGCCCCGACCTGGACCGCTCGCTCGCGCCCGAGGTCCGCCGCCAGGTGCTGGACTTCCTCGCCGCACTGCCGGCCGGCGCCTCCGCCACACCCGACGCCCTGCTGGCGCGGCTGCGCTGGGAGCGGCCGCTGCGCGGCGGTGCGTCGATGGACGGGCTGCGCGCCGACCTCGTGCGGTGGACGGCTTCGGAGGCCGAACTGCTGGGGGTGACGGGACGCGGCGCGCTGGCGGCGCACGGCCGGGCGCTGCTGTCCGCGGCCGGCGACCGGGCCGCGCGCGCCGCCGCGCTGCTGCGGCCGCTGCTGCCCGAACCGCTGGACCACGTACTGCTGCAGGCCGACCTGACCGCTGTCGCGCCGGGCCCGCTGCAGCCGCACCTGGCGGAGACGCTGCACGTGCTGGCGGACATCGAGTCCAAGGGCGGCGCGACCGTCTACCGCTTCACGCCCGAATCCGTGCGGCGCGCCCTGGACGCCGGGCGCACGGCGGCCGAGCTGCACGCCTTCCTGGCGGCGCACTCGCGCACCCCCGTGCCTCAGCCGCTCAGCTACCTCGTCGACGACGTGGCCCGCCGCCACGGGCGGCTGCGGGTGGGCGCGGCCTCGGCGTACCTGCGCTGCGACGACGACGCCCTGCTCAGCGAGGTGCTGGCGGACCGCCGGGCGGCGGGCCTCGGGCTGCGCCGCCTCGCACCGACCGTACTGGCCGCCCAGGCCGACCCGGGCACCCTGCTGGAACGCCTGCGGGCGATGGGGCTGGCCCCGGCGGCGGAGTCCGCCGAGGGGGACGTGCTGATCACTCGCGCCGACGCCCGCAGGACGCCGCCGCGGAGCGCCCCCGTCCCCGTGACCGACGGCCCTCCGGTCCCGGACGGCACGCTGCTCATGGCCGCGGTGAAGGCGATCAGGGCAGGCGACCGCGCCTCCACGGCGGTGCGCCGGGAGAGCGTGCCGCGCCCCGCCGCGGGCGGCGACCGGGGACTGCCCCGCACGGCCGCGGCGGAGACCCTGGCCACGATGCAGGCCGCCGTGCTCACCGGCGAATCCGTGTGGATCGGCTACGTCAACGCGGACGGCGCGGCCAGCCAGCGCGTGATCGGCCCCCTCCGCGTCGAGGGCGGCTTCGTCACCGCCTACGACCACACCGCGGACGAGGTCCGCACGTTCGCCCTGCACCGCATCACGGGCGTCTCCGAACTCGCCGACGACTTGGCGTAGGCAGCCCCACCACCGCCCTGCTCGCGCCCCCGTCCGCGGCAAGCCCCGCACGGGCGCGAGGAACCGCGCGCCCAGCCCCCCAGGGGCGCGAGGAACCCGCGGCGACCCGCGAGCCCGACGGCCCGGCGCAGCCGTCCGCCGGGGCGCAACGCCCGACCGCAGCCGGACGGACCCCGGACGCGCGGTCACGGCGGCCGCAGGCCGCAGGCCGCAGGCCGCAGGGGCATGGAAAACGGGGACCGGAGCGTTAACGCGGGGCGATGAGGGACCATGGGTAGTTCAGCCCGGCCCCGGTTCCGGCCCCGGCCCGCCCCTATGCGGAGGTTTGTGTGTCCTGTCTGATCGTCCAGAGCGACAAGACCCTGCTCCTGGAGGTCGACCACGAGCTGGCCGACGAGTGCCGCCGGGCCATCGCCCCGTTCGCCGAGCTGGAGCGCGCGCCGGAGCACATCCACACCTACCGCCTGACGCCGCTCGGCCTGTGGAACGCGCGGGCCGCCGGGCACGACGCGGAGCAGGTGGTGGACGCGCTGGTGAAGTTCTCCCGCTACCCCGTACCGCACGCGCTGCTCGTGGACATCGCCGAGACCATGGACCGGTACGGCCGGCTGACGCTGAGCAAGCACCCGGCGCACGGCCTGGTGCTGACCTCCACGGACCGGCCGGTGCTGGAGGAGATCCTGCGCTCGAAGAAGGTGGCCCCCCTGGTGGGCGCCCGGATCGACCCGGACACCGTGGTCGTGCACCCCTCCGAGCGCGGCCAGATCAAGCAGGTGCTGCTGAAGCTGGGCTGGCCCGCCGAGGACCTGGCCGGCTACGTGGACGGCGAGGCGCACCCGATCGAGCTGGCGGAGAACGGCTGGGCGCTGCGCCCGTACCAGAAGCAGGCCGTCGAGGGCTTCTGGCACGGCGGCTCGGGCGTGGTCGTCCTGCCCTGCGGCGCCGGGAAGACGCTGGTCGGGGCGGGCGCGATGGCCGAGGCGAAGGCCACGACGCTGATCCTGGTGACGAACACCGTCTCGGCCCGGCAGTGGAAGCACGAGCTGGTGAAGCGGACCTCGCTGACCGAGGACGAGATCGGCGAGTACAGCGGCACGCGCAAGGAGATCCGCCCGGTCACCATCGCCACGTACCAGGTGCTGACGACCAGGCGGAAGGGCGTCTACCCGCACCTGGAGCTCTTCGACTCCCGGGACTGGGGCCTGATCGTCTACGACGAGGTGCACCTGCTGCCCGCGCCGGTCTTCAAGTTCACCGCCGATCTGCAGGCCCGCCGCCGGCTCGGCCTGACCGCGACGCTGGTGCGCGAGGACGGCCGGGAGTCGGACGTCTTCTCGCTGATCGGCCCCAAGCGCTTCGACGCGCCGTGGAAGGAGATCGAGGCGCAGGGCTACATCGCGCCCGCGGACTGCGTGGAGGTGCGGGTCAACCTCACCGACTCCGAGCGCCTGGCGTACGCCACCGCCGAGGCCGAGGAGAAGTACCGCTACTGCGCCACCACTGCGACCAAGCGCAAGGTCACCGAGGCGCTGGTGGCCAAGCACCAGGGCGAGCAGACGCTGGTCATCGGGCAGTACATCGACCAGCTGGACGAGCTGGGCGAGCACCTGAACGCCCCGGTCATCAAGGGCGAGACGACCAACACGCAGCGCGAGAAGCTCTTCGAGGCCTTCCGGCAGGGCGAGATCTCGGTGCTGGTGGTCTCGAAGGTCGCCAACTTCTCCATCGACCTGCCGGAGGCGACGGTCGCCATCCAGGTCTCGGGCACCTTCGGGTCCCGTCAGGAGGAGGCGCAGCGCCTCGGCCGGGTGCTGCGGCCGAAGGCGGACGGTCACGAGGCCCGCTTCTACTCGGTGGTCGCGCGCGACACGATCGACCAGGACTTCGCCGCCCACCGGCAGCGCTTCCTGGCCGAGCAGGGGTACGCGTACCGCATCGTCGACGCGGACGAGCTGCTCTGACGGCCGCCGTCAGTAGCGCGTGCCGTCGGGGCCCAGCAGGACGATGCGGACAGCGCTCGTCAGGTAGACCTTGGCGGCACGCAGCGCGTTGCCGAGGAGGTACCGCGGGGGGCGGTGCGCCGCGTCCGCCGTCAGGGCGGTGCTGCCCCGGACGCGGGATGTGCGGGCTCGTGCCATGCCCCCAATGTACGCACAAGTGATGCTTTGGGGAGAGCTGTGCCCGGGTGCGGCGGGAAACCCGTTCGCGCCCTCCGTCCCGGCGGCGTAGGATCCCTCCTCTTGCCGCCCGCCCCCCTGGGACGGTGCCGCCGGCCGGACGGAAACCGGCCGGGTCATGGTGTTACTCGCATTCGTATCAGGACAGCGCCCCGCCCCCCGCGCCCCCGCGCGCGCCGGTCCGGGGCCGGCTGAGCCATGCCCTACGTGCCGCCGGAGGCAACCCGTGCCCGGGGAACAATCCCTCACGACCGACAATCCGCTCGACCGCGAACGCGCCCACCTGGCCGCGTCCCGCACCGCCCTGCGCGCCATGCGCGCCGACGTCGAGGCGCTCGACATCAAGGACGTCACCGCCAACTGGGTGAACGCCGAAGTGCTCCAGGCGGAGATCGACACGCGCATCAAGGCCCTCGCGGACCTCGCCCACACCCCGCTCTTCTTCGGCCGTCTCGACTACCTCGACGGCACCAAGGACGACGCGGACGGCGAGGAGGCCGAGCACCGCTTCTACATCGGCCGCCGCCACGTCCACGACGCCGACGGCGACCCGATGGTCATCGACTGGCGGGCGCCGGTCTCCCAGCCCTTCTACCGCGCCTCGCGCAAGGACCCGCAGGACGTCGCGCTGCGCCGCCGCTTCGGCTACACCGCCGGCGACCTGACCGCGTACGAGGACGAGCACCTCACCGACCCCCGCGAGGCGCAGACCTCCAGCAAGCTGCTCCAGCAGGAGATCGAGCGGCCCCGCGTCGGACCGATGCGGGACATCGTCGCCACGATCCAGCCCGAGCAGGACGAGATCGTCCGCGCCGGGATCGGCGGCACGGTCTGCGTGCAGGGCGCGCCCGGCACCGGGAAGACCGCCGTCGGCCTGCACCGGGTGGCGTACCTGCTGTACGCGCACCGCGAACGCCTCGCCCGCACGGGCACGCTCGTCATCGGCCCGAACGCCTCCTTCCTGCACTACATCGAGCAGGTGCTGCCCGCGCTCGGCGAGCTCAGCGTCAAGCAGGCCACGGTCGACGACCTGGTCGCGCACGTCCCCGTCCGGGGCACCGACAGCGCGGCGGCCGCCGGGGTGAAGGGCGACGCGCGCATGGCGGAGGTGCTGCGCCGGGCGGTCCGCTCGGGCATCCGGATGCCCACCGAGCCCGTCGTGGTGGTGCGCGGCTCGCGGCGCTGGCGGGTTCCCGCCTACGCGCTGGAGGAGCTGGTCCGTGAGCTGATGGACCGCGACATCCGCTACGGCGCCGCCCGCGAGGCCCTGCCGCAGCGGATCGCGCACGCCGTGCTGGTGCAGATGGAGGCGGCCGGCGAGGCGCCGGACGACCGCGTGCAGGACGCGGTGGCGCGCAACGCGGCGGTCAAGGCGGCCGTGAAGGAGGTCTGGCCGCCGGTGGACCCGGCGAAGACGGTGCTGCGGCTGCTGTCCGAGCCGGAGTTCCTGGCGCGGTGCGCGGAGGGCCTGCTCACGGAGGAGGAGCAGAAGGAGATCCTCTGGGCGAAGCCGGCGCGGGGGGTCGCCTCCGCGAAGTGGTCGGCGGCCGACGCCGTGCTGATCGACGAGGCCCACGACCTGGTGCAGCGCACCGGTTCGCTCGGCCACGTCGTCGTGGACGAGGCCCAGGACCTGTCCCCCATGCAGTACCGGGCGGTCGGGCGGCGCTGCTCCACCGGTTCCGCCACCGTCCTGGGGGACCTGGCCCAGGGCACCACGCCCTGGGCCACCGCCACCTGGGAGGAGGCGCTGACGCACCTCGGCAAACCGGGCTCCCGGGTCGAGGAGCTGACCCAGGGCTTCCGCGTGCCGCTGGAGGTCATCGCCTATGCCTCCCGGCTGCTGCCCGCCATCGCCCCCGGCCTGACCGAGGCCACGTCCGTCCGCGACAACCCCGGCGCCTTCTCCGTCACCCAGGTGCCCGCGGACGGACTGACCGCCGCCGTGGTCACCGCCTGCCGCGAGGCCCTGGACCGCGAGGGCTCCACCGGCCTCATCTCCGCCGACGCCCGCATCCCGGTGCTGGCCGAGGCGCTGTCGGCGGCCGGGCTGCCCTGCCTCTCCCCCGGTGAGGAGACCACCCCGGACGTCCGGCTCACTCTCGTCCCCGCCTCCCTGGCCAAGGGCCTGGAGTACGACTACGTCGTCCTCGACGAGCCCGCCGCCGTCGTCGACGGCGAGCCCGACGAGCGCACGGGCCTGCGCCGCCTGTACGTCTCCCTCACCCGGGCCGTCTCCGGCCTCGCCGTCCTGCACTCCGCCCCGCTGCCGGAGGCGCTGCGGTAGGCCCCGGGCGGCGCTACTTCGAGGGTGCCGCCGCGAGGAGGGCCGCCCGCAGGTGGCCGTCCGCGTCCGTGAGGAGGCGGGCGGCCGTCGCCGCGTCGACCCCGGCGAGCAGGACGAGGACCGCGTGCTTCACCTCGCCGCCGGTGGCGGAGAGGGCGGCCTCGATCTCGTCGTCGGGGGCGCCGGTGGCCTGGGCCACGATGCTGCGGGACCGGGCGCGGAGCTTCTCGTTGGAGGCCCGGACGTCGACCATCAGGTTTCCGTAGGTCTTGCCCAGCCTGATCATCGTGATGGTCGAGAGCATGTTGAGGACGAGCTTCTGGGCGGTGCCCGCCTTGAGCCGGGTGGAGCCGGTGAGGAACTCCGGGCCCGTGACGACCTCGATGCCGTGTTCGGCGGCGGCGGCGAGCGGGGAGCCGGCGTTGCAGGACAGTCCGACCGTCAGCGCGCCGCGGGCGCGGGCGTGCTCGACGGCGCCGACCGCGTAGGGGGTGCGGCCGGAGGCGGAGATGCCGACGACCGCGTCGTCCGGGCCGAGCCCGAGTGCGTCGAGGTCCGCTGCGGCCGTCTCGCGGTTGTCCTCCGCGCCCTCGACGGCGTCGGACATCGCGCGCGGGCCGCCCGCGATGAGCCCGATGACCTGGCCGGGCGTGGTGTTGAAGGTCGGCGGGCACTCGCTGGCGTCCAGGACGCCGAGGCGCCCGGCGGTGCCCGCGCCCGCGTAGACGAGGCGGCCGCCGCGGCCCATCCGGGCGGCGATGCCGTCGATCGCGGCGGCGATGGCGGGGAGTCGGGCGGCGACGGCGGCCGGGACGGTGCCGTCCTCGGTGTTCATCAGGCGGGCGATGTCGAGAGTCGGGAGCCGGTCGATGTCGGCGAGGTCGGGGCGGAAGGCCTCGGTGGTCAACCGGTCCAGTTCGCGGCGGAGCTCGCGGTGCGTCATGACGGGTGGTTCCTTCGGGGGCTGTGGCGATGGGCCAGGGCTTCGTACGAGGCGGCCAGGGCCGGTCCCGCGGTGTCGTAGGTGCGTTGCGCGACGCCGATGAACAGGCAGTCCACGACCAGCAGTTGACTGGTGCGGCTGGACATCGCGGCCGGACGGAACTCGCTCTCCCTGCCACTGGAGGTGAGGAGCACGTGGTCGGCGTACTGGCTGGCCGTGCCGTCGGCGCGGCCGGTGATCGCGATCGTGGTGGCGCCCCGGTCGAAGGCGGCACGCAGCGGTTCGACCACGTCGTGGGTGTGCCCGGAGTGGGTGACGGCCACGGCCACGTCGCCCTGCCGGAGCTGCACGGCGTTGGTGACGGCGAGGTGCGGGTCGCTCAGGGCGTGCGCGATGAGGCCGATCCGCAGCAGCTTCTGCACCAGGTCCTGGGCGACCAGGCTGGAGGCCCCTATGCCGTAGACGTCGATGCGACGGGCGGCGGCCAGCGCGCCGACCGCGGCCTCCAGTTGGGCGACGTCCAGTTGCGCGGCGGTGTCGGCGAGGCAGCGCTGCTCGTCCTCCGCGAGCTTGGCGACGACGTCGGACAGCGGGTCGCCGACGGCGATGTCCGGGGTGACGGCGGGCCGGCCGCCGGCCTCCTCGCGGGCGGCGAAGGCGGCCAGGGCGAGGCGCAGATCGCGGTAGCCGGGGTAGCCGAGCAGCCGTGCCGTGCGGACGACGGTGGCCTCGCTGGTCCCGGTACGGACGGCCAGCGCGGTGACGGTGAGCCGGGAGCAGCCCGCCGGGTCGGCGGCGACGGCCTCCGCGACGCGCAGCATCGAGCGGGTCATGGAAGGAGCCAGGGTCCGGACCTTGGCGGCCAGCCCCCCGGTGCTGAAGGTTTCTTTCGTCTTCTCGGCCACACCGCGAAAGCTATTTTCGGGGCCGGACGGCGTCAAGGACGTCCGGACGGCCGCTGGGCGACAATAAGGGGCATGGATTCCGACGTCCCCGGCTCCGCCGACGCCCCCGACGCCCCCGCCGCACTGGAAGCCGCGCTGCACAGCGCCCGCGCGCTCATCCTCGCCGACCTCACCGCCACCGACGTGACCGACGCCGGGATCGTCTCCCTCGTCGAGGACACCGTCGCGCAGCGCCGGTGCTGGGTGGAGCAGTGGCCGGACGGTGCCGCGTTCGTCGCGGGCCTGGTCGCCCAGGACGTCAAGGACGCCCTGCTGGAACGGATGGGCCGGTGGCCGCTGTGCCCGCGCTGCGCGGACCCGCACGCCCTGGACGTCGAGCCCGAGCTGGGGCCCGACCCGCACTGGGTCTGCGAATCGCTGGGCGAGGTCGTGGCCCCGGTCGGCTCGCTGGCCGCCGCGCTGGGCGGGGCCCGCTGACCGTGACCCTCTACATCGACCCGCCGACCTGGGCGGGTCACGGCAGGCTGTGGTCGCACCTGGTCAGCGACGCCTCGTACGAGGAGCTGCACGCGTTCGCCGCGGCGATCGGATCACCGCGTCGGGCGTTCGACGGGGACCACTACGACCTGCCGAGCGAGCGGTACGCGTCCGCGGTGGCCGCGGGGGCGGTCGAGGTCGGCAGCAAGGAGTTGCTGCGCAGGCTGACGGAGGCGGGGCTGCGCAGGCCCAAGCGGCGGCGTCCTCCGGACGCGGGTGCGTAGATTTTTTTGCGGGGGGGTGCGGTGCGGGTGCGTCGTGGCTGGGCGCGCGGTTCCCCGCACCCCTCGGGGGCCTGACCGTCGCGGGTCCCGTGCGGGTGCGCCGTGGCGGGGCGCGCAGTTCCCCGCACCCCTCGGGGGCCTGACCGTCGCGGGTCCCGAGCGGGTGCGCCGTGGCGGGGCGCGCAGTTCCCCGCACCCCTCGGGGGCCTGACCGTCGCGGGTCCCGAGCGGGTGCGTCATGGCTGGGCGCGCGGTTCCCCGCGCCCCTCGGGGGGGGCGACGTGAGTCCCGTGCCGGTGCGCCGTGGCTGAGTGCGCAGTTCCCCGCGCCCCCGAGGGGCCCGGTGCGGGTGCGCCGTATGCCGCGCCCCAGGGGGCACGGGGGGTCAGGCGCTGACGTAGGCGGCGAGGTGGGTGGCGGTGAGGGTGGTGCCGGAGGCGACGAGGTCGGCGGGGGTGCCCTCGAAGACGATGCGGCCGCCGTCGTGGCCGGCGCCCGGGCCGAGGTCGATGATCCAGTCGGCGTGGGCCATGACCGCCTGGTGGTGCTCGACCACGATGACCGACTTGCCGGAGTCGACGAGCCGGTCGAGCAGGCCGAGCAGTTGCTCGACGTCGGCGAGGTGCAGGCCGGCGGTCGGCTCGTCCAGGACGTACACGCCGCCCTTGTCCGCCATGTGCGTGGCCAGCTTGAGCCGCTGGCGCTCGCCGCCGGACAGCGTGGTGAGCGGCTGGCCGAGGCTGAGGTAGCCGAGGCCGACGTCGGCGAGGCGGCCGAGGATGGCGTGCGCGGCCGGGATGCGGGCCTCGCCCGCGCCGAAGAACTCCTCCGCCTCGGTCACCGACATGGCGAGCACCTCGCTGATGTCACGGCCCCCGAGGCGGTACTCCAGCACCGCCGCCTGGAACCGCCTGCCCTCGCACTCCTCGCAGGTCGTGGCGACGCCCGCCATCATCGCGAGGTCGGTGTAGACGACACCGGCGCCGTTGCAGACCGGGCAGGCGCCCTCGGAGTTGGCGCTGAACAGCGCCGGTTTCACGCCGTTGGCCTTGGCGAACGCCTTGCGGATCGGCTCGAGCAGCCCGGTGTAGGTCGCCGGGTTGCTGCGCCGCGAGCCGCGGATCGCGCCCTGGTCGACCGAGACCACGCCCTCACCGGCCGGGATCGACCCGTGCACGAGCGAGCTCTTGCCGGAGCCGGCGACACCGGTGACCACGGCCAGCACCCCGAGCGGGATGTCGACGTCGACGCTCTGCAGGTTGTGCGCCGTCGCGCCGCGGATCTCCAGCGTGCCGGTGGGCTTGCGCACGCTCTCCTTGAGCGTGGCCCGGTCGTCGAAGTGGCGTCCGGTGACGGTGCCGGCCGTCCGCAGTCCGTCGACCGTGCCCTCGAAGCAGACGGTGCCGCCCGCCGTGCCGGCGCCGGGGCCGAGGTCGACGACGTGGTCGGCGATCGCGATCACCTCGGGCTTGTGCTCCACGACGAGGACCGTGTTGCCCTTGTCCCGAAGCCGCAGCAGCAGGCCGTTCATGCGCTGGATGTCGTGCGGGTGCAGGCCGACGGTGGGCTCGTCGAAGACGTAGGTGACGTCGGTGAGCGAGGAGCCGAGGTGGCGGATCATCTTGACGCGCTGCGCCTCGCCGCCCGACAGCGTGCCCGACGGCCGGTCCAGCGAGAGGTAGCCGAGACCGATCTCGGCGAACGAGTCGAACGTGTCCACCAGGGCCGTGAGCAGGGGAGCGACGGACGGCTCGTCCAGCCCCCTGACCCACTCGGCGAGGTCGCTGACCTGCATCGCGCAGGCGTCGGCGATGCTGATCCCGGCGATCTTCGAGGACCGGGCCGACTCGCTCAGCCGGGTGCCGTCGCACTCGGGGCAGACGGTGAAGGTCATCGCCCGCTCCACGAACGCCCGGACGTGCGGCTGCAGCGCGTCGACGTCCTTGGAGAGCATCGACTTCTGGATCTTCGGGATCAGCCCCTCGTACGTCAGGTTGATCCCCTCGACCTTGATCTTGGTCGGCTCCTTGTGGAGGAGGTCGTGGAGCTCCTTCTTGGTGTACTTGCGGATCGGCTTGTCCGGGTCGAAGAAGCCGCTGCCCTTGAAGATCCGGCCGTACCAGCCGTCCATGCTGTAGCCGGGGACCGTGAGCGCGCCCTCGGCGAGCGACTTGCTGTCGTCGTAGAGCTGGGCCAGGTCGATGTCGGTGACCGTGCCCCGGCCCTCGCAGCGCGGGCACATGCCGCCGAGGCGGTTGAAGGTCGCCTTCACCGTCTTCTTGGCGCCGCGCTCGACGGTGATCGCGCCGCTGGCGCGGACCGAGGCGACGTTGAAGGAGAACGCGTTGGGCGAGCCGATGTGCGGCTGCCCGAGCCGGCTGAAGAGGATCCGCAGCATCGCGTTGGCGTCGGTGGCGGTGCCGACCGTGGAGCGGGGGTCGGCGCCCAGCCGCTGCTGGTCGACGATGATCGCGGTCGTCAGCCCCTCGAGGACGTCGACCTCGGGCCGGGCCAGCGTCGGCATGAAGCCCTGCACGAACGAGCTGTAGGTCTCGTTGATCAGGCGCTGCGACTCCGCGGCGACCGTGCCGAAGACCAGCGAGCTCTTGCCCGAGCCGGAGACGCCGGTGAACACGGTCAGCCGGCGCTTCGGGATCTCGACGCTGACGTCCTTGAGGTTGTTCACCCGCGCGCCGAGCACGCGGATCAGATCATGGCTGTCGGCACCGTGCGGCGCGGCCGGCCCACGCACGGAGGGGGCCGTCCTCGTGTCCGTGCTCATCGTGTCTGGTCTCCCTCTGGTCCTCGGGCCGGGTGCCCGCCGACATCGAACAGTACGTCGCTCAGCTGTCCTGGAGCAGCCCGAGGACGTTGCCGTCGGGGTCGGTGAAGGTGGCCACCAGGCGGCCGCCGCCGACGTCGTGCACCGGCTCCTTCACCGTGCCGCCCGCGGCCGTCACCTCGGCGAGCTTCGCCTCGATGTCGGCCACGTGCCAGTAGGTCACCGGCGAGGTCATGCTCTGCGGTCCGCCGTTCGGCACCAGGCCGATGTGCTGGCCCTCGGCCTCGAAACCGACGTAGTACTCCCCGTCGTGCTGCGGCGCCGTGCCGAGCAGGGCGGCGTACACCCCCTTGGCCTTCGCCAGGTCCGATACGGGGTGCAGCACGGTCTTGATGCCCTGGGTGGAAGATCCGCTCATGGTGGCTCACTCCTGAGGTCGTGGGTCCTGCCGGGGCGGCGGCGGTGCCGCCGTCGCTCTCCCGGCCACGCTAGTCGTGACCCCGCGGCCGGGGCTTCTCGAATCCTGACCGGTCCGCCGCCGCGCCGCTCAGAGCGGATCGCCCGTGAGGCGCCCCGCGGGGAGCGTGCGCCCGCACAGCGCGGACGCCAGGTCGCCGGCCGCACCGCTCAGGCCGGGGCCGGAGCCGTAGGACCAGTCCAGGTCGGTGGCCCGCAGCGCGCGGCCGTCGATCGCCACCCCGAAGTGGGTGTGGCCGCCACCGTACGTCAGGTCGTTCAGGACGGCGGTGACGGCCGGCTCCGAGGCGGTGCGCTCCCCGCCGAGCGGCACGGTGATGTCGAGGCCGTGGATCACCACGTGGTTGAGGGCACCGCGGACCCCGCCGCCCGGCGGGGTCCAGTGGTGCATGACCTGCGAGCGCAGCCCGGCGACGAGCACGTCCTGCGGCAGCGCGGCGTCGCGGGCGGCGACGGCGTCGGACAGCCGGGTGAAGTCGTAGTCGCAGGCGCGCAGTTCGGCCATGAACTCGTCCTCGGTGTACCGCGCGGCCATGGTCATGTGGGCGACGACCTCGCGCACCCGCCAGCCCTCGCACAGTGACGGCGTGTCCCACCGCTGCTCGCCCGCCGTGTCGAGGAGGTCGGCGAGGGAGAGGTACGCGGCGGTGACGGCGGTGCGCAGTGCGGCGTCATCGGTCATGGCGGTGCTGCCTTCCGGTGGGTGCGGTGAACGGCACGTCTCAAGGGGCAGACCGGTCCCGCGGCGCGGAGTCATCGGCGGAGAGCAGGAGTTCCAGTTCGGTGGTGAGGTTGCGGCGGGCGGTGTCCTCCCACCGTTCGTAGCCGATGGTGGTGCGGAACAGCCGTGGCAGCGCGAGGAGCTGGCGCAGCACACCGGCGCGGCCGGCCCGGAAGGCGTCGTCGGGGACGAAGCCGTACTCGTCGCGGACCGCGGCGGCGTAGGCGGCGTACGCGACGGGGTCGCCGGCCAGGACCGCGAGGTCGGCGTCGCACAGCACCTGGCCGTTGCGGTCGCCGTCGCCGGGGTGGTGGGTGACGGTGAGCCGGACGAGGCGCACGACCTCGGCGGTGATGGTGTCGGGGACGCCCGCCTCGGGGAGCGCGCGTTCGGCGAGGCGGGCGCTGCGCTCCTCGTTCTCCGAGCGGTCGGGGCGGTAGACGGCGTCGTGGAACCACGCGGCGAGCAGCACCGCGTCGATGTCCTCGGCGTACTCGGCCAGGGAGTCGACGTGGACGAGCACCGCGGCCAGGTGGTCGGTGGTGTGGTAGCGGCGCTGCGGCTCGGCCCAGCGGGCGAGCAGGTCCTCGCCGTAGGGCCTCGGGTCGACGGACTCGGTCTGGCAGCGGCGCAGCAGCGCGCTCCAGTGCGTCAGCAGCTCGGGATCGGTGGCGGCCATCTGGCCATTGTGGAGTACGGGGGTCGCGGGCCGGCGGAGGCATGTGGGATCCTGGATATATGTCTAGACCAATTTTCGAAGTGATCGCGCTCGACGTCGACGACGCACGCGCGGCCCAGACGGGGGGCGCGGACCGCCTCGAACTGGTCACCGACATGTCCGCCGACGGCCTCACCCCGCGCCGGGAGGTCTTCGCGGCCGTGCGTGCCGCGGTGGACGTACCGGTGCGGGTGATGCTGCGCGGCCGGGCCGACTTCGCGGCGGGCGACGCCCGGGAGGTCGACGCGCTGTGCGCGGCGGCGGCCGCCCTGCGCACCGAGGGCGCCGACGAGTTCGTGCTCGGCTTCCTGGACGCGGGCGGCGGGCCCGACCTGGGGGCGGTGCGGCTGCTGGCCGACGCCGTCGGCCCGGGGGCGCGCTGGACGTTCCACCGTGCCATCGACCACTGCGCGGACCGCACCGGGCTGCGCGCGGCGCTGCGCGGACTGCCCGGGCACGACACGTACCTCACGGCGGGATCGGCCCGCGGCGTCGACGCCGGCCTGGGCGTCCTGGTCGCGGAGGCGGCCGAGGGCGTGCCCGGCGATCCGCAGCTGATGGTCGGCGGTGGCCTGCGCGCCGAGCACCTGCCCCGGCTGCTCGCCGCGGGCATCGACGCCTTCCACGTCGGCGGCGCGGTCCGCCCCGGCGGCTGGGCGGGCCCCGTCGACGCGGAGGCCGTACGGACCTGGCGCGATCTGCTCGACGCGCCGGTCGCCGTCGGCTAGCCCCGGTTCCCGGGAACGCCCGAGGGCGGCACCCCGTGCGGGGTGCCGCCCTCGATCGTGTACCGCTGAACCCTCGCGGGATCAGAAGTCCATGTCACCGCCCGGCATGCCGCCGCCGGCCGGGGCCGCGGCCTTCTCCGGCTTGTCGGCGATGACGGCCTCGGTGGTGAGGAAGAGCGCGGCGATGGAGGCCGCGTTCTGCAGCGCGGAGCGCGTCACCTTGGCCGGGTCGATGATGCCCTCGGCGATCAGGTCGACGTACTCGCCGGTCGCGGCGTTGAGGCCGTGACCCGGGGTGAGGTTGCGGACCTTCTCCACCACGACGCCGCCCTCGAGGCCGGCGTTGACCGCGATCTGCTTCAGCGGGGCCTCCAGGGCCAGCCTCACGATCGCCGCACCGGTGGCCTCGTCGCCGTCGAGCTCGAGCTTCTCGAAGACGTTGGACGCCTGGAGCAGGGCCACGCCACCACCGGCGACGATGCCCTCCTCGACGGCGGCCTTGGCGTTGCGCACCGCGTCCTCGATGCGGTGCTTGCGCTCCTTGAGCTCGACCTCGGTGGCCGCGCCGGCCTTGATGACGGCCACGCCGCCGGCCAGCTTGGCGAGGCGCTCCTGGAGCTTCTCGCGGTCGTAGTCCGAGTCGCTGTTCTCGATCTCGGCACGGATCTGGTTGACCCGGCCCTGGATCTGGTCGGCGTCGCCGGAGCCGTCCACGATGGTGGTCTCGTCCTTGGTGACGACGACCTTGCGGGCGCGGCCCAGCAGCTCCAGACCGGCGTTCTCCAGCTTGAGGCCGACCTCCTCGGACACCACGGTGCCACCGGTGAGGATGGCGATGTCCTGGAGCATGGCCTTGCGGCGGTCGCCGAAGCCCGGGGCCTTGACGGCGACGGACTTGAAGGTGCCGCGGATCTTGTTGACGACCAGGGTCGACAGGGCCTCGCCGTCCACGTCCTCGGCGATGATCAGCAGCGGCTTGCCGCCCTGCATGACCTTCTCCAGGAGCGGCAGCAGGTCCTTGACCGCGGAGATCTTGGAGTTGACGATCAGGATGTACGGGTCGTCGAAGACGGTCTCCATACGCTCCAGGTCGGTGGCGAAGTACGCCGAGATGTAGCCCTTGTCGAAGCGCATACCCTCGGTGAGCTCCAGCTCCAGACCGAAGGTCTGGGACTCCTCGACGGTGATGACGCCTTCCTTGCCGACCTTGTCCATCGCCTCGGCGATGAGCTCGCCGATCTGGGGGTCAGCGGCGGAGATGGAGGCGGTGGAGGCGATCTGCTCCTTGGTCTCCACGTCCTTCGCCTGCTCGAGCAGGGCGGCGGAAACGGCCTCGACGGCCGCCTCGATGCCACGCTTCAGGGCCATCGGGTTGGCACCCGCGGCCACGTTGCGCAGGCCCTCGCGGACCAGCGCCTGGGCGAGGACGGTCGCGGTCGTCGTGCCGTCACCGGCGACGTCGTCCGTCTTCTTCGCGACCTCCTTGACCAGCTCGGCGCCGATCTTCTCGTACGGGTCCTCGAGCTCGATCTCCTTGGCGATGGACACACCATCGTTGGTGATCGTGGGGGCGCCCCACTTCTTCTCGAGGACGACGTTGCGGCCCTTGGGGCCGAGGGTGACCTTGACGGCGTCGGCGAGCTGGTTCATCCCGCGCTCGAGACCGCGCCGTGCCTCCTCGTCGAACGCGATGATCTTGGCCATGTGAAGTGGTCCTCCCGGACTTGGGGTCCCCCCGCGGCACACGGCTGCGGGGAAGGATTACTCCAGGACCGCGCCGGCGCCCGCGACGGACGGCCTGCCTCCCGCCGGTTCCTTTCCGGCGGTCGAACGGGCCTCACCCACTCGGTCCTTTGTCACTCTCAACGTCAGAGTGCTAACGCCAATGATTAGCACTCGCCCTAGGAGAGTGCAAGCCGCTCGGCCGGTCTCCCGCGGGGCCGCCGAAGATCCCCCGGCGTCCGCCGGCGCCCGGGGAACGCGCGAAGGCCCGCCCCTGTGGAGGGGGCGGGCCTTGACAGTGATGTTCGAGCGCGTTCGTACGTGGCGCTCCGTGGCCGATGCGCGGCGTCAGCCGGCGGCAAGGCGGACCATGTCCGCCTGCGGCCCCTTCTGGCCCTGCGAGATCTCGAACTCGACCCGCTGGCCTTCCTCGAGGGTGCGGTAGCCGTCCATCTGTATCGCGCTGTAGTGCACGAAGACGTCCGCACCACCGTCGACCGCGATGAAGCCGTAGCCCTTCTCCGCGTTGAACCACTTGACGGTGCCCTGAGCCATTCCTAACTCCCCTATTGCTGGCCCTTCACAGACCCGCACCTCGCGGACCCGGGTCAGACCTCACCCCCTACAGCCAAGGGGGCGTGCGCCGGAACGCGTCGACCGCGGCTGAATGTATCTGCACGGACGCTGTCTGCAACAGGTCAATCGGACGAGAAATCCGGGCACGGAAAAAGGGAAGAACGGCTCGAACGGCCAACAATCCGGGGCAACTCGGGCGGGACATATGTCGCCAACACGACAATCACCGCTGGAATTTGGCGATAAATCGCCGACAAGGACGCCCCGTGAAGAGGGTTTGCGCAGAGCGTTGCAGGGGGTTGCGAGCCTCCGGAGCAACTGTACAGCCCTTCAACTACCCCTCACGCACACAGGGGTGCCGGGAGCAACTCCCGGCACCCCTGGCCGTTCCGCGGCGCTCGCGGCTCAACAGCCCCCGGCGACCGCCGGGATGATCGAGACGGACGCGCCGTCGGCCACCACGGTCTGCAGGCCCTCGGAGAAGCGGACGTCGTCGTCGTTGACGTAGACGTTCACGAAGCGGCGCAGCTTGCCCGTGTCGTCCAGGACGCGGGCCGAGATACCGGGGTGGTCCTTCTCCAGCGACTCGATGACCTCGGCCAGCGTGCCGCCGGCGGCGGGCACCTCGGCCCGGCCGCCGGTGTAGGGGCGAAGGATGGTGGGGATGCGGACGTTCGCGCTCATGATGCGGGGTTCACCTTCGTTCTGGGACGGTCGGCGGTCGGCGGTCGGGGTCAGCCGGCCAGGCCGGCGGCGCGGAACGCGTCGAGGCTCGGGCGGATGGTGGCCGTGGGGCGGGAGGTCGCGGCGACGGCGTCCAGGGTCTTGAGCCCGTCACCGGTGTTGAGGACGACCGTCTCGGCGGCCGGGTCCAACTGCCCGCTCTCGATCAGCTTCTTCAGGACGCCGACGGTCACACCGCCCGCCGTCTCCGCGAAGATGCCCTCGGTGCGGGCCAGCAGCTTGATGGCGTCCACGATCTGCTCGTCGGTGACGTCCTCGACCGCGCCGCCGGTGCGCCGGGCGATGTCCAGCACGTAGGGGCCGTCGGCGGGGTTGCCGATGGCGAGCGACTTGGCGATGGTGTTGGGCTTCTGCGGGCGCACGACGTCCTGCCCGGCCTTGTAGGCGGTGGAGACCGGGGAGCACCCTTCGGCCTGGGCGCCGTAGATGCGGTACGGCTTGTCCTCCACCAGGCCGAGCTTGATCAGCTCCTGCAGCCCCTTGTCGATCTTCGTCAGCTGGGAGCCGGAGGCGATCGGGATGACCAGGTTGTCCGGCAGGCGCCAGCCGAGCTGCTCGCAGATCTCGTACGCGAGCGTCTTGGAGCCCTCCCCGTAGTAGGGGCGGAGGTTGACGTTGACGAAGCCCCAGCCCTCGCCGATCGGGTCGCCGATCAGCTCGCTGCAGAAGCGGTTGACGTCGTCGTAGTTGCCCTCGATGCCGACCAGTTCGCCGCCGTAGACGGCGGCCATGACGACCTTGCCCTCCTCCAGGTCGTGCGGGATGAACACGCAGGACCGGAAGCCGGCGCGGGCCGCCGCGGCGCCGACCGCGCCCGCGAGGTTGCCGGTGGACGAGCAGGACAGCGTGGTGAGGCCGAAGGTGCGGGCGGCCTCGAGGGCGATGGCGACGACGCGGTCCTTGAAGGAGTGCGTGGGGTTGCCGGAGTCGTCCTTGATGTGCAGGCCGCCGGTGACGCCCAGTTCGCGGGCGAGGTTGTCGGCCTTGACCAGCTTGGTGAAGCCCGGGTTCAGGTTGGGCTTGGTCGCCACGTCGGCGGGGACGGGCAGCAGCGGCGCGTAGCGCCAGATGTTGTTCGGTCCGGACTCGATCCGCTTGCGGAGCGTCTCGGGGTCGCCGGCGGGGAGGTCGTAGGCCACTTCGAGCGGCCCGAAACAGACCTCGCAGGCGAAGACCGGGCTCAGCGGGAAGCGTTCGCCGCACTCGCGGCAGGACAACGCGGAAGCGGGTCCGAAGGGGGAATCCGTGGACGCGACGTCGGTGACAACAGTCTGCGCAGCCATGTCAGGCGAGGCCCTTTCTCCTCATCTTCCTCACGGCGAATCTCGCCACGAGACGGAATTGGCACCTTCCCCACCTGGACCTCGCGGTCGGCGGGAGGGTTGCCGGGGCTTCAACGGGCCGTTCCCTCTGCCCCTCTGGATGAGCGGTATGGCACCGGGCCCAGGGCCCGTGCATTTGTCGTACGGGGCGCGATCACCGCGGACATACGATGGTCATGCCTCGTGTTCAAGACTGTAACCGACGACCTCGAACCTGGTCACAGGCCGTCCGTCCTTCGAGACGGGCCGAGGACCGGGCGAAGACGGGGCAGAAACGGAGCGACGCAGTGCTGGACGAGGTAGCCGGCTGGCTGCGGCGGCGGTCCTGGACCGCCGAGTGCCGCCCGCTGTCCCAGCTCCTCGCCGCGAAGCGGGCCGCGGGCCCGCGCGGGACGGTGAGCGTGGTGCTGCCCGCGCTCGACGAGGAGGCCACGGTCGGGGCGATCGTGGCGGAGATCCGGCGCGAGCTGATGTCCGAGGCCGTGCCGCTGGTCGACGAGCTCGTCGTACTGGACTCGGGGTCCACGGACCGGACCGCGGCGGTCGCGGCGGAGGCCGGGGCGACGGTGGTCCACCGCGACGCGATCCTGCCGCGGCTGCCGGCCGTGCCCGGCAAGGGCGAGGTGCTGTGGCGCTCGCTGCTCGCGACGCGCGGCGAGATCGTCTGCTTCGTCGACGCCGACCTGCGCGAGTTCGACGCGCGCTTCGTCTCCGGGATCGTCGGGCCGCTGCTCACGGACGGGAACGTCCACCTGGTCAAGGCGATGTACGACCGGCCCCTGGAGACCGGCGGCACGGTGGACCCGGCCGGCGGCGGCCGGGTCACGGAACTGGTCGCCCGGCCGCTGCTCAACCTGCACTGGCCGCAGCTCGCGGGCTTCGTGCAGCCGCTCGGCGGCGAGTACGCGGCGCGCCGGTCGCTGCTGGAGCGGCTGCCGTTCCCCGTGGGGTACGGCGTCGAGCTGGGGATCCTCATCGACGCGCTCAACACGGTCGGGCTCGACGCGCTCGCCCAGGTCGACGTCGGGGTGCGGCACCACCGGCACCAGGACGGGCAGGCACTCGGGCGGATGGCCGCGACGATCTACCGCACCGCGCAGACGCGCCTTGCGCGCGGGCATCTGGTGCGGCCCGTCCTCACGCAGTTCGACCGCGCGGCGGGCGGCGGCTTCGAGCCGCGGGTCCACGACGTGGTGACGGAGGAGCGGCCGCCGATGATGACCGTGCCGGAGTATGTGCGGCGGCGCGAGGTGGCGTGACGCCGCGTTCGTTCCGTGCGGGTACGTGGCGGTTCTCCGCGCCCCTGGGGGTATGCGCCGCGGGCTCGGCTGAGCGCGCAGTTCTCCGCGCCCCTGGGGGTACGCGCCGCGGGCTCGGCTGGGCGCGCAGTTCCCCGCGCTCCTGAAGGGGTACGCGCCGCGGGTGCGTCGTGGCTGGGCGCGCCCCTGAGGGCGACGGGTCGGGGGGTCGGCGGGGAGGGGGACCCGGGTGGCGTAGCGCACACGTTTGCGGGTGGGGATGCGTGGCTAGGCTGGCGGCATGGTCGCATCGCATGGCGCGCGGGTTCTGGTGGCGTCCAATCGCGGGCCCGTCTCGTACAGCCTCCGGGAGGACGGGACGCTGGAGTCCCGCCGCGGAGGCGGCGGGCTCGTGTCGGGGCTGAGCGCGATCGGGCCGGACACGGACGCCGTGTGGGTGTGCGCGGCGCTCGGCGACGGTGATCGCGCGGCCGTGCTGCGGACCCCGGACAGAAGCGGGCGGCTGCCCGCGGAGGACACCGGTGAGCAGCGGGTGCGCATGCTGGACATCCCGGCGGACACGTACGCGTCCGCGTACAACGGGATCGCGAACTCCGTGCTGTGGTTCGTCCACCACCTGCTCTTCCAGACGCCGCTGGAGCCCGTCTTCGACGAGGACTTCCGTGACCAGTGGGCGGCGTACGTGGCGTACAACAGCGCCTTCGCCGACGCGCTGGCGGAGGAGGCCGGGGAGGGCGCGGCCGTCCTGGTGCAGGACTACCACCTGACGCTGGTGCCGCAGATGCTCCGCTCGCGCCGCCCCGACCTGCGGATCGGCCACTTCTCCCACACGCCGTGGGCGCCGCCGGAGTACTACCGGCTGCTGCCGGACGACGTGGCGGCCGAGGTGCTGACCGGCGTCCTGGGCGCGGACCGGGCGGCGTTCCTGACCCGGCGCTGGGCGGAGGCGTTCGCCGCGTGCTGCGCCGACGTGCTCGGCGCGACGGTGAGCCGGGACGAGGGCGCGCTGACGGTGACGTACCACGGCCGCACCACCCGGATCGGGGTGCACGGGCTGGGGGCCGACGCGGACTTCCTGCGGGAGCGGGCGCACCGCCCGGACGTGGAGGAGCGCCTGGCGGTGCTCCGGGAGGCCGTGGGCGGCCCGGACCGCAAGGTCATCGTGCGGGTGGACCGCACCGAGCTGTCGAAGAACATCGTGCGCGGCCTGCTGTCGTACGCGCAGCTGCTGCGCGACCGCCCCGAGTGGCAGGGCCGCGTGGTGCACGTCGCGTTCGCCTATCCCTCGCGCACCGACCTGGCGATCTACCGCGAGTACACCGACGAGGTCTCCGACCTCGCCGAGGAGATCAACGAGGAGTTCGGCACCCCGGGCTGGGAGCCGGTGATCCTGCACGTCAAGGACGACTTCGCGCGCTCGCTCGCGGCGTACCGGCTGGCCGACGTGGCTCTGGTCAACCCGATCCGCGACGGCATGAACCTGGTGGCCAAGGAGATCCCGGTCGTCACCGACGACGGCGTCGCCCTAGTGCTGTCCCGTGAGGCGGGCGCCTACGAGGAGCTCGGCGACGACGCCTTCGTGGTCAACCCCTACGACATCCTGGCCACCGCCCGCGCGCTGCACCAGGCGCTCTCGGTCTCCCACGGGGAGCGCGCCGAGGCCACCAAGCGGCTGGCCGCGGCGGCCACCGCGCTGCCGCCGCAGCAGTGGTTCCTGGACCAGTTGCGCGCCCTGGACTGACCGGCCGGGCCGGTCCGGCCAGTGCGGTCAGTCCGGCAGCGGAACCGACTGGGCCGCCAGCAGGGTGCGGACCGTCGTGGTCACGGTGGCGGGCAGGGGCTCGTTGCGCACCGAGGCGTAGGACATGGCCCCGTCGAAGAACATGGTCAACTGCTCGGCGAGCAGGACCGGTTCGGCGGCGCCGGCGGCCCGGGCCTGTTCGGTGAAGTACTCCTGGAGGCGCTTCTTGTAGGACAGCGCCACATCCCGCACGGGATGGGCGGTGTCGGTGATCTCGGCCGCCGCGTTGAGCACGGGGCAGCCGCGGAAGCCGGGGTCGCCCGACGCGCGCCGGGCGGCGGCGAAGACCTCGATCATCTTCCCGGCCGGTGACAGGCCGCTGTCCTCCGGCGGGATCAGCCCTGCCATGAAGCGGTCGGTGGCCAGCGGCAGGTAGGCCGCGATCAGGTGGTCCTTGCTGGGGAAGCGCTGGTAGAGGCTGCGCTTGGACACCCCGGCCGACTCCGACACCAGGTCCACTCCCGTGGTGTTGATGCCCCTGGTGGTGAACAGGTCGCACGCGGCGGCGAGCACGCGCTCGCGCACGGCGTCCGGCGCCTTGGTGTCGATCGTCATGCGGCCAATGTAACCCGGGGTGCCGACGAGAGGAAACAGATCGGTGTACCGTAACGGCGACATCGAGGAAACAGATCTGTTTCCCCCGGGTGGCCGGGTGTCCGGCCGCCTGTGCACCCCTCCCGAGAGGAAGCCCGGACCATGAGCCTGCGCGTGGAGTTCGACGAGACCGGCGGCCCCGAGGTGCTGAGACTGCGGGACGTGGAGGTCGGCGGGCCCGGCCCCGGCGAACTGCGCATCCGCGTCGACGCCTTCGGCCTGAACCGGGCCGAGGCGATGTTCCGCGAGGGCCGCTACTTCTACCCGCCGAAGTTCCCGTCGGGCCTGGGGTACGAGGCCGCGGGCGTGGTCGAGGCCGTCGGGGACGCGGTGACCGGCTTCGCCCCGGGCGACGCGGTCGCGGTCGTCCCGGGCTTCCTGCTCACCGACTACGCCACCTACGGCGCGCACGCGCTGGTGCCGGCGGCCGCCGCCGTGCACCGCGCCCCCGGCAGCGACCCCGTGACCGCCGCGGCCGTCTGGATGACGTACCTGACGGCGTACGGGGCCCTGGCGGAGGACGGACGGACCGAGCCGGGGGACGCCGTACTGATCACGGCCGCCTCCAGCGGTGTCGGCCTGGCCGCGATCCAGACCGCCCTCCGCGTCGGCGCGGTCCCGATCGCCACCACCCGCAGCGCGGAGAAGAAGCGGCGGCTGCTGGACGCCGGGGCCGCGCACGTGATCGTCACCGGCACCGAGGACCCGGCGGAGCGCGTACGGCAGATCACCGGCGGGCGCGGCGTCCGGACGGTCCTCGACTCCGTCGGCGGCCCCGGCCTGCGCGACCTGGCGCCGCTCGTCCGGCCCGGCGGCTCGCTCCTGCTCTACGGTGCGCTGGACCCGCGCCCCGCGGAGCTGCCCACCGCCGAGGAGCGTCCCGGCATCACCAGCCGCTTCTTCACGGTCTTCGAGGTGACGCAGGACGCCGACCGGCTGCGCCGCGCGGTCGCGTTCGTGCGGGAGGGACTGGACACCGAGGCCCTCACGCCCCTGGTGGACCGGACCTTCGATCTCACGGAGATCGTCGAGGCGCACCGCTACATGGAGTCCAACGGCCAGGTCGGCAAGATCGTGGTCACGGTCCGGCACTGACGCCTCCGGCGGTGGGCCCGGTCCGGGACGGCCTCCTGCCTCCGCTCCCCGGCCGGGGACGCCCCGGCGACCCCGGACAGGAGCACGGGCCGCGGCGCCCTCACCGGACAGGCCCGGGCCGGGCCGGCGACCGCCGCACGAGGAGGCGGTCTTCGAGTCGATCGGCGCGATGCTCCCCGAGTCCCTCCTCGTCCCCGATCCCCACGCCGCGCCGTACCGCGCCGCCTCCCGGCTGACCTGCCCGGGGTCGCGGCACAGCAGGGCGTGGGTCTTCGACCCGTCCGCCCTGGCGTTCCCGGGGACGACGGCCGGTCAGCCCCCGGTGCGCGGCTGACCGGCCGCCCGTCGCCTGCTGATCCCCAGCCGGATGCGGGCGGTCAGCGCGCCGGTGGCGAGGTAGTCCTCCACCTCCGCGAGCGGGGCCCGGCGGGCGAGCGGTTCGAGTCCGACGACCAGGGCGACCGGGCCGCCGTCCGCCACGAAGGCGGACCACCGCTCCCCGACGGCGACTTCGAGCAGGCACCCGCCCCCGTCCGCGTGCACGACGGCCCGGCCGGGAGCGCTCACGGTGATCCGCTCGCCCAGGTCGGGCAGCCGCCGCCCCGGCTCGGCCAGGCCGAGCAGTGCGGCGAGCCCCGCCGTGCCGTGCCCGCGCGGATGGGCCAGCAACAGGAAGGCCACCGGCCCGAAGGCGGTGCCGTCCAGCCAGGCCCAGGTGGCGGGCCTCACCGCAGCACCACCCAGACCTGCTTGCCGGTGGGCGTCGGGCGGGCGCCCCACCGGTGGGCCGCCGTCGCGATGAGGTGCATGCCGCGGCCGCGTTCGGCCGACCAGTCGAGCGGCAGCGGAGCGGGTACGGGCAGCCGGTGCGAGCGGTCGCTGACCGTGGCCCGCACGCCCTCGCCGGCGAGGTCGTGCAGGGTCAGTTCGCACTCGGGGGAGCCCGCGTGGCGGTGGACGTTGGCGAGTATCTCCGTGACGCACAGCGCGGCGGCGTGCGCGAGGTCCTCGCGGCCCCAGGCGCGGAGTTGTTCGCGCACGGCAATGCGCACGGCGGCGATACGGGCGGGCTCGGCGATGACACGCATCGCCGTTCCGGGTGGGGATTCCTGCGTCATGGAGTCAACGGTTCCGTGCCGCGGCTAGCCTGACCAGGGACGACCTGACCCCGGATCAGTTGTGTCGGGGAGGCCGGGCCGGTGTGTACGCGCTGTGTATCGGGGAGGTGGTGGCGTGCCGGCGACGAAGGGCGAGGGCTCGGCCAGCATGCGGATGTTCGGCTCGGTCGCGCGGTCGCTGCGCGAGGCGCGGGGGCTGACGACCGACGAACTGGCCGCGCGCGTCGGCTACTCGAAGTCCCTGGTGGTCAAAATCGAGCGGGGCGAGCGGATGCCGCCGCCGGCGTTCGTGGAGAGCGCGGAGGCGCTGCTCGGCGACGCGGGCGGGGTGCTGCGGGCCGCGGCGCGGCACCTGGAGCGCGGCGAGTTCCCGTCGTGGTTCGAGGAGTACGCGGAGCTGGAGCGCGCCGCGGCCTGCCTCTACACATACGACACGCATGTCGTGAACGGCCTGCTGCAGACCGAGGACTACGCCCGTGTGGTGCTGGGCGCCCACTGCCCGACGCTGGAGGCGGACGAGGTCGAGCGCCGGGTGCGGGCCCGGCTGGCCCGGCAGTCGCTGCTGACCCGGACCCCGGCGCCGCAGCTCGCCTTCGTCATCGAGGAGTGGGTGCTGCGCCGCCCGGTGGGCGGCCGCGAGGTCAACCGCCGCCAACTGGAACGCCTGCTGGAGGCGGGCGCGCTGCGGAACGTCACCGTCCAGGTCATGCCGCTCCCCCACGAGGCGCACGCCGGTTTCGACGGGCCCATGCACCTGTTGGAGACCCCCGATCTGCGGCTGCTCGCCTATCTCGAAGTCCAGGGCCGCAGCGTGCTGGTGGACCAGCGGAACGAGGTCAGCAAACTCAACCAGCGCTATGCGATGATCCGGTCGCAGGCCCTCAGCGTCGGGGACTCCGCGAAGGTGATCGAGCAGATTGCAGGGGAGCTATGACCGCCGAACTCGCATGGTTCAAGAGCAGCTACAGCGGCAGTGAGGGCGGGGCGTGCATCGAGGTCGCCATCGGCCCGGCCGCCGTCCACGTCCGGGACTCCAAGGACCCCGCGGGGCCCGCGCACGCGTTCACGGCCGAGCAGTGGACGGCCTTCGTCGCGTACGCCGCCGCCGTGCCGGTGGAGTGACCTCACGCGTCGAAGCGCGAGGAGCCGAGCGTCACTTGGTGACCGACGAGGCTGATCTCGATGCCGTCGGCGGTGGCGCGCGCGGCGGTGAAGCCGAGGCCCACCGGGAGACTCATCTTCCACGCGCAGCCGGCGTCCGGCGCACCGGGAACGGTCAGAGTCAGCTCCGAGCCCTGCGCGAGGAGCGTTCCCGTGCCGTTCAGGGGTGTTCCGCCGACCGTTCCCGAGACCCGGAGGCGTGCCTCCTGGCCGTCCGACCCCGGGGCCTGCGAGACCCGCAGGGGGCCGCCTGCCCTCGCCAGCCGGGTCACCACGCCGGACAGGTCGTCGTACGAGAGGGTCAGGGTGCCGGTGGCGAGATCGGCCTGGGCGCTGCGCGCCGTCAGTGAGGTCACGCTCACGCCGCGCAGGTCGAGGGAGAGACGGGCGATGTCCAGGTAGCCGCCCTGCCGGTTGTCCGTGGTGTCGATGAAGAACTTCTCCGCGGTCAGCGTGACGTGCCGGAAGTCGCCGCCGATCGCCTGGGTCACGAACGGGAAGCCCTGGATCGCCACGCTCATGTGGCCGTCCGTGGTGTTCGCGTAGCCGTACTTCTCCTGCGCGAGCCGGAGCACCTCCTTGTCCGCGACGTGCACGGCCACCCGGTCCGCGGTCACGAACAGCACGGCCAGCACAACGACCGTGACAGCCAGGACTCTTACCCAACGACGTCCCACGCCGATCCCCCCATACGTTGTCGCGTGCGAGGTGATCATGCACGGTCACGCGCCCCGGCACCAGCCCCGGTCGACGGGGCCGGCCCCGCCCCAAGGGCACGGGCAGTGACGGGCGTTCGTCGCGTGCGGCGCCGCGATGCCGATAGAGTGACCGCCCGATCACGCTTCGTGCCCACCGCATGAAGCGGCCCCCAGTGGTGCGCCAACACCGGCCGGGGGCCTACACCTCCGAGGCTTACGACAGGAGCCCCGTAAATGATGCGCCATGCTATCCCGCCGACCCGTTTCTTCTCCCAGACGCCGAACGACCTCATCCGCCATCCGCGGCTGAACGGAACGGCCGTACGACTGCTGCAGTGGGCGCTCTCCCTGCCCGGGGATTCGCGGGAGACCCTGCAGAGCATCGGCGAGAAGATGCCCGAGGGCCGCATCGCCCTGCGCCGGGCCCGGCAGCAACTGGAGGCCGAGGGCTTCGTCCACACCCGGCGCAGTCAGTGCCCGCGCACCGGCCGCTGGACGACGCGCGTGCTCGTCTCCAACGTCGCGCTGCGGACGGCGGAGGAGATCGAGGCGGCCTTCGCGCCGCCGGGTGACCGGATGCCGACGGTCGGCGCACCGGCCGGACGGGCCGTCGGCACATCCCCCAAGGGGAAGAACACCGATGAGGTGAACACCCCCCACCCCGCCGCGCCGTTGGTCGCCCGCGCGGCGGCCGTGCTGCACCGGGTGGGGCGGATGGAGGCCAGACTCGCGCTCGGCGTCGCCGAGGCGGCCGGACTGGCACCGCTGGCCGCGCGCTGGCTGGCGAACGGCGCGAGCGAACTCGAACTGCGCACCGCCGTGACCGCCGGACTGCCGACCGCCGTGCACTCCCCCGCCGGCTTCATCGCCCGCCGCCTGCGCGACAAACTCCCCGCGCCGCGCACCTGCGCCGATCCGGCGGCCCCGGCCGCACCGCTGCCCGAATGCCCGGGCTGCGGCGACCCGTTGCCGCGCGGCCAGGCCACCGGGGTGTGCACGCCGTGCACGGGAGCCGTGCCGTTGCCCGTGCCCGCGGCTGTGCCCGCTCCCGGCGGGCCGAGCGGCGCGGAACGGGTACGGGCCGCGCTGGCGGTCGCCCGTCCGGCCCCGCGGGCCTGAGTCCCCCGCCCCCGGCGGGTGGGCCGGGGGCGGGCAACGGCCGCCTTACTCGGCGGTCAGGAACTCGTCGTGGGACAGCGGGCGGTTCACTATGCGGATGTCGCCGACGTTGCCGTGGAAGACGACGTCGATCGCGCCCGCGTACTCGTGGCCGCCCACCAGCCAGGGCAGCCCGAGGGAGGTGAGGCCCTGCGAGATCCGGTTCGGGTTGTCGACGACGGGAGCGCCGTCGACGTACAGCCGGGTGTAGCGGCCGTCGTTGACGACCGCCAGGTGCCACCACTTGAGCTCCACCAGGCCGTGACCCCAGTTGGTCGTCGGGTAGGTGGTGTTCGTCGGGTAGTGGTTGAACTGCGGCTCGCGGCCGTTGTTCGTGATGTTGAACTGGGCCAGGGGCTCGTTCGGGTCGGTGTTCTTGCCGTGCTTGCCCGCGGCGCCGGCCGAACCCCGGCGGCTGAGGAACGACGCGTTGCCGTTCCTGCCGGAGTCCCAGTCCAGCGGCATCATGACGAACGACTCGATCGTGTAGCCGCTCCTGAACGTCTCGGTGTTCAGCGGCGCCTTCGGCCCGGTGGTGAGGTACGAGCCGTTGACCGGGTTCCGGCCGCCGGCGAACTTCAGGCTGGCGTGCGCGGGCTGGTCGGGGTGGTGGTCGGCGGACCAGGTCAGCGCGTCGGCGGCGGTGCCCGGCAGGGTCACCACCGTCAGGTCGTTGCCCTTGCCCGACAGGTCGCGGATCGTCTGGCCCGCGGTGAGCGCGGTGCCGGGCGCGCCCTGCCCGTCGAAGCGCCAGTACGCCAGGGTGCCCTTCACCAGCTCCTTGCTCGCCGGGCGGGCGGGCCGGGCCGGAACCGGGATGAAGCCCGAGAACCGCTCGTCGAAGTCGATCGGCATCGAGAAGTTGTCCACCGGGCCGGTGACCTGGGCGATCTCGGCGGCCAGCTCGGTGCGGGACTCCGGGTCCTGGGCCAGCACCCAGGGGTTGATCGTCTCGACGTCGATCGTGTTGCGGACCAGGTCGAAGTGGTACAGCCGGATCATGCCGCCGCCGCCGAAGTAGCGGTTCTGGTAGTTCGTGATGTGCATGTGCACGTCGTTGCCGGCGGCGTTCTTCTGGGTCATGCGCCCGGGCGGCCAGTAGTGGCCGTTGAGGGTCAGGAAGACCTGGTCGTTCTCCTTGATCAGCTTGTCCCACATCACCTGGCCGTTGCCCACGATCACGGCGTTGTTCTCGGGGTCGCCGGACTCGTAGGGGAAAACGTTGTCATCGTACGGAGAGGCGACGATGTCGTGCGACGTGACGATCACCGGCATCTTCGGGTGGGCCTTGATGACCTTGTTGGCCCACGCGTAACCCTGGTCGGTGGTCCGCCAGTCCAGCGCCAGCAGCAGCCACGAGCGGCCGGCGGCCTGGAAGATGTGCGCGGTGTTGTAACCGGTCTCGTCCGCCCCCGCGAAGGACTTGGAGTGCCGGAACCGCTGCGGGCCCATGGTCTGCAGGTACGGCGTGTCGCCGCGGGTGTCGTCGCCCGACACGTCGTGGTTGCCGGCCAGCACGCTGTACGCGGCGCCGTGCTGGTCCAGCAGCGCGAACGCCTTGTCGACCTGCTCGAAGGAGGACGGGTCGGCGTCCTGCGTCATGTCGCCGAGGTGCGCCATGAACACGATGTTGTTGTCGGGGTTCCCGCTGTTCTTGATGATGTAGCGGAACGACTCCTCCTGCGGAGTCCGGTTCACGCTGTCCTGGCTGCCCCAGTAGAGGAACTGGGTGTCCGGCATGATCGCGAGGGTGAACCGGAGCGAGGTCGGGTCGGGGTTCCACGTACCGGACGTACCGCCGTGCCGCGCGGCGTCCGCGGCGCTCAGGGCCTCCGTGGCGGACGCGGGCGTCGCGCCGAACGCGGCCCCGCCGACACCTGCGGCCGCCGCTCCGGCACCGGCCAGCGCCGCGTTGCGCAGAAAGCCGCGCCGGCTGTGCCCGGCCTGCTCGTGTGACGGAGTGTCATTATGAGTGCACATAGGTCGCCCTTCCCGGGTCGATGGTCCAAAACCCCATCGACGCTACTCAGAAGGGTCGCCGGCTGGGCATACGTCAGATGACAAACGGAATGCGAGTCTCCGCCCAAGGTGTACGGCACTCGTCAGCCAGTGGCGGGAAGCGGGCCGCTCGATGAGCGGAGAGTGACCAGGAGAAGGCGATATCCCCACGGCGCAGCCGCCCGGGAATATCCGCACGGCCCGGGCGGTGGCACAGAGCGCTCAGGCCGCCCGCGGGTCACCCCGGGCCCACCCGGCCCCGGTCGGCATGTGGCTGGCCGAGGGCGGGCTGCCTGATCTGACCGGTCCCGTCGACAGCGCGGACGACCCGCACCGGGACGCATGACCGACCGCTTCCTGATCGACACCTCCGCCCTCGCCCGTTATCCGGAACCGCCGGTCCGCGCCATGGTCCAGCCGCTGCACAACGCCGGGCTCCTCGCCGTGTGCGGCGCGGTCGAGCTGGAGGTCCTCCGCAGCGCCCGTTCCAAGGCCGACGCCGAGCGCATCCGCGACGAGATGCGCGGTTTCGACTGGCTCCCCACACCTGACGAGGCATGGGACCGCGCCCTGGAGGTGCAAGCCCGGCTCGTCGGAGGCGGGAACCGGAGGGCTCTGTCCGTCGCCGACCTGATCATCGCGGCCACGGCGGAACGGCACGGCGCCACCGTCCTGCACTACGACGGCGATTTCGACATGATCGCGCGCGTGACGGGACAGCCCGTGCGGTGGGTGGCAGCAGCGGGCAGCGCCGACTGACCGGGGCGCGGGTCTGTCCGGGCGGCGCGGGGCCGACCCCGCACTATGCCCGCGGGGGATGCGGCGGCGGGGGCGGGATGGTGGTGAGGTCGGGGGCCGGTTCCGGCCAGACCAGGAGGACCGGGCACGGGGCGTGGTCCACGACGAAGCGCGCGGCGGGACCCAGGCTGTGCGGGCCGAGGTGGCTGCGGTCGCCGTCCCGCGCGAGGACGAGCAGTTCGGCGCCCTCGGCCGCGGCCACCACCTCCCGTTCGACCCGGCCGGTCAGCTCGCGCGGGACGCACGGCCGGCCCAGCCGCGCCGCAGCCGCCTCCAGCAACTCCCGGCCCGAGACGGTGGCCTGCTCCTCCATCCGCGTGCCCGGGTCCCGGCCCCAGCCGTACGGCGATCCGTGCCCGCGGCCCAGCAGACCCGCGAACGCGCCGTGGGCGGCGTCCGGCACATCCTGGCCGCTGACATGGAGCAGCACGATCTCGGCACCCTCCCGCGCGTGGGCGCGGGCGGCGTCCACCGACGCGGGCCAGGTCCCCTCGACGGTCCAGACGACGACGGTCACCGCGGTCCCCCTTCCGACTCAGCCTCCGAAGACCGGCAGTGACACCCACAGTGCCACCACCGACAGCACCAGCGCAGCGGGCACGACGAGCAGCCCGAGGAGCGTGAACTCCCGCAAGTCCACCGCCGCGTCGTGCGCGTGCACGATGCGGCGCCACAACAGCGTGGCCAGCGACCCGGCGTAGGTCAGATTGGGGCCGATGTTCACCCCGAGCAGGACGGCGAGCACCGCGCCCGCACCGCCCGGCGCCGCCAGCGGCAGCAGCACCAGCACCGCGGGCAGGTTGTTGATGACGTTGGCCAGCACCGCCGCCAGGGCCGCGAGTCCGAGCATCGCGAGCAGGCCCGTGCCGTCGGGCACGACGTGCGCGAGCACCGAGGCGAGCCCGTTGTCCACCACCGCGCGCACCACGACGCCGAGCGCGAGCACGAACGCCAGGAAGGGCACGGCCGCCGACCGGCCGATCGCGCGGACCGTGGTCCGGCGCCGCACCAGCGCGCGCACCGCCAGTACCAGCGCGCCGGCCAGCGCCGCCCACGCCGGGTTCAGCCCGAACGCGGAGGTGGCGACGAAGCCGGCGAGTGTGCAGACCACCGTCACCAGGGCGAACAGCGGCACCTCGGGCGCGTCCCCGGCCGTCCGGGCGCCCGCCCCCGCGTCCAGCTCCCCCGCGAAGAAGCGCCGCAGCACCACGTACTCCACCCCGATCGCCACCAGCCACGGCAGCGTCATCAGCGCGGCGAACCGGGCGAAGGACAGCCCGCTGGAGGCGAAGGCGAGCAGATTGGTGAGGTTGGAGACGGGCAGCAGCAGCGACGCCGTGTTCGACAGGTGCGTGCAGGCGTACACGTGCGGCTTGGCCCGCGCGCCGAGCCGTGCGGCGGTCGCGAAGACCACGGGCGTGAGCAGCACCACGGTCGCGTCCAGGCTGAGCACCGCCGTGATCACCGAGGCGACGACGAACACCTGGGCCAGCAGCCGACGCGGACGGCCCGCCGCCGTGCGCGCCATCCACGCCCCGCAGAAGCGGAACAGCCCTTCGTCGTCGCAGAGTTGGGCCAGCACCAGGACGGCCGCCAGGAAGCCGATCACCGGGCCCAGCCGGGCGGCCTCCTCCCCGGCGTGCTCCAGGGAGATCGCCCCCGCGCCGATGACGATCCCCGCCGCCGGGACGGCGACCACCGCCTCGGGCCACCCCCAGGGGCGCACCACGGCGCAGACCAGCACCACCACCAGCAGCAGGGCGGACAGCGCCTCCGCGTACGACGTGCTCAGGACAGGCTCCTCGGGGTGGGCGGACTACTCGCTCTTCGCCTTGCCCACCGAGTCTGCCGCCACGCACACGGCCAGGCCCAATGCGACCAGCACGACACACACGTAGATCCGGTAGCCGTCCAGGAAACCGATCCGCTGGGTCAGCGCCCACACGCGGAACCAGCCGCCGGTGACTTCGTAAACGATGCCGCCGACGCCCTGGGAGAGCAGGATGAAACCGATCAGCCCCATGAAACCGCTGTACCCGCGCAATGCCTTCATGCCCGAAGGCTAGGGAGCGGCCGGGCGGCCGGGCTGTCGTCCTAAGTAGCCGATCGTCGCCCTCCTGTCGTCCGAAGGTCCCGACTTGCGGCGCGGGTGGTGGTGGCGGCGCCCGCGGTCCGTAGATTCGGGGACATGCGACGCATACCGAAGGGCATCGGCGCCGACATCGCGGTCTTCCTCGGCGCGGCGGCCTTCTCCGTGCTGTCCGCGGGCGGGACCGGTGCCGGGACCGGGGTGGTGGAGCAGGCGGTGAGCGCGGTCGCCTGCGCCGCGCTGTTCCTGCGGCGGCGGTGGCCGGTGCACCTGGCGGTGGCGCTGCTGGTCACCGGATGGCTCGCGCACCTGGTGGGCGGGCCGACGGCGGTGGCCGTCTTCACGGTGGCGGCCCACCGGCCGCTGCGGACCACGGCGTGGATCGCGGCGCTCGCCTTCGCTCCGCTGCCGTTGTTCCTCGCCCACGGGCCCGACCCGGACCTGCCGGAGACCGGCTCCGCACTCACCTTCTTCGCGATCATGGCCGGGGCGATCGGCTGGGGCCTGTACGTGCGCTCCCGGCGGCAGTTGCTCGCCTCGCACGCCGAGAGGGGACGGCGGCAGGCCCGCGAGGAGATCGCCCGCGAGATGCACGACGTGCTGGCGCACCGGCTGACGCTGCTGAGCGTCCACGCGGGGGCCCTGGAGTTCCACCCGGGGGCGCCGCCCGCCGAGATCGAACGGGCCGCCGGTGTGATCCGCGACGCCGCGCACCAGGCACTGGAGGACCTGCGCGGGATCATCGGCGTGCTGCGCGAACCGGGCGGTCCGGGCGCCCCCGGCGCGGGAGCTCGGCCGCAGCCCACGCTCACCGACGTGCCCCGGCTGGTGGCCGAGGCGCGGGAGGCCGGGATGCGGGTCGTACTGCAGACGGACCGCGCCGCCGAGGAGGGCGGTGCCGCCACCGGGCGCACCGTCTACCGCATCGTGCAGGAGGGGCTGACCAACGCCCGCAAGCACGCCCCCGGCGCGGAGGTGACCGTACGCGTCACCGGTGGCCCGGCACACGGGCTGACGGTGGAGATCAGCAACCCGGCGCCGGACGCGGCGTCCCCCGGCGCCCCGCGCTCCCCGGCCATCCCCGGCGCCGGGCAGGGCCTCGTCGGGCTCACCGAACGCGCCGCCCTCGCCGGCGGCCGGCTCGAACACGGCCCGGACGGCGGCGGCTTCCGCGTCCGCGCCTGGCTGCCGTGGGCGGGATGACGGGCGGACTGGCTACGGTGGGCGGCGTGACCGTGCTGCGTCTGATGCTCGTCGACGACGATCCCCTGGTCCGCGCCGGGCTGCGGCTGATGCTGGGCGGGGCCCCCGACATCGAGGTGGTGGCCGAGGCGGGCGACGGGGCGGAGGTCGCCGCGCTGGTCGAGGCGCACACCCCCGACGTGGTGCTGATGGACATCCGCATGCCGTCGGTGGACGGCCTGGCCGCCACGGAGGCACTGCGGGCCCGGCCGGGGGCGCCCGAGGTCATCGTGCTGACCACCTTCCACACCGACGAGCACGTGCTGCGCGCGCTGCGCGCGGGGGCCGCAGGCTTCGTGCTCAAGGACACCGCGCCGCGCGAGATCGTCGAGGCGGTACGGAAGGTGGCGGCGGGGGAGCCGGTGCTGTCGCCCGCGGTGACACGGCAGTTGATCGCGCAGGTGTCCGGCGGGGCGGCGGCGGAGCGGAGCACGGGCGCGCGGGCCCGCCGTCAACTGGCCTCGCTGGGCGAGCGGGAGCGCGAGGTGGCGCTGTCCATCGGGGAGGGCCGGTCGAACGCGGAGATCGCGGCGGCGCTCCACATGAGCGTGCCCACGGTCAAGACGCACGTCTCCCGCGTCCTGGGCAAGCTCGGCCTCAACAACCGGGTGCAGATCGCCCTGATCGTGCACGACGCCGACGGCGGCGCCGGCGGGGCGGGGTCGGGCCGGGCCTGAGCCCTTTGCCTCGCACTCGGCCAGAGGGCGTTGGGCGCCGGTATGCCCGCCTCGTCCACGCGGGCCGTTCCGGGGGCGGACCTCCGGAACCGCCCGCGCCTTCGTCGGCGTCGAGCCCGCCGACCCCGACGGCTCGGCCCTTCAGTCGCTCACGCGGTCCTGGGTCTCCTGAGCTTCGAGTACGGCCGCGAGGGCGTCCAGCAGACGCACCACGCCCTCCGGGCCGTCCACCACCAGATCCGCGCGGGCGGCCAGCTCCGCCACCTCCGGGCTGCCGCTGCACACCAGCACACCCGGCAGGCCGTCCGCGCGGCGCTTCTCCACCGCGCCGAACGCCGCCAGATCCCCCAGGTCGTCGCCCGCGTACAGCACCGGTCCTGCCCCGACCTCGCGCAGGTAGTCGCCCAGCGCCACGCCCTTGTCCATCCCCGGCGGACGCAGCTCCAGCACCATCCGGCCCGGCTCCACGATCAGCCCGTGCCGCTCCGCCAGATCCCCCAACGGCCCGCGCAGCGCCTCGAACGCGGCCTGCGGGTCATCCGTACGGCGTGTGTGCACCGCCACGGCGCGGCCCTTGTCCTCCACCCACGTGCCCTGCCACGCGCCGATCCCGTCCAGCACCCCGGGCAGTTCCGCGCGCAGCGCGTCCACCCCCGGGTGCGCGCCGGGCGCCCGCACCTCGCCGGAACGCGCGTCCCAGCGCTCGGCGCCGTAATGACCGAGCACCACCAGATGCTCCAGGCCCGGCACCCCGGCGAAGCCCCCGTACCGCACGGCGACCCCCGCGGGACGGCCGGTCACGACCACCACCGACCCGATGCGCGGCGCGAGGCGGGCGAGCACGCGTGCCGCGTCCGGGTGCGCCCGGGCGCTGTCCGGATCCGGCACGATCGGGGCCAGCGTCCCGTCGAAGTCCAGCGCCACGACGGCCCTGCGGGGCTCCGCGAGCAGTGCGGTCAGGCCGTCCCCGCCCTCGGGCGTCGTCGGCTCGGGCAGTTCGTCCCTGGGGTCCCTGAGGGTCATGCCCCGACCCTACCCAGCGGCGCGGGGGGCATGGCGGGCGTACGGAAGCATCGCCTTCCCGGGGGGCTTCCGGGGCGTTGCGGCGGGGCGCCGTGGGCGTGTGCGGCTGCCGCTGCGTGCGGCTGCCGCTGCGTGCGGCCGACCCGCCGTCGCCGTGTGCGGCATCGCTGCGCCTGCGGCGGGCTGTCTCCCACCCGCCCGCCCGTTGCCCCGGACGTCGGCCGGACGCAGCAGCGGGCTGTCCGCCCGTTGCCGCGTGCGGCTGCCGCTGCGTGCGGCCGACCCGCCGTCGCCGTGTGCGGCGCCGCTGCGCCTGCGGCGGGCTGTCTCCCACCCGCCCGCCCGTTGCCCCGGACGTCGGCCGGACGCAGCGGCGGGCTGTCCGCCCGTTGCCCCGGACGTCGGCCGGGCATACCGGCGGGGCGCCGTCGCCGTGGGCCGCGGGATCCGTTGCCGTTTCGCAACCTCATGAGCTCATGGCCATCGCATGCCGATCGCACCGTGAACCGACCTGGGGGCCGCCCAGGGGGTGCCCCCTCCATGTCGCACACCACCGGGGAAGAGACCAGCTCATGTCCAGCCAGAACACACCGTCCACGCCACCGGCACCGCCGCCCGTGCTGCTCCTCGAAGCGCTGACCCGGGTGCACGGCTCCGGGGCCACCGAGGTGCAGGCGCTGCGCGGCATCGACCTGGCGGTGTACCCGGGTGAACTCGTCGCCGTCATGGGCCCGTCGGGGTCGGGCAAGTCCTCGCTGCTGACCTTGGCCGGCGGGCTGGACGTGCCGACGTCCGGACGCGTGGTGGTCGAGGGGACCGACCTGACCGCCGCGAGCCGCAAGCAGGTCGCGGCGCTGCGCCGGCACAGCATCGGCTACGTCTTCCAGGACTACAACCTGATACCCGCGCTCACCGCCGCGGAGAACGTCGCGCTCCCCCGTGAACTGGACGGCATCAGCAGCCGCTCGGCCCGCCGCGAAGCGCTCGCGCTGCTGGCGGAGATGGGACTGGAGCAGCTCGCCGACCGCTTCCCCGACGAGATGTCCGGCGGTCAGCAGCAGCGGGTCGCCGTCGCCCGGGCCCTGGTGGGCGACCGCCGGCTGGTCCTCGCCGACGAACCGACCGGCGCCCTGGACTCGGAGACCGCTGAGGCGGTGCTGGCGCTGCTGCGGAACCGGTGCGACGCGGGAGCGGCGTGTGTGCTGGTCACCCACGAGTCCCGTTTCGCCACCTGGGCGGACCGGGTGGTCCTCGTGCGCGACGGCTCGGTGGTGGACATCACGCTGCGGTCGTCCGAGGCGTCGCTGCTGACCGGCGGGACCGCCCAGTGACCGCGCCGACGACCCGGCGGGTCCGGGGGGCCGCCCCGTTGCACGGCTGGCGGGTCGCGATCCGGATCGCCCGCCGCGACGCCTGGCGCGCCAAGGGCCGCAGCCTGATGGTGCTGGCGATGATCGCCGTACCGGTCGTCGGGGTCAGCGCCGCAGACGTCACCATCCGCAGCTCCCAGTTGACCCCGCGGCAGACGATCACCCGCGACATCGGGGCGGCCGACGCGCGGCTGGAGGACGCCGGCCAGGGCCACCAGGCGATCCTGCAGTCGCCGCAGGGCGACACCTTCGCGCCGGCGCGGCAGAGCGGCCCGGCGAAGGACTCCGCCGCACCGGGTTCCGCGGAGACGGCCCCGGCCGCCGTCGATCCCCGGACGGCCGCGCCCGCGGGATCCCGGGCCATCCCCGACACGAGCTCCTACGCCGACGTCACGACCGCCTCCGGCGTCATGAGCACCGAGGTCAGGGAACTGGACGCGGCCGACCCCATCGCCGCCGGGATCATGGACCTGACCCGGGGCAGCTTCGCCGCCGCGCCCGACGAGGTGACCGCGACCGAGGCGTTCCTGACGCGCAGCGGGCTGCGCATCGGATCCGAGGTCCGGGCCCACGGGCTGGACCGGGCCTACCGCATCGTCGGCGCCTACGAACTGCCCAGCAAGCTGGACACCGCTCAACTGGACTTCCGGCCGGGAGCCTTCATCGGCCGGTACCTCGCCGCCCGCACGGCGGCCGGCTCGGACCGGGGCGAGCCGATGTCGTCGTACCTGGTCGCGGCCCGGGGCGGCTTCACCTGGGACATGGTGCAGCGGGCCAACACCCTTGGCGTGGTCGTCCATTCGCGGACGGTGATGCTCGATCCGCCCGCCGACGCCGAGGTACCGCTCTACCGCCTCCCGGACCACGGCAAGTCCGCCCCGGTCACGGACCGCGCGGCACCGGCCGCCGCGGCGACCGTCGCGGGGATGGCCCTGCTGGAGGTCTGCCTGCTGGCCGGCCCCGCGTTCGCGGTCGGTGCCCGGCGGTCGCGGCGCCAGCTCGGCCTGGTCGGCGCCAACGGGGGCGACCGCCGGCACATCCGGGCGATCGTGCTCTCCGGCGGCCTGGTGACCGGGGCCGCGGCGGCGGTCACCGGCACGGTCGTCGGCGTGGCGCTGACGCTGCTGCTGCGTACGAGGCTGGAGGACTACGCCGGAAGCCGGTTCGGCGGGATCGCCCTGCGGCCGGTGGAACTGCTCGGAATCGCGGCGCTCGCGGTGGTCACCGGGCTGCTCGCCGCGTTCGTGCCCGCGGTCACCGCCTCCCGGCAGAGCGTGCTCGCCTCGCTCACCGGACGGCGCGGCACGCGGCGGGCCGGACGGGTGCTGCCGTCGGCCGGTCTCGTGGCGGTCTGCCTGGGCGCGGTGATCGCCGTCCTCGGGTCGGTGCACAGCGGCAACGCCTACGTGGTGGCCGGTGGCTCCGCCATCGCCGAACTGGGCGTGGTGGCCCTCACCCCCCTGCTGGTCGCGGGCTTCGGCCGGCTCGGCCACTGGCTGCCGCTGGTCCCGCGGCTGGCGCTGCGGGACGCGGTGCGCAACCGGGGACGCACCGCGCCCGCGGTCGCGGCGGTGCTGGCGGCGGTGGCCGGTACGGTCGCGGTCGCCACGTACGCGGCGAGCCAGGAGGAGCAGAACCGGCACGCGTACATCGCCAGGGCGCCGCGCGGAGTGCTCGCGGTCGGCCTGCCCTCGGAAGCGGGCCGGGGCGTCGCGGCGGTGCGGCGCAGCGTGTCCGCGGACGTCCCGGTCCGGCTGCGGGCGGACGTGTCCCGGCTGGTGGCCGGGACGCGGATCTGCGACGCGGGCAACTGGCAGGCGGGCTGCGGGAACGTGATGCCAGTACTGCCCGAGGCCAACCAGTGCCCGCTCGTCGCCGAGGGCTCCGCGGGGACCTTCACCGCGGCCCAGCTGCGGTCGTTCGCCAAGGACTGGCGGTGCCGGTACGACAGCGTCGATCCGGCGATCCGGGCCGAGGGCGGCCTCCTGGTCGGCGGACCGCAGGTGCTGGAGACGCTGGGGATCCACGACCCCGCCGCGCGGCAGGCGCTCGCCCACGGGACGACGGTGCTGTTCGACCGCGCCTACGGTGATCACGGCTCGCTGCGGCTCCGGGTGACCCCCGACGTGTCGAAGCAGGCGAGCACGGTCACCACACTGCCGGTACGGCTGGTCACCGCCCGGTCCTACGGGGTCAAGGCGGTGGTGCCGCAGCGGGCGGCGGCCGCCGCCGGTCTGCGGACCGTGCCGCTGGGCTCGCTCTTCACCACCTCCCGGATGCCCACCGATGCCGAACAGCAGGCGCTGGCACGGGACATCGCCAAACTGGGCGTCACGTCCGAGGTCTACCTGGAGCACGGGTACACCGGCAGATACGGCGTCGTCCTGGCGGCGCTGACGCTCTTCGCCGCCCTGGTGACGATCGGTGCGGCGGGTGTCGCCACGGGTCTCGCCCAGGCCGACGCCGAGGCGGACCTCAGGACCCTGGCCGCGGTGGGGGCACCGGGCCGGGTGCGGCGCACGCTCTCCGGCTTCCAGTGCGGGGCCGTCGCGGCGATGGGCGTGCTGCTGGGGACGGCCGCGGGCATCCTGCCCGCCGTCGCGCTGCGGGGCGTCGACCGCCTGCAGCAACGGCAGATGGCCGAACAGGCGCTGGCCCATGGCGGCGACAGCGCCCTCGCGCACGTCGACGTGCCCGTGGTGGTGCCGTGGGCCACTATCGGCATGCTCCTGATCCTGGTGCCCGTCGGGGCCACGCTGCTCGCCGCCCTGGTCACGCGCTCCCGCACCGCGATGGGCCGCCGGGTCCAGGACTAGCCGGGCCCTGTCCGTCCGCAGGTGACACTCCCCCGGGCCGGGGGGAGCGTCGCCCGTGCTGCGCGATGCGCCCCGACCGGCATGCCGCCGGGGGGGAACGGCGCGGGGCGCCGGGATCTACCGGGTGGTGCGGTGGGCGTCGCGGGTGCGGCGGAGGCGGTTGACGGTGACGGGCGCGTGCGCGAGTGCCTCGGGATCGTCCAGCAGCGCGTTCAGGAGCTGGTAGAACCGCGTCGGCGAGATCCCGAGCCGCTCCCGTATCGCCCGCTCCTTCGCGCCGGGTCCCGCCCACGTGCGGCCGGCGATGTCGAGGACGGCACGGTCCTGGTCGGTGAGGGTCACCTCGACACGATAGCCCCGTGGCGAGGGACATATGAGGTCTGCACCACACGGGCCTTCCCTTGTGCGGCACGGCCGGGGCGCCTGGCGGGCGGCCGTGACGGGATATCTTTCGACGAGTGGACTAGACCTTTTGCGCTGTCTCACGGGAGACTGTGCTCCGTGAGACACGTCATCGCCCTCGATGTGGGCGGCACCGGCATGAAGGCCGCTCTGGTCGCGGCGGACGGCACGCTGCTCCACGAGGCCCGCCGTGCGACCGGCCGGGACCGCGGGACCGAGGCCGTCGTCGCCTCCGTGCTCGACTTCGCCGCGGAACTGCGGGCGTACGGGGCGGACACCTTCGGCGAGCCCGCCGCCGCAGCCGGCGTGGCCGTGCCCGGCCTGGTCGACGAGCGGGCCGGCGTCGCGGTGTTCTCCGCCAACCTCGGCTGGCGCGACCTGCCGCTGCGCGACCTGCTGTCCCGCCGCCTGGACGGCACGCCGGTGGCCCTCGGCCACGACGTGCGCTCCGGGGGCCTGGCCGAGGGCCGGCTCGGCACCGGGCGCGGCGCCGAGCGCTTCCTCTTCGTCGCCCTGGGCACCGGCATCGCCGGCGCCATCGGCATCGAGGGGCGGGTCGAGGCCACCGAACTCGGGCACATCGTCGTCCGTCCCGGAGGCGCGGCGTGCGGCTGCGGCCAGCACGGCTGCCTGGAGACCATCGCCTCCGCCGCCGGGGTGGCCCGCGCCTTCGGCGCCGAGGCCGCCGAGTGCGCCTCCGCCGTCGCCGCGGGCGACCCGCGCGCCGTCGCCGTGTGGGACGAGGTGGTCGCCGCCCTCGCGGACGGCCTGGTCACCGGGATCACCCTGCTCACGCCGGAGACGCTGATCGTCGGCGGCGGGCTGGCCGAGGCCGGCGAGACGCTCTTCGCGCCGCTGCGCGCGGCCGTCGAGGAGCGGCTGACGTTCCAGAAACTCCCCCTCATCGTGCCGGCGGCCCTCGGGGACACCGCCGGATGCCTGGGCGCAGGGCTGCTGGCCTGGGATCTTCTCTCCCTGGAGGTGACCGCTTGACTGCGGAACCAACCGTGCTGACCGGTGCCCGCGTGGTGCTGCCGGACGGCGTCGTCGACGGCGGCCGGATCACCGTCGAGGGCCGCTCGATCGTCGCGGACGACCCGCGCCGGCCCGCGGCCGCCCGCGATCTGTCCGGGCACTGGATCGTCCCCGGCTTCGTGGACATCCACGTGCACGGCGGCGGCGGCGCGTCCTTCTCGGCCGACCGCGCGGAGGACATCCTCACCGGCGTCGGCACCCACCGCCGGCACGGCACCACCACCATGGTCGCCTCCACGGTCACCGGCGAGCTGGACGACCTCGCCCGGCAGGCCGCGCTGCTGTCCGAGCTGGTCGAGCAGGGCGACCTGGCGGGCATCCACTTCGAGGGGCCCTTCATCTCCCCGCACCGCTGCGGGGCCCACAAGCCGTCGCTGCTGCGCGACCCGCACCCCTCGGACGTCCGCAAGCTCATCGACGCCGCCCGCGGGACCGCGAAGATGGTGACCCTCGCACCGGAACTCCCGGGCGGGCTCGACTCCGTACGGCTGCTGGCCGAGCACGGCGTCATCGCCGCCGTCGGCCACACCGACGCGGCGTACGAGGCCACCTTGGAGGCCATCGAGGCCGGCGCCACGGTCGCCACGCACCTGTTCAACGCGATGCCCACCCTGCTGCACCGGCAGCCCGGCCCCGTCGCCGCGCTGCTGGAGGACGAGCGGGTCACCGTGGAGCTGGTCAACGACGGCGTCCACCTGCACCCGGCCGTCCTCGAACTGGCCTTCCGCAGCGCGGGCGCCGGCCGGGTGGCCTTCATCACCGACGCCATGGACGCGGCTGGCTTCGGCGACGGCCGCTACCTGCTCGGTCCCATGGAGGTCGACGTCACCGACGGCGTCGCCCGGCTGGTCGAGGGCGGCTCCATCGCCGGGTCCACCCTGACCCTGGACACCGCCTTCAAGCGGGCCGTCACGGTGGACGGGATCCCGGTCACCGACGCCGTGCGCGCCCTGAGCGTCAACCCGGCACGGCTGCTGGGCGTGTACGACCGCGTCGGCTCGCTGGAGCCCGGCAAGGACGCCGACCTGGTGGTGCTGAACGAGGCGTACGACCTGGTCGGCGTCATGCGCCGGGGTCAGTGGGTCGTCGAGCCGTAACCGTCGTGGAACGGGCGGACCTCCGGCCGTCGCTGTCCGGCGCCGGAGGCCCGCCCTGTCACAGGGGGCGGACTCTCACTGCCCCGCCTTCTCACCCTTCGGCCCCACGGCGAACCACGTCCCGCCGACGCCCTGACCGTTCAGGTCCCCGGGCTTGGTGTCCCCCGCGAAGCGGTAGACCGGCATGCCGCCCACCGTCAGCTGCACCTGGCCGTCCTGGCGGCGAATGGCGCCCACCTGGTCGCGGTCCACGCCCGCCAGGTAGACGTTGCCGCCCTGCTGGATGGTGACCGCGGGCCACTGGACGGCGCAGGCGTCGTTGCAGTGCGACTGCGTCGGGTCGGCGCTGTCCGGGTCGAAGCGGTAGAGCGCGGCCTGGTTGATGTTGATCAGATGCGGCGCCGTCAGCGGCGGCGAGGTGACCGCGGACAGCTGCACCCAGCGCGGCGGGCTCTCCTGGACGGCCGCCCCCACGACGGTGCCGCCGTTGCCGGTCAGCCCGGCCTGGGCGGCCGTCCGGTCGACGACCTGGAGCGCGGTGTTGCCCGCGGGCTGCGACGCGGCGGGAGGCGCCGCGGGCGAGGTCGCGGCAGGCGCGGAGGCGGCCGGGGCCGCCGGGGCGCCGGCGTCCCCGATGGTGATGGTCTTGCCGCACCCGGCCAGGCCCGCCACGCCGCACAGGACGACCGCGGTGGCGACGACCGCGCGGCGTACGGGACCGCGCGGGGCGGCGCCGGAGAAGTGGTGAAGAGAGGTCACCCCAGATACACGGGGCCGCGCGCGAAAGGGTTCACCCGTATTTCGCGGGTCTTCGCGGCAGCGGATCCTCACAGGTACCCGCCGGAAGCCGATTGAACTCCGCGGGCCGTCCCACCCGTGTGACCCGTGAGGCCGTAAGCGGCGGAGCACGAGGGGATCGACATGGCCCAGGACATCAACATACCGGGGGACGAATTGCGCGAGGCCCAGCAGATGCTGGACTTCGTGCACGACTTCATCGACATCGGGCACCACACGTTCGACTTCGACGCGGCCTTCGGCCCCGAGCTCTCCCACGGCTCGGCACAGCACTTCGAGAACAAGTGGGAGGACGGCAAGAAGCAGCTGCAGAAGCAGGTCAAGGGCATCCGGGACGCCATCGGGAGCATCCTGGACTCCTTCGAGAAGACCGACCAGGACGCCGCTGCGAACCTCGACGACGGAAAGAGTGGCCAGTGAGCACCGCGCACCGTTTCCTGCTCGACGTCCCCGACCTGTGGGACACCATCGACCTGAGCGGGGAGGAGCTGTCCAGGACCCGCGCCAAGGCGCTCGCCACCACCGACGACCCCCGCGAGAAGGCCCGGATCAACGACATGTTCCGGCAGGGGCGGGAGGTGAGCCGGGCCGCGCGGCGGCACGGGGCACTGCTGGCCACCGGCACCGCGACCCTCTACGGCGACGACCTGTTCATGGCCTACGGCATGGTCTTCGCCGTCACCACGCCCGAGGGCTCGGAGCTGACGCTCCCGGTGCTCTCCGCGCAGCTGGGGGTCTCCTCCGCGAACGGGACGGCGCCCAAGGACCGGGTGATCACCTCCGTGAAGGTGCCGCACGTGGGCACGGTGCCCCGGGTGACCGGCACCGAGACCACCCGGCTGACCGGCGACATCGACGTCGAGCTGCTGACGATGCACACGATGATGCCGGTGCCCGGACGTGTCGACGACTTCCTCGTCGTCACCCTGGCCAGCCCCAACCTGCCGCTGAAGAACGAGGTGTACGACCTCTTCGACGCCGTCACCGGCACCTTCCGCTTCCTGACCGAGGAGGGCGAGCCGCTGGTGCCCGTCGCCGGCGCCTCCTGAGCCGGACGGGTACGCGAAGGGCGGCCGGGACATCGCGTCCCGGCCGCCCTTCGTCCGTACCAGGCCGTCAGACCTCCGTGCCGGACAGCGGCACCTGCACCGCCCGCAGCGACCCGTCGCCGAGGTGGATCAGGCCGCGGCCGGGCTGCGGTGCCTGACCGACCACGCCGCGGGTCAGCTTGACGCCGATGACCTCACCGTCGGCCAGGCCCTGCGGCGACAGCAGCATGCCGGTGCGGTTGCGCTTCACCTGGCCCATCCAGCCCGCCAGGCTCAGTGCCAGCGACTCGGCGTTGCCCGCCGCCAGCACGCCCCAGCCGTTGCCCGCGCCGCCGCGGGCGAGCAGCGCCAGGTCGGCGTCGATGTCGGAGCCCATGAACAGTTCGGCGTCGTCCACGACGACCACCGCGTTGTCCTGCGGAATCGCCCCGAGCACCCGCCGGAACTCCTCGACCGTCACCTGGGAGTCGGTGATCACGGCCGCCACCCCGGTCCTGCCCTCCAGGTCGCGCAGCGGTGAGCGGCGCGGCGCCAGCAGGACCAGGCCCGTGCCCTCCGCCAGCAGCGAGTGCGCCGCGGTGAGCAGCACCGTGCTGCGGCCGGTCCGCGGGGGTCCGGCGACGACGAACGTGGGGACGTCGGCGAGGTCCGGGCCCAGCGCGGTGAGGGTGTCCCCGCCGACCGCGACCAGCGGGCGCATCGGGCCGCGCCGCGTGTGCAGGGGCAGCGCGTCGCGGTAGGCGATCCGGTCCGGCAGCAGGTCCAGGCGCAGCGGACGGCGTGCCTGCGGCACACCGGCCTCGCGCTCGGTGAGCGCCGTGCCGAGATCCGTGAGGAACTGCCCCTGCGCCGCGCCGGACAGGTCCCCGGTCAGCACCGCGATCTGGGCCTCCGCGAGGTCCAGGGTGCGGATGCCGCGCCCGGGGGCCGGGTCGCTCGGCGCCGACTTCGAGGGGACGCCGACCGACGAGTAGTCCTGGCGGTCGTTGAGCTTGAGGACGATCTTGTCCTCGGTGGTCCCGGAGAACCGGCTGGAGCCCAGCACCCGGTCGCCGGCCAGCACGACGTGGATGCCCACGCCCGCGCCGTCCCGCAGCAGCCTGATCATGCGCTCCATGAGGCTGCCGTTGTCGTACGCGGTGAACTCGCGCTCGTAGACCTCGAAGCGGTCGACCAGCAGCACGATGTGCGGCAGCCGCTCCCCCGCGGCCTGGCTGCGGCGCAGCTCGGCGAGGTCGGCGGCACCACGGGTGCCGAGCACGCCCTGCCGGGCGGTGAGTTCGGCGTTCAGCCGGTCCAGCAGCCGGCCCAGGCGCTCCACCTGGTTGCGGTCCACGACCGCGCCGCAGTGCGGGAGCGCGGCCAGCGCGTTCAGCGCGCCGTTGCCGCAGTCGATCCCGTACAGATGGACGTCGTCCGCGCCGTGCGCCTGTGCCAGCGCGGCGGCGAGCGTGCGCAGCGACTGGGAGCGGCCGCTGCGGGGCGAGCCGATCAGGTGCAGATGGCCCGCCCGGTCGATGTCGAACTCCAGCGGGGCCCGGGTCTGCCGTGCGGGCAGGTCCACCATGCCGTAGGCGACGGGCGGCAGTTCGGCCGCCCGCTCGCCGGCCGGCCCGGGCGCGGGCGGCGCCGTCCACTCCAGCACCTCCGGCAGCGCGGGCAGCCAGGGGCTGGGCTGCCGGGGCACGTCGGCCAGCCGGGCGGCCTGGGCGACGGCCGCGGTGAGGACCGCGAGGTCGGTGACCGCCTCGGACTGCGCCAGGCCCGAACCGCCGCCGCGGGAGCGGCCGGTCGGCAGCGGGCCGCCGAGCTCCCGCCAGGTCACCGCGTGGGCCCGCACCGGCACTTCGGTCCCCTCGGCGACCGCGCCGCCGGGCCGCCGGCCGCCGACGCGCCCGGACTGGAAGGGCAGCAGCGCGGACGGTCCGAGGCGCGCGTAGGCGCGTCCCGGGTTGGCGGGCGAGATGTCACCGGAGTCGGGAGCGTCGATGATGTCGCGGCTCTCGGTGGTGTCGGTGGTGCGCAGGGCGATCCGCAGATTGGTGTTGGCCCGGATGTCCGGGGTGACCGCACCCCCGGGACGCTGGGTCGCCAGCACCATGTGGATGCCCAGCGAGCGCCCGCGCTGGGCGATGTTGACCAGGCCCGAGATGAAGTCGGGCAGTTCGCGCACCATGGACGCGAACTCGTCGACGACCAGCAGCAGCCGGGGCAGCGGCGGCAGCACGTCGCCGCCGCGGGACCGCTTGTCGAGGTAGTCCTCGATGTCCTTGGCCCCGGCCTGCGCCAACTGGGTCTCCCGGCGGCGCAGTTCGGCGCCCAGCGAGACCAGGGCGCGTTCCACCAGGTGCGTGTCGAGGTCGGTGACCAGGCCGACGGTGTGCGGCAGGTCGGCGCACTCGGCGAAGGCGCTGCCACCCTTGTAGTCGATGAGCACGAAGGTCATCTCGTCCGGCCGGTTCACGACCGCGAGCGTGGCGACCAGGGTCTGCAGCAGCTCGGACTTGCCCGAACCGGTGGTACCCGCGATCAGCGCGTGCGGCCCGTCGCGGACCAGGTCCACGGAGAAGTCGCCGTCGTAGCCGGTGCCCAGGATCGCCCGCGTGCTGCGGCCGCCGAGCGACCAGCCGGCCACCACCGCCTCGGCGGTGGGCGGTTCGATGCCCAGCAGGTCCAGCAGCCGCACCGATCCGGGCAGCGCGCTCTCGTCGCTGTCCCCGACGCCGCGCAGCGGCGCGAGCGCCCGTCCGAAGCGCTCGTACCAGGCCGGCTCCGGGGAGTCGGTACGCACGCCCTCCAGGGCGGAGCCGGTACCGGTGCGCACCCGCGAGACGCCCTGGGAGGCACCCCCGGTGACGACGACCGCGCCGCACTCCTCGGGCAGCAGCCGCTCCTCGCGGTCGATGCACAGGGTGTGGACACCCACCGACGGCCCGTCGCGCAGCAGCGCGATCACACCGGGCAGCGAACGGGCCCTGCGGGCCTGCTCCAGCACGACCAGGATGTCGGGGTAGCCGTTGACGCCGCCCCGGACCAGATCCGGTCCGGCCGCCATGCGCGAGGTGACGATCTGGCCGAGTTCGCCGATACGGCGGGCCAAGGAGTCGGTGGTGCTGCCCACCAGCGCGTAGGCGTCCTCGCCCTGCGCCTGCGCGTGCGGCAGCCAGCGGGTCCACGACCACGCCGCCTCCCCGTCCGCCCCGGCCAGCACCACGATCCGCAGGTCCGCCGGGCTGTGCAGCGCGGCGGCCTGGGCCGTCATCCAGCCGGCCAGCCGCTCCGCGCCGGGGCCCGCCAGTCCGGCCACCCCCACCCTGCGCAGCGGCACGGAGACCGGCACCTGGCTGAGCGGCGGCACGGTGAAGCGCCGGTGCTCGTCCTGGGTGGGGTCCTCGACGCTCAGCGACGAGGGAAGATCCGCCGTGCCCACCCGGACGGAGAGGAAGTCGGGGTCCTGCCAGCGGCGTTCCCACAGCCGCTCGGACGGCCGTACCGCCATCTGCAGCAGCGAGGCCGGATCGGGCAGCGACAACCGCAGGCCGCGCTGTTCCTCCAGGACGGCGGACTCGATGTCCGCCCGCACCCGTCGCAGCGCGCCCTCGTACTCCTCCTTCTTCTCCAGGTACTTCAGCATCGCCTGCTTGCGCCCGCCGAACTGGGTGAACAGCGCGGCGAGCGGCGAGAGCAGGGCGATGAAGACGAAGACCCAGCTCTTGGTGACGAAGATGGCGATCGCGGCGCTGCCGGCGGGCAGCAGCAGGATCGGCAGCAGCGGGACGGGCCGCTTGTCGGGCCGGACGGGAGGCGTCGGCAGCCGGAACTTGCCGCCCGCGGGAGCGGGCAGGAAGCGCGGCGGCCGGTTGAACTCCAGGCCCAGGCCGTCGGCTGCCGGTGTCAGCGGCGCGGTCGCCGCCTCGCGCGACGCCAGTTCCAGCAGGGTGTCGCCGACGGCCAGCTGGCTGCCCTCCCGCCAGGCCGCACCGGGCTCCATCGGCTTGCCGTCGAGCAACGCGTCGGCGCCGGACAGCAGTTCCGCGCCGCCGTCGAGCCGCACCCGGATCTGGGCGGCGAACGCCGGGGCGTCCTCGGCCAGCCGGATCCGGCAGGTGGCGTCGCTGCCGAGGTCGTACTCGCCGGGCACCAGCCGGAAGACCGTGCCCGCGCCCCGCCCCGACACCAGCCGGATCTCGGTGCGGCCCTCCGGCTCGGGCTCCGCCGGCAGGGCGGAACCGAGCCCGAGGTCCATGCCGTCCCGCACCCCGGCGGCCTGCAGGGTGGCCTCCGGGTCGATCTCCCCGGCACCGATGAAGAGGGCGGGATCCCCCGTCCCCGCCCCGCCGGCCCCTTCGTGGTCGACGGCCCGCGCGAGCTCCGCCGCGAGACGGCCGGCCCGCGCGGTCGGCTCGGTCTCGACGACGACGGTGGTGGACACCCCCTCGACGCGGGGGTCACGAACGCTGACGTTCAAACGCACGATGCATCGTCTTTCTCACGAAGGGGCGGGACGGGGCGACGGGGTCACCGGCCTCAGCCGAGGTTGGAGCCGAGCTGGTCGTCGGTCTGGGAGAAGGCGTCGCCGACGGAGCGGACGTACTGCCCGATGCCCTGCAGACCCTGGTTGACCTGGTCGAAGCCCTTGGCGAACTCGTCGAAGAACGGCGAGAACTTCTGCTGGGCCGCGGGGGTGCTGTAGCCGTTGGCGAGCAGGTTGGAGATCTTGCCCTTGACCTCGCTCAGCTTGTCCTGCAGCTGCGAGAAGTCGTTGAGCAGCGCCTGCGAGGTGGAGGCGGTCTCGTCCGAGTTGACGCGGTAGTCGGGCATGTCGGTACTCCTTGCGTGATCGGGTGAACAATCCGTCCCTCCAGGGGACGGAGGTCTGTGGAGGTGCGGGTCCGGGCGGCGCTAGCGGCCGTCGGAGCCCGTCGTCCCGTCGCCCCCGGCGGGGCTGGTCGGGGCGGTGGTGAAGCCGTCGCTGCCGGAGTCCGAGCCGGACGGGGAGGTGGCCCCGCCCGGGGGGCTCGCCGGGCCCTGCGGGCTCTGCGGATTCTGCGGCGGGATGTCCAGCGGGGTCAGCGGCGGGCGCCCGGCGGCCGGGGAATCCGGCGCGGTGGGCGTGGTCGGGGTGGTCGGCGAGTCGGGCGCGGCCGGGGTCGTCGGGGTGGCCGGCGAGTCCGGCACCGTCGGCGAGTGCGGCGCGGCCGGGGTCGTCGGGGAAGCCGGCGGCGTGGGCGAGTTCGGCGTCGTCGGGGTGGCCGGCGCGGCCGGGGCGGTCGGCGAGTCCGGCACCGTCGGCGAGTGCGGCGCGGCCGGGGTGGTCGGCGAGTCCGGTGCGGGCGCCGCGGGGGGAGCAGCCGGGGGAGCCGGCGTGGCGGTGCCCGTGCCCGGGCCGGTGGAACCCTTGATCGGGATGCCGTCGGCGACGCCGTCGATCTTGCGTCCCAGCCCCGCGACACCGACCGGTCCCGCTCCCAGCTTGGGCGCGGAGTTGGCGATCTCCCCGGCCGCGACCTCGTTGGGGTCGCCGCCCTGGGCGACCCCGACACCGATCTTCGTACCGAGGGTCGCGCCCTCCTCGACAAAGCCGCCGACCTGGTCCGAGGCCCGCTTGCCGATCGAGTCGCCCAGCGCGGGATCGGTGGTGTCCCCGAACCGGCCGCCGCCCCCCGGCGGGACCGGCGCGTTGCCGCGCGCGGAACCGATCTTGCCGATGCCGCCCTTGAAGGCGGCTCCGGCGACCGCGCCCGCGGCGGCGCCGCCGAAGACGCCGGCCGCGGTGATCTTGTCGTGGTTGGCGGCCTTGGCGGCCGCCTCCAGCGCCGAGTTGGTCAGGAACTTGCCGGTGATGTCCACGGTCACCTTGCCCACCGGGTTGGCGAGCACCGCGCCGACCGCCTTGTTGGCGGTGACGGAGTCACCGACCTTGGTGATCGTCCCCGAGACCTTGGCGATGGTCCCCGAGTTCTTGATCGCGGCGACCGCGGCCGGGGCGATCGCCTGGACCGCCTTGCTGCCGAGCTTGAACAGGGAGGCACCGGGGATGATGCCGATCAACCCGGCCACGAAGTCACCGGCCTTGATGCCGCCCGTCTGACTCGCCACCACTTGGTTGAAGACGAACAACGCCCCGCCGAGCAGCGCGCCCACCACCGGGAAGAACACGGCCACCACGGCGATCAGCGCGGCCAGCAGGATCTGGACGAACGGGAAGTCCTTGAAGAAGTCGGCGATCTTCTGGAAGACGTTGCGCTCGGGGATCGCCTCCGCCGCCGCGCGGTCCAGCACCTCGGCGCAGGTCCGCTGGGCGGACTCCCGCATCTGCTTGGCCTGCTGGGCGAGCCCCTTGGCGGCGCCGAGCTCGTTGGTGCCCGCGTCGATCTCGTCCTGGACGGCGCGGGCTTGCGACTTCTCCTGGTCGGTGGGGTTCTCGCCGAGCGTCTTCGGGGTCTGGCCCGCCTTGGCGGCGGCCGAGCGGGCCTGGTCGACGGCGCGGTCGAAGGTGTCCTGCGCCTCCTGGAGGCGGGGGATGTACTCGTTGTAGGCACGGGCCGCGTCGTGGTACGAGGTCGCCGTCTTGTTCAGCTTGTCGGGAAGGTCGTCGCCGATCTTCTCCTTGAGCTGGTCCATGGCCGAGCCGCGGCCGCGGGAGATGGTGCCGTCCTTCTTGAGGATGTTCAGCGCCTTCTCGGCCGCGTCACCGACGTCCTGGTACCGCTTGACGACCCCCCGGATCAGTTCGGGATCACCCGGCGTCGGGTCCCGGTCGAGCCCCACGAGGCGGAAGTCCTCGTCGCTCGCGTGCCGGCGTCCCATCCGTGTCCCTCCCAGGTCCGTGTGCGTTGTCGCTTGCCACACGGCGCCCGCCGGGACTTGGTTCAGATCTCTTTCGAACCTTTTTCCCGCGGCGCTCCGTGTAGGGGGTGACGGAGCCGGGGACCGGGGACCGGCACGCACACGAGAACTTGGTGGAGACGATGAGAGACGGCGTCAGCGCCACACGGCGGCACCGGCCGGGGGCCGCGACGACCGCACCCGCCCACGGGAGGGCGCTGCGCCGCGCCGCGGCCGCGGTACTGCTGGCGCTCTGGGCCCTGTTCGCCGCGAGCGCCGCCCCGGCGAGCGCGGACGACCAGCTCGTGAAGGTGTTCGTGGTCCAGGACACCGGCACGACCGGGGGCGCCCCCGCGACCCTCGCGTCGGTCGCGGCGAGCACCCTGGGCGACCCCGCGCGCGCCGGGGAGATCTTCGACCTCAACCGCGGGCAGGCGCAGACCGACGGCGCCGCCCTCACCAGCCCGGACGAGCAACTGCACCCCGGCTGGATCCTGCGTCTGCCGCAGGACGCCTCGGGCCCTGATGTCCAACTGGCCCGGGACACCGCCGCCCAGAACGCCTCCGCACCCCCGGCCGCGACCGACCCCGGCGCTGGCACGGGCACGGGCACGGGCACGGGCGGCGGTGCCGCCTTCACCATTCCGCTGCCGGCCGCGATCGCGGTGCTGGGCGCGGTGCTGCTCGCCCTGGTGACCGCGGGCATCGTCGGCAGGCGCCGAGTGGGTGCCGCATGGGCCGCGGCGAAGCGTGCGGTGCGCCGGCTCGGCGATCCCGTCGCCCGGCGCCGCCGCCTGGCGCTGCGCCGTACGGTGGGCCGGCACTTCGCCGCCGACGCGGGCTCCGTGAGCCGCGCCTACGCGGCCGCCGCCGACCTTTCCGGCTCCGGGGACACCCCGGAGCGGCCGGTGCACGCCCTGCGCGTGGACAGCGCCGGGGTGACCGCGTGGCTGGCCCCGGGCGACACCCCCGGCGCCCCCTGGACCGCACTCGACGGCCCGGAGGGCGCACGGTGGCGCCGCACGGCCGACGCCGCGGCGTCCCGGGTCCCGGACGACCGGGCCTGCCTGGTGCGCGTCGGCGTCGACGCGGACGGCGAGCCGGTCTTCTACGACCTCAGCCGGCTCGACGGGGTCCTCAGCGTCACGGGTGACCGCGCCGTCGCCCGCGACGTGGTGCACGGCCTGCTCGAGGAGGTCGCCCGCAACCGGCCCGGCACCCCGGTGACCGTCCTGCGCGGCAGCGCGGACGCGTCGCCGCTGACCCTGCCGTCCGGCCTGCGCCAGGTGGTCCGCGTCGGGACCGAGGAGCGGACCCCGGTGTTCCCGGGGGACTCGGCGCCCGGGCCCCGCGGCACGGTGCGCGGCGCCGCCGCCCGCCGGCCGGTCAGGGGGCTGGTGGTCATGGCCGGCACACCCACCGGGCCGGAGGCCGCGGAACTGGCCGCGCTGTGCGGTCCCGGCGGGGCCGGATGGACCGGACTGGTCTGCGGCGAGGTCGGCGGCGCCCACTGGCGCTGGCGGGCCGGCGCGGACGGCGCGGTGGACATCCCCGTGCTCGGTGTCCAGCTCACGGTCCCGGCGTGAACGGCCTGCACGGCGTGTTCGCCGCGGTCACCACGCCGCGGCGCCGACCCGGCTGCGCAGATTGCTGAGCGCGTAGTGCTGCCGGGACTTCACCGTGCCCGCCGGGACGCCGAGTATCCGGGCCGTCTCCTGGACGGTCCTGCCGAACAGGTACGTGTGCACGAGCACCTCGCGGTGCTCGTGCGACAGGTGCCGCAGCAGGGCCCGCGTGTCGACCGAGGCCAGGACCGCGTCGGCGTGGTCGGCCTGGAGCACGTCGTGGTGGTCCGCGCCCACCGTCTCGTGACGGGAGCGGGCGCTGCGGATGTGGTCGATGGCCAGGTTGCGGGCCACGGTGAGCAGCCAGCCCCGGACGGAGCCCTCGTTGCCGTACAGCCGGTCGGTGTGGTGCCACGCCCGGATCAGGGTCTCCTGGACGACGTCCTCCGCCATGTGGCGGTCGCGCAGCAGGCGTTCCGCGTAGGCGAGCAGCGGTTTGCCGTGATCGGCCGCCAGAAGGGTCAGCAGATGTCCGGAGCGTGCCGCAGGGCGGACACCCGGAGCAGCGGCGAAAGTCATGGTCGGTCCCGGAAGGCACAACTCGTCCCCGTCAGCGCTCCCGGCTCTCGCGCCGGCGCCGCCGCACTGCGGGGCCGGTGCGCGGATCACCGAAGGACGGGGCGGGGCGGGCGCGGGCCGGACCGGGTGTGGGGCCCGGGGGCCGACGGGCACGACGGTTCGTGCCTGCTTCGGCGATGTTCCTGGCGGAAGCAGCGCGGGGCGCGATCATAGGCAGGCCCCGCTGCCGAAAAACTGACGTGATTCTGACGGCCGGCTCCGCGACCCCGCGGACCGGAACGCCGCGACGGCCCGCCGGGGCACCGCTGCCCCCCGGCGGGTCGTCGGCACGGCCCCCGGCCGGCGCGGGTGCGCCGCCGGGGCCGGAGCGGTCAGCCCTTGGCCGCCGGGACGGTCTTGCCGCGGTCGACCGTGATGTCCTGCTTGATCGCGAACCACACGCCCTTGACGTTCTGGCCGTTGGTGTCGCCGGGCTGGCTGTCGCCCTTGAAGGTGTAGCCGGGCCAGCAGTTGAAGGCCTCCTGCTGCGTGCCGTTCGGCGTGTTGAAGGTGAACAGTGCCGTGGGCGCCAGGCCCGCGGCCTTGGCGTCCGCGGCGGTGACCGGGGCGGTGGGGGTCCACTTCTGCAGGCAGGTCGCGTCGCACGCGGTCTTCATCGGCCACGGCTTGTCCTTGGTGAACAGGTACAGCGTCCGGCCGTTCTTGTCCTGGAGGATCTTCCCGAGCTTCGGGTCGTTCAGCACGCCGAGGGCCGGGCGCTCCACGCCTGCCTTCCAGCCGTCGGGCTCCGCGGCGTACCAGAGGCCCTTGACGCCCTGGCCGTTGGTGTCACCGGGCAGGCTGTCCTTGGCGAAGTAGTACAGCGGCTTGCCCGCGAGGGTCAGCTGCTTGGAGCCGTCGGTGCGGGTGATGGAGCCGAGCAGGTCCTGGTTCAGGCCCTTCGCCGCCTGGGCGTCGTCCGCGGGGACCGGCGGCCACTGCGCCGCGCACTCGCCCTCGCAGCTCGACGTGCCCGGCTTGGTGTCCTTGCTGAAGACGTAGACGGTCATGCCCTTGCCGTCCACGACGATCGTCTTGAGCTTGGCGTCGGTGCGCACCGCCAGTCCGGACGCCGCCTCCGTCACCGGCGGGGCCGACTCCGTGTCGTCCACGCTGGGATAGCCGGACACCGCGTTCACCACCGGCTGCTGCACCGACGCCGGGGCGGCCCCGGTACCGGTCTGCTGCCCGCAGGCCGTGACGGCCGTCAGCGCCAGGGCCGTACCGGTCAGGAACAGGGCGTTCCGCGCGTTCTTGTTCATCGCACTTCCTCAGGTCCACCAGACGTCCGCTCCGGGCCGGAGCTACGCCGCTATACACGGACCCGTGGCACCACTGGGTTCAGTTCGATGTCGCGCAATTTTCTGCGGACCCCCTCGGCGTCGGGATGACCCATGCCGTCCAGGATGGAAAGCGCCTGCCGCAGCGCGTCGGCCGCGGCGGTGGCGGCACTCGCGGCGAGGTGGGTGTCGGAGATGTGGACGAGGGTGTCGGCCTCCAGGTACGCGTCCCGGATCTCCCGGTACATCCGCAGCGCCCGCCGGAAGCAGTCCAGCGCCTCCTCGTGACGGTGCAGCCGGTGGTAGGCGCAGCCCAGGCTGTCCCATGCGGCGGCCTCACCGTTGCGGTCGCCGGTCTCCTGGTGGATGACCAGCGAACAGCGGCACTCCTCCACGGCCTTGTCGTACTCGCCGAGCAACATGTACGTCCAGCCGACCTCGTTGTGCACACTGGCCTCGCCGTTGAGGTGTCCACCGGAGCGGTACAGGTCACCGGCGAGCGCGTAGTGGCGCAGCGCGTCGGCATGCCACCCGTGCCGGTTGGACAGGAAGGCCCAGTAGCGGTGGACCCGGGCCTGGCCGCAGGGTTCGCCGACCTCCCCGAACAACTGCAGGGCGCGCAGCAGGTGTTCGCGCGCGCTCTCCCACCGTTCCAGCCGCCCGAGCGCGAAGCCGAGCGCCCGGTGGGCGTGCGCCTGGCCGAGGACGTCGCCCTGCCGCTGCGCCGCGGTGGTGGCCGTGGTCTGAGCGGTCCGCTGCTCCTGCCAGCGGCCGCCCCGGTCCAGGTACAGCTCCACGAGCACGGCCAGGCGCCAGCTGTGCGCCCCGTCCCCGTGCCGGCCGTCGTGCTCGATGACGGCGAGCAGCACCGACCGTTCGGCGTCGAGCCACTCGGCCGCGGCACGCCGGTCGGTGAAGCGCTCGGGGAGGGTGTGCGGGGCCGGGCGGCGCAGCGCGATCCGCTCGCGGTGCGGGGCGAGCGCGGCGTCGGCGGCGTGCGCGCTGTGCAGGTAGTGGTCGAGCAGCCGGGCGCAGGCCGCGACCGCCTCCGCCGGGGCGTCGTGCTCGCCGGCCAGTTCCGTCGCGTACGCCCGCAGCAGCCCGTGGCAGGAGAACCGGCCCGGTACGTTCTCGAAGAGCAGATGCGCGCGGACCAGCTCCGCGAGCAGGGCGCGCGTCTGCCCGGGACGCCGGGCCGAAAGGCTCGCCGCGGCGGCCACCGACCAGTCGGGACCGGGGTGCACGGCCAGCAGCCGGAACAGCCGGGCCGCCTCCGGGCTCAGCGCGTGGTACGACCAGGAGAAGACGCAGCGCGCGTCGCCGAGCGGCACCTCGCCGGTGAAGGCGTCGAGGCTGCCGTGGCTCTCCCGCAGTTCCTCGGCGATGGCGGACAGCGGGAAGCCCGGGTTCAGGGCCGCGCGGGCGCTGACGATGGCCAGCGCCAGCGGAAGCCGTCCGCACAGCGCGACGATCTCCGCGGCCGCCGTCGGCTCCCGGGCGACCCGTTCGGCGCCCAGCCGCAGGGCCAGCAGTTCCACCGCGTCCCCGTCGCCGAGCAGGTCCAGGGTGAAGGAGCGCGCCCCCTCGGCGGCCACCAGCCCCTGGAGCTGGTGGCGGCTGGTGACGACGGCCAGGCAGCCGGGCGCGGACGGCAGCAGAGGGCGGACCTGCTCGGAGTCGCGGGCGTTGTCCAGCACGACCAGGACCCGGCGGCCGGCCAGCAGGCTGCGGTAGAACGCGGCCTGCGCCTCCAGGCCCGCGGGGATGCGGCCGACGGGTGTCCCGAAAGCGTCGAGCAGGGCGCGCAGCGCCTCGGCGGTGCCCATGGCCGCACCCGTGAGGTGGAAGCCGCGCAGGTCGAGGTAGAGCTGGCCGTCCGGGAACCGGTCGGCGATCCGATGGGCCCAGTGCACGGCCAAGGTGGTCTTGCCGACCCCCGCCATGCCGCTGATCACCACGGCCTGCGCCGGTTCCGCGGGGCCGGACGGCAGCATCCGGGACAGCTCCAGCTCCGCACGTCTCCCCGAGAAGGCGGCGAGGTCCCGGGGCAGCTGGGCCGGGCGCAGCAGCTCGGCGCCCCCCGGGGCGTCGGCCGCGGGACCCGCGGCGTCCGCCGGGACTCCGTCGAGGACGGGCACCGGGTCCTGCGGGGCCGGCCGGACCACGGCCGTGCCGTCCAGCACCTTGTGCTGCGCCTCCCGCAGCTCGGGACCCGGGTCGAGGCCGAGCTCGTCGGCTATCCGGGCCCGTACTCCCTGGTAGACCTCCAGCGCCTCCGCCTGGTGCCCGGTGGCGGCCAGCACCTCGATCAGCCGGGCCTGCAGCACCTCGTCCAGCGGGTGGTGGGCGGCGGCCTGGCGCAGGGTGACGAGCACCCGCTCGGTGAGCACGGCGCCCGCCGCCGGCGCGTACCCGGCGGCCTCCTTCACGGCGATCAGGTGCTCGTTGTCCACCGCGGCGAAGACCGGGTGCGCCCGCACCTCCGGCGCGATGCCGGAAGCCGTCGGACCGCGCCACATCCCCAGTGCCTCGACCAGGAACCCGGTGGCCCGCGCCCGGTCGCCGTGCAGCGCCACCTGCTGCGCCCTTGTGCGCAGCGCCCGGAACCGCAGCAGGTCCAGCTCGTCCGGCTCCACCTCCACCCGGTAACCGCCCGCGTCCCGCACCAGGCGGCGCGAGGCGGTCCCCGACGGCAGGTCGGGTTCGAGCAGCCGGCGCAGCGCGCCGACGTGCCGGTGGACGACGTTGACCGCGGTCGTCGGGGGCTCCGGTCCCCAGAGGGCGTCCAGGATCGCGTGCAGGGGCACCGGTTGCCCGCTCTGGGCCAGCAGCAGCGCGAACAGGGCCCGCCGCTTCGGAGGGCCCAGTTTGACCTCGGCTCCGTCCCGCCAGGCACGGACCGGCCCGAGGATCTGGAAACGCACCACCACCCGGCCAAGCTTGGCATGCCCGCCGGGCTGCGTCGCCCGCGACCGCGAAGCACCGGCCGCGGGCCCTGCGGGCGGGGTCTGTGCCCGCGACCGTTCCTTTGGCATGATCCCTTCCCATCGCACCCGCTGTTCGAAGGGATCACGCGGTGATCGTCACCGTCACGCTGAACGCCGCCCTCGACGTGACCTACCGCGTCCCCAGGCTGCGTCCTCACACCACCCACCGGGTGTCGGAGACCGCCGAACGCCCCGGCGGCAAGGGCCTGAACGTCGCCCGTGTGCTCGCCGCGCTCGGCCACGAGGCGGTGGCGACCGGCTTCGCGGGCGGCCCGGCCGGTGACCGGCTGCGGGACCAACTGGCCGACGTGGACGGCGTGACCGACGCCCTCGTGCCGATCTCCGGGACCACCCGGCGCACGGTCGGCGTCGTGGACGGGGCGGGCGGCGGCACGACCATGTTCAACGAGCCCGGCCCGACGATCACTTCGGAGGAGTGGACGGCCTTCCTCGGGGTCTACCGCAAGCTCCTGGACGACGGCGCGCGGGCCGTCGCCCTGTGCGGCAGCCTGCCGCCGGGACTGCCTGTCGGCTGCTACGCCGACCTCGTGCGCGACGCGCGGGGCGCGGGCATACCCGTCCTGCTCGACACCAGCGGCGAACCGCTGCGCCGCGGACTGGCCGCCCGGCCCGACCTGGTCAAGCCCAACGCGGGCGAACTGGCCGGTCTGACCGGCGCGTTGGAGCCCCTGCGGGCCGCCCGGGACGCCCGGCGCCGCGGGGCCCGCGCGGTCGCCGCCTCGCTGGGCCCGGACGGCCTCCTGGTCCTCACCGAGGACGGCTCCGTCCTGCGGGCCCGTCCGCCCGCGCCCGTCACCGGCAACCCGGCCGGCGCGGGCGACTCCGCCGTCGCCGGCCTGCTGTCCGGTCTCGTCGAGGGCCTGGACTGGCCCCGCCGGCTCGCCCGTGCCGTGGCCCTGTCGGCGGCGACCGTGGCCGCGCCGGTGGCGGGCGAGTTCGACCACGGGACGTACGCAGACCTGCTCGGCCGGATCGCGGTCACCCACGCGGAGGAGGAACCGCGCTAGGCCTCCCGGACCGTCGCGCGGCGCCCCGGCGCGTCAGCCCTTGTGCTGGCCCGCCTCCACCCACACCCGGTCGAGGTAGAAGTTGCACTGGTTGCCCGCCTCGCAGGACAGCGCCACCGTGTTCTCCCCCTTCTTCAGCGCGATGTAGCTGAAGGAGTTGGTCCAGGCGTGCTCGTAGTCACCCGGCTTGGCGTGCGACCAGTTCGACAGGCTGATGGGCCGTGCCTGCTTCGAGCCGTTGACCGTTATGGTCGCGTTGCCGTCCGCGCCGGGAACGGTGTAGTCGACGAACAGGGTGTACGCGCCGTCCTCGGGCGCGTCGAACTTCCACGTGACGGCGGCGCCCACGGTCTCCATACCGGCGACGTACTTGCCGCCGGCGGACTTGGCCCCGGGCACGTCCGTCGCGATGGTGGCGCCGCCCGACAGGGGCAGGCTCGCCGCGTCCGTCTTGCCCGGCAGCCCGCCGCCGGCGTCCTCGCTGGCGGCGGAGGACGGCTCGTCGCCGCCGGTGCCCGCGGCGGCGGTCGGCGACGGGGAGTTCCCCGCCTTCGCGTCACCGTCGGACCCGTTGGCCATGGCGACGCCGATGCCGATCGCGACGGCCGCGACCACGGCGACGGCGCCGATCAGCAGACCCTTGCTGTTGGGGCCCGTGGACCGGGAGGCCGCCGCACGGCGGCCGCCGCCGGGACCGGCGGGGGCGGGCTGCGGCATGGCCTGGGTCGCCTGCGGCTGCTGGCCGTACCCCGGCTGCTGCTGCGGGGGCTGCTGGCCGTAACCGGGCTGCTGGGGCCGCTGCTGCTGTTGCTGCTGTTGCTGCTGCTGGGGGTAGCCGTAGGCGGGGGGCTGCTGCTGCTGGCGGCGCTCGCCGACCCGCTGGACCTGGTTGTACGACGTGCGGGGCACACCCGGCTGCGCGACGGGCGACTGACCTGCGTCCTCGCCGTCCTGCCGGTACAGATACCCGAAGGGGTCGTCGTTCCCGGGCTCGGGGGCGCCGTTGTTGCCGGCCGTCATCCGCTCTTCACCTTCCACTGCCTATCGCTTGCACAGCACCTATCAGTGCCGGGAGACCCGGCATAAGGGGGTGTGCTCTCCGGATGGCCAATGTTCATGATCGATTCAACCGCGGCTGTCGCGGGCGGACACATCCCTGCCCCGGGTACCCTACCGGTCCGCGAAGAGCGACCGCGGATCGCGAACCCTCCGAGATGGGCCCATACGGTGGAGCCGTGACCGAAGACACAACCGGGGACCGGCCCGGGGACGCGGGCGGGTGGACGGGGTGGCGGGAAGCCACCGAGCGGGCGCTGTACGGGCCCGCCGGCTTCTTCCGGCGCGAGCGTCCGGCCGCCCACTTCCGCACCTCCGTGCACGCCTCGCCGCTCTTCGCCGGCGCCGTCGCGGAACTGCTCCGGCGCGTCGACACCGACCTCGGGCACCCGCCGGAGCTCGCGTTCGTCGACGTCGGCGCGGGCGCCGGAGAGCTGGTCAGGGCGGTCCTGGAGACCCTGCGGGAGCCCCGGCTGCGGGTCTGGGCGGTCGAGAAGGCGCCGCGTCCGCCGGGTCTGGACGAGCGCGTCGTGTGGTGCGCGGAGCCGCCGCGGGGCGTGCGCGGACTCCTTTTCGCCAACGAGTGGCTGGACAACGTACCGGTCGACGTCGCGCAGACGGACGCGGAGGGTGTCGCCCGGTACGTCCTGGTACGCGCCCGCGACGGGGCCGAGCGGCTGGGCGACCCGGTGGCCGGCGCGGACGCCGCGTGGCTCGACCGCTGGTGGCCGCTGACGGGCGCGGAGGAGGGGACGCGGGCGGAGATCGGCCGGTGGCGGGATTCCGCCTGGGCGGACGCGACGGCCCGCCTCGACGCGGGACTCGCCGTCGCGGTCGACTACGGGCACGTGGCCGGCGCCCGTCCGCCGTACGGGACGCTCACCGCCTTCCGCGAGGGCCGCGAGATCTCCCCCGCCGTGCCCGACGGCTCCAGCGACATCACCGCGCACGTGGCCATGGACGCCTGCGCCGCCGCGGCCGGCGCCGGGGCCGTCCTCACCACCCAGCGCGAGGCCCTGCACGCCCTCGGCGTCACCGGCGGCCGCCCCCCGCTCTCCCTGGCGTCGACCGATCCCGCCGGCTACGTCCGCGCCCTGGCCGCCGCCGGCCAGGCCGCCGAGCTGACCGCCCCCACCGGCCTCGGCGGCTTCCTCTGGCTCAGCCTGCCCGTCGCGCCCAACCGGCCCGCACAGCGGGTGGGACGGGTGGGAAACTAGGCGCATGACGGAGACCACGATCGGGATCGGCGGCGCCGCCGAGGGCACGGACATGGTGCTGAACATCGGCCCGCAGCACCCCTCGACGCACGGCGTGCTGCGGTTGCGGCTGAAGCTGGACGGGGAGCGGATCAGCGAGGCCGAGCCGATCGTCGGCTACATGCACCGGGGCGCGGAGAAGCTCTTCGAGGCCCGCGACTACCGCCAGATCATCATGCTGGCCAACCGCCACGACTGGCTCTCCGCCTTCTCGAACGAACTGGGTGTCGTCCTGGCGGTGGAGCGCATGCTCGGCATGGAGGTGCCGGAGCGCGCGGTGTGGACCCGCACCCTGCTCGCCGAGCTGAACCGGGTGCTCAACCACCTGATGTTCCTCGGCTCGTACCCGCTGGAACTGGGCGGCATCACGCCGATCTTCTACGCGTTCCGCGAGCGCGAGGACCTACAGGCGGTCATGGAGGAGGTCTCCGGCGGCCGCATGCACTACATGTTCAACCGGGTCGGCGGCCTCAAGGAGGACCTGCCGAACGGCTGGCACGGACGCGCGCGCGCCGCGGTGGCGCAGGTGCGCTCCCGCATGGGGACCTTCGACGACCTGGTGCTGGGCAACGAGATCTTCCGCGGCCGCACCCGTGGCGTCGGGGTGCTGCCGGCGCGGGACGTCCACGCGTACGGCGTCAGCGGCCCGATCGCGCGCGCTTCGGGCGTCGACTTCGACCTGCGGCGCGACGAGCCGTACCTGGCCTACGGGGAGCTCCAGGACACCCTGGAGGTGGCGACCCGCTCCGAGGGCGACTGCCTGGCCCGCTTCGAGATGCTGCTGCACCAGACGCACAACGCCCTGGACCTCGCGGACGCCTGCCTGGACCGGTTGGCCGAACTGCCCCCGGGCCCGGTCAACCAGCGGCTGCCCAAGGTGCTCAAGGCCCCGGAGGGCCACACCTACGCCTGGACGGAGAACCCGCTCGGGCTCAACGGCTACTACCTGGTGTCCAAGGGCGAGAAGACGCCGTACCGGCTGAAGCTGCGCTCGGCGTCCTACAACAACATCCAGGCGCTGGCCGTGCTGCTGCCCGGCACCCTGGTCGCGGACATGGTGGCGATCCTCGGCTCGATGTTCTTCGTCGTGGGCGACATCGACAAGTAGGGCCGCGCAGGGGCACTGCGCCACTACGAGGAGGACCGGAACTACGAGGACTGGGCGCGCAGCTCGCTGAGGTCGAGCTGCTCGGTCTCGTCGTGCACGGTGAGGTCGATGACCTCGGCGCCCGCCTCGGCCGCGGCGCCGGACTGCAGCGCGGCGCGGGCGGCGAGCGCCTCGTCCCCGACGACGTCGGCGAGGTCCGCCTCCGCGGCCCCCTCCGCCCCCGGCGGCAGTTCCTTCGGCTGGCCCTTGGCGTTCTTGGCCGTGCCGAAGAAGTCGAACCCGCCCTGGGCACGGGAGGCCTGCTTGTGCGGCTTGGCGTACGGAAGGACGGCCGCGGCGACGGCCGGCAGCGCCTTGGGCTGGCGCACCGGCAGGGCCGGGTTGCCCGCGGGGCGCTCCAGGACGCCGCTGGTGGCCGTGGAACCGTCCGCGGCGGCGTGCCGGCCGTGCTGCTCGTCGGAGTCCGTCACGTCGCGGCGGCGGGCCTCCTCGACGGTGGCCGCGGCCTGCTGGCGGGCGGCGTTGCGCGACAGGTCCTTGAGCGCCGTGGCGGCCCGCAGATAGGCGGTGGGGCCGAGCGCGTTCGCCGGCACCGGCAGCGCGGAACCGGCGGCCTGGCGGGCCAGCACACGGCCGTCCTCCAGGGCGCGGGCGCGCTCGGACTCGGCGGTGGCGTAGCGGCGCAGCAGATCGGCGTGCTCGGTGCGCAGCCGGGCCAGTTCGGCGCGCTTGCCGCGCAGTTTGTTCTCCAGCTTGCCGCGCAGATCGCGGGAGTCCTCGAGGTCGACCTCCAGCTCCGCGATGCGCTCGTCGGCGCGCCACTCGTCGCGCACGCGGGCGGTCTTGAGGTCGGCGACCTGCTTGCCGGCCGAGCGGTCCCAACTGCGCAGCAGGAAGGCACCGGTACCGGCGGACGCCGCCGCCGCGAACACGAGGACACGGAGCAGCGCCGGATCACCGATCGCCAGCGCGCCGAGCGCGAGGGCCGCGGCGGAACCGGCGACCGTCACGGGCGGCAGCAGCCTGTGCAGCGGTTGGGAATGGCGGTGGCGTCCACGTGGCATGCCAAGGAACTTAGCGTGCCCGTGAGTCGCATGGGGCTCCGCCTTCCGATTTCTCACTGAACATACAACGACAAATACGGAGGGCGTCCGCGCCGATACCATGCGTTGCCCCCCGGCCCTCCGCGGAGGAATTCCGCTCCCGCCCGGCACCACGGCGGGCCCTTGGACGCGAGGTGTTCCGCGGCCGCACGCCGGCCGTCCCCCTCCGCTCCACACGGGCCTGCTGGACCCGCCCCGGCCCCGCGGAGATCACTGGCGGGTGGGCGGCGGGCGCGTGACAATCGGCGGGAGGGCCGCCGGACGGCGTCCCGACGGGGAGCCGTCACATGAGCACACCGCGGGACTTGCTGATCACCGCCTCCGAACCGGCCGTCGGCCGCTCCGTGGAGCAGGGCGATCTGTCGCTCGCGCTCGCCGGGGCCGAGGCGGTCGACCTCATCGCCGCCGGGGCCGTGACGCTGGCGGACGACCGCCTCGTGCCCGGGGAGCGGTCCCCCCTGGCGGACCCGCTGCTGGACCGTGCCGCGGCGGCGCTCAACCGCCAGGCGCCGTACGAGACGGTCACCGACTGGCTGTGGCGCCGGGGCCGGGACCTGACCCCGGCCTACCTGGCCGCGCTGGAGGCGGACGGCGAGCTGGAGGAGAAGCGGCGGCGGCGCTGGGTGGTCCTGCGGACGACCTCGATCGTGCCGACCGACACCCCGGCCCGCCGTCGCGCGGCGGAGCGCTGGGCGGCGGCGGAACCCGTGCTGGCCGGCCTCGGGACGGCCGTGGGTCTGCGGGACGGAGCACCGCCGGCCGCCGACCCGGGGACGGCGGCCGTGCTCGCCGCCGTGGACGACGCGGTGGGCGAACTCGCCGCCGAGCGCCGGCGCCGCGCGAGGCGGCGGGAGGACGCCCACGCGGAGAACGTCCGGCGCGGCTACTGACCGCCCGCGCGGACCGTACGCGGCGGACGCGGCGTACGGCGTACGCCGAGCGCTACGCGCGGTCCCCTATGACGCCGTTGCGGTGGTCGTCCTCGTCCTCGGGGAGCCGGCAGACCCGCTCCAGGAAGAGCGCGGCGGCGCACACCGCGACGCCCGCGATCACCGCCGCGCCACCGTAGATCGCCTGGTTGCGGCGGGGCTCGTTGTCGAGCTCGTACATGATCAGGAACACGACCGCGCCGCCGTACATGCCCGCGACCAGGGAGGCCACCAGCGCGCTCGCCTGGCCGAAGACCACCGCGCGGGCGGCCAGCAGCGGGTCCACCCCCTTGGCGCCGGGGCGCCGCTCGCGCTGGGCCCGCAGCCGGGAGCGCAGCGACAGCGCGGTCGCGGCCAGCACGACCGCGATCAGCGCCAGCACGATGGGGGCGGCCACCGGCACGCTGGGCAGCGTGCCCACCGAGTCCCACAGCTTGGCGCCGGCCCAGGAAAGGACCCCGGCCACGACGAAGAGACCGACCAGGGTCCTGATACGCAGCGCCTTCACCGAGTACTCGCTCCCCACATCGACGGACACAACGACGAAGTCGTCAACGATTACTCGGGCAGCCTGAGTTCCACGTCACCGCGGGACCAGACCGCCTCCCGGCCCACACCGGCCAGCAGCCCCGCCACCGGGCCCGCGCCCGGCAGTTCCGCCGCGGGGTCGATGTCGTGCCACGGCGCGAGCACGAACGCCCGCTGGTGCGCGCGCGGGTGCGGCAGCGTGAGCTCCGGGTCGTCGGAGACCACGCCCTGGTAGGCCACGATGTCGACGTCGATGGTCCGGGGTCCCCACCGCTCGGTGCGGGTCCTGGCGAAGGCGTCCTCGATGGCCCGGCCGCGCTCCAGCAGCGAGGACGGCGGCAGGGTGGTCCTGATCAGGACCACGGCGTTGAAGTAGTTCGGCTGGGAGCCCGGTTCGACGCCCCAGGGCTCGGTCTCGTACACCGGCGAGACCTTCTTCACCCGGACGCCAGGAGTGTCCTCCAACGCGTCCACGGCGCCCTGGAGGGTGTCCAGGCGGTTGCCGAGATTGCTCCCCAGGGAGATGACGGCGTACTTGGGGTTCTGCAGCGTGGAGTCCGCCGCGTCGACCTGCGCGACAACGGAGGCCGGGACGGGCTGCACGGTGGGGTCGTAGCTCACGGGCGCCTCCGGATGATCGATACGGTCACGTCGTCAAAGGGAACGGTGATCGGGGCCTGCGGCTTGTGCACGGTCACCTCGACCTCCTCCACCAGCTCGTGCTCGAGGCACTGGTCGGCGATCCGCTGGGCGAGGGTCTCGATGAGGTCCACCGGCTCGCCTCGCACGACGGCCGCGACCTCCTCGGCGACGATCCCGTAGTGCACGGTCCTGGTCAGGTCGTCCGTGGCCGCGGCCGGCGCGGTGTCCAGCCCGAGGACGAGGTCCACCACGAAGTCCTGGCCCTCGCGGCGCTCGTGCTCGAACACGCCGTGGTGCCCGCGGGCCCTCAGGCCACGCAGCGCGACTCGGTCCACGATGCACTCCCACTGGTCATCGAACGCATGAACGAATTTGGCGAGGGGCAGGACGTAACAGTACGCCCTTACTCGAATCTACCTGCGACCGCCGACAGCCCCCAGTACCGGGGCAGTAGGGGGCCCGAACGACCCGCGCTTACCCCGGAGCGGAGGCCCGTATTCCGCTCCGGTCCGGTTGTTGGCACGAACGGGTGGCACCCACCGGGGTGTTCAGGCCGCACCCTCGCCGTCGTCCGCGCCGTCCCCGTCGTCCTCACCGGCACCGGCCATGACCGGGGAGCCGTGGTGCACCCACAGCCGCCAGCCCTCCGGTGTGCGCCGGAACACATTCGTGGCCACCACCAGACCGCCCACCAGCGAGCCCATCTCGCCCTCCTCCTCGGCCGGGCCGCCGGTGAGGATGTTCTCGGTGCACGTCACGAGCGCCGTGTCCCCGTCGACCGCGACCTCCACGTCCGTGAGGAAGAACTGGATGTAGTCGGTGTTCGCCATGATCAGCGCGTACGAGCGCATCACCTCACGGCGGCCGCGCAGCACCGGCCACCCCGGGTGCACCACCGACACCGTCTCCGCCAGCGGGCCGGTCAGCACCAGTTCCTCCAGCGCGTCCAGGTCCGAGCGCTCCACGGCGTCGTAGAACGCCTGGTTCGCCTGTTCGACCTGCGCCGCCTCGGCCGTGCGCGGCGTCACCGCGACACCCCCAGCGCCACGGTACGGCGCGACCGCGCCCCCCGACCCCACTGCCACCGCTCGCTCATCGCGCCCCTTCGATCGCCCGCGCCACACGGACCGCGTCCGCACTGTCGTGCACCTCGTGCACCCGCACCGCCCACGCCCCGCGGCTCGCGGCGATCGCGGTCACCGCGGCCGTCGCCGCGTCCCGCTCGCGCGCCGGCGGCGGATCGCCGCCCTCACCGGCCAGGACCCGGCCGAGGAACCGCTTGCGCGAGGCCGCGATCAGCAGCGGGCGGCCCAGCGTCCGCAGGTCCTCCATGTGCGCGATCAGCGCGAGGTCGTGCTCGGCGTCCTTGGCGAAGCCCAGGCCGGGATCGAGGACGATCCGCTCCGGGTCGATCCCGCCGGACACCGCCGCGTCGAAGCTGCGCCGCAGCTCGTCGGTGACCTCGCCGACCACGTCCGCGTAGACCGCGCGGTTGTTCATGTCGATGCTCTGGCCGCGCCAGTGCATCACGACGAACGGGGCGCCCGACGCCGCCACGACCGGGATCATCGCCGGATCGGCGAGGCCGCCGCTGACGTCGTTGACCAGCGCCGCGCCCGCCCCGACCGCCTTCTCCGCGACCGCGGCGCGCATCGTGTCCACGCTCACCACGACCCCGGCCCTGGCCAGTTCGCGGACCACCGGGATCACCCGGCGCAGTTCCTCCGACTCGTCCACGCGCGCCGCCCCCGGGCGGGTCGACTCGCCGCCGACGTCCACCAGGTCGGCACCGGCCGCCACCAGGTCCAGCCCGTGCTTCACGGCCAGCTCCGGGTCGAACCACTCGCCGCCGTCGGAGAACGAGTCCGGCGTGACGTTCACCACGCCCATGACCGCGCACCGGTCCCAGGACGGCAATCCGGCCACGTGGCCGCGCATCGTACCCATGAGGTCAGCCTATGTGGCGGCCCGGACACCGGTCACCGAAGACGCCGGGAGGCCCAGGCGGGCAGGGCGAGGGTGACGAAGCCCTCGGCCCGCATCGCGGCCAGGCCGATCCGGGGCAGGTCCTTCGTGGCGCGGAAGACCAGGAAGCGCGGCAGCCACTCGGGCTGGAACTTCGCGTTGAACTTGTACAGCGACTCGATCTGGAACCAGCGCGACAGGAAGACCAGCAGCCCGCGCCAGGTGCGCAACACCGGCCCGGCGCCCAGCCGCTCACCGCGGGCCAGCGCCGAGCGAAACATCGCGAAGTTCAGCGAGACCCGCTTCACCCCGAGTTCCGGAGCCCGTTGCAGCGCCGCGACGATCAGCAGCTCGTTCAGGCCGGGGTCGGCGGCCCGGTCGCGCCGCATGAGGTCCAGCGACATCCCGTCGCTGCCCCAGGGCACGAAGTGCAGCACCGCCCGCAGTTCGCCGTCCGCGTCGTGGGCGGTCGCCACCACGCACTCCGCGTCCGACGGGTCGCCGATCCGGCCCAGCGCCATCGAGAAGCCGCGCTCGGTCTCGGTGCCCCGCCACGCGTCGGCCGCGCGGCGGATCAGCTCGCGCTCGTCCTCGGCCACCTCGCCCACCCGGCGCACCTTGCACGCGTAGCCGGCCCGCTCGATCCGCTTGACCATCTGCCGTACGTTGCGCATGGCCCGCCCGGACAGCGAGAACGCCGCCGTCTGCACGATCGCCTCGTCGCCCAGCTCCAGCGCGTCCAGCCCGGTCTCCCGGGTCCACACCTCGCCGCCGGTCTCGCTGCAGCCCATCACCGCCGGGATCCACGCGTGCGCGCGGGCCTCCGCCATGAAGCGGTGTATCGCGCCCGGCCAGGCCTCGACGTCGCCGATCGGATCACCACTGGCCAGCATCACCCCGGACACGACGCGGTAGCAGACCGCCGCCTTGCCGCTCGGGGAGAACACCACGCTCTTGTCCCGGCGCAGCGCGAAGTGCCCGAGGGAGTCCCGGGCGCCGTGCCGGGCCAGCAGGCAGCGCAGCCGCTCCTCGTCCTCCGCCGTCAGTTCGGCGACCGGGTGGGCGGGGCGCAGCGCCAGGTACGCGGTGGTCGCGGCGGTCAGGAATCCGAGGCCGCCCAGCGAGTACGCGACGACGTCGGCCACCTGGTCGGTGGCGTAGGCGACCGGCCCGTCGAAGCCGAACAGCCCGTACACCACCTCGGTGAACCGCTGCGCCACCGTCGGGTCGCCCATCTCCGCCGCCGGGTGCGCGCTGACGATGAGCAGCCCCAGCAGCACGCTGAGCCCGCTCAGTCCGGCGAACGCCGCCACCGCCCGCCATCGCGTCCGCGGATCGCCGAGCGCCGAGAACTCCGCCCGGTACCTGATCAGCAGGGTCAGCAGCACCGCCGACAGGACCGCGCCGCCCAGGGAGTGACGGTGCAGCAGCTGCGCCACCCCGCCGATCGGCAGCAGGACCACCGCGGCCCGCCAGGCGCGCTTCTTCCCCCGCTTGAGGGCGTGCGCCAGCATCAGCATGAGGATGCCGGTCACCACGGCCGCCGCCGCGGCCACCGACGTGACGGTCCCGGGGACCACCCCGGCCAGCACGTGCATCCGGCTGTAGCGGAACCGGGGGAAGATCCCGGCCGCCAGGTCCATCAGCCCGACCAGCGCGCACGCCGTCCCCACCGCACGAGGGGACGCCGCGGCGGGCAGCACCGCGGGAAGCCTCCGCTCTGCTCCCCGGGAAACCCGTGCGCCGGGATCTTCCTGTGCGACGACAGACATGGCCCCACCAAGCTCCAGCGTTGCGGAAAAGTCCCGTACGCCCCACTCGCGTACGAAGATGTGCGCCCAGTAGGACGTGAACACCCGCCCTGGGGTTCCGTCGGTGGCACAACCGTGTCCCCCCGGATGTCGTGCCCGTCCGGGGGGACCCTCGCCGGACACCGCCGGCGATCAGCTCATCGCGACATGATCATGCTCATGGCCTCGGCCCGCGTGGCGGGGTCGCGCAGCTGCCCGCGCACCGCCGAGGTGAGGGTCTTGGCGCCGGGCTTGCGGACCCCCCGCATCGTCATGCACATGTGCTCGCACTCGATGACCACGATCACACCGCGCGGTTCGAGTATCCGCATCAGGGACTCGGCGATCTGCGTGGTCAGCCGCTCCTGCACCTGCGGACGGCGGGCGAAGACGTCCACCAGCCGCGCCAGCTTGGACAGTCCGGTGATCTTGCCGTCCGCCGACGGGATGTAGCCGACGTGCGCGACGCCCACGAAGGGGACCAGGTGGTGCTCACAACTGGAGAGCACCTCGATGTCCTTGACCAGCACCATCTCGTCGTGCCCGAGGTCGAAGGTGGTCGTCAGCACGTCCTCCGGCTCCTGGTAGAGCCCGGCGAAGATCTCCCGGTACGAGCGCGCGACCCGCGCCGGGGTCTCGCGCAGGCCCTCCCGGTCGGGGTCCTCGCCGACGGCGATGAGGAGTTCGCGGATCGCGTTCTCGGCACGCTTCTCGTCGAACTCGCCGATGGGGCTCAGCTCGCCCTCAAGGGTCACCGGGTCGGTCATGTGTGCCTCGTTCCTCGTACGCCGTACCACGCGGAAAAGCCGCGCCCCCCAGGATAGGAAACCTGGGGGGCACGGCGGACATTCCGGTGAGCGTGAGCGATCCCACGCCGGGGGCGTCAGCCCTCGGTGCCGGGTTCCTCCGGGAGCTCGACGCTCTCGGCGGACTTGCTCAGGGAGCCGGCCGCGGTGGCCGTGCCGTTGGCCGACGGCTGGGTGCCGTTGGTCAGGGCGAGCTCCTTGGGCGAGAGCACCGGCGGGCGGGTCGACGGCGTGCGCCGCGAGGAGCCCGTCCAGGCCGGCCGCGGCGGGCGCTTGACGATCTGCTTGAAGACCTCGGCGATCTCCTCCTTGTTCAGCGTCTCCTTCTCCAGGAGGGCCAGAACGAGGTTGTCGAGGACGTCGCGGTTCTCGACCAGGATCTCCCACGCCTCGTTGTGCGCGGTCTCGATGAGCTTCTTGACCTCTTCGTCGACCAGCCCGGCGACCTCTTCCGAGTAGTCGCGCTGGTGGGACATCTCCCGGCCGAGGAACGGCTCGCCGTCACTCGTCCCGAACTTGATCGCGCCCAGCCGCTCGGTCATGCCGTACTGGGTGACCATCGCACGGGCCGTCGCGGTGGCCTTCTCGATGTCGTCCGCGGCACCGGTGGTCGGGTCGTGGAAGACCAGCTCCTCCGCCGCGCGGCCGCCCATGGTCATGGCCAGCCGGTCGAGCATCTCGTTGCGGGTGGTCGAGTACTTGTCCTCGTCCGGCAGCACCATGGTGTAGCCCAGGGCACGGCCGCGCGACAGGATCGTGATCTTGTGCACCGGGTCGCTGTTCGGAGAGGCCGCCGCGACCAGGGCGTGTCCGCCCTCGTGGTACGCGGTGATCTTCTTCTCCTTCTCGGACATGATCCGGGTGCGCTTCTGCGGGCCGGCCACGACACGGTCGATGGCCTCGTCCAGCATCACGTTGTCGACCAGCTTCTTGTCGCTGCGCGCGGTGAGCAGCGCCGCCTCGTTGAGGACGTTGGCGAGGTCCGCACCGGTGAAGCCGGGGGTGCGGCGGGCGACGGCCTTGAGGTCGACGTCCGGCGCGACCGGCTTGCCCTTCTGGTGGACCTGGAGGATCTCCAGGCGGCCCTGCAGGTCCGGACGGTCGACGGCGATCTGCCGGTCGAAGCGGCCGGGACGCAGCAGCGCCGGGTCCAGGATGTCGGGGCGGTTGGTGGCGGCGATCAGGATGACGCCGCCCTTCACGTCGAAACCGTCCATCTCGACCAGCAGCTGGTTCAGCGTCTGCTCGCGCTCGTCGTGCCCGCCGCCGAGGCCCGCACCGCGGTGCCGGCCGACGGCGTCGATCTCGTCGACGAAGACGATGGCCGGGGCGTTCGCCTTGGCCTGTTCGAACAGGTCGCGGACCCGGGAGGCACCGACACCGACGAACATCTCGACGAAGTCGGAACCGGAGATCGAGTAGAACGGCACGCCCGCCTCGCCCGCGACGGCGCGCGCGAGCAGGGTCTTGCCGGTGCCGGGCGGGCCGTACAGCAGCACACCCTTGGGAATCTTGGCGCCCACGGCCTGGAACTTCGCCGGCTCCTGGAGGAACTCCTTGATCTCCTGGAGCTCCTCGACCGCCTCGTCCGCGCCCGCGACGTCGGCGAAGGTGGTCTTCGGAGTGTCCTTGGTGATCAGCTTGGCCTTGGACTTCCCGAAGTTCATGACCCGGGAGCCGCCGCCCTGCATCTGGTTCATCAGGAACAGGAACACGACGACGATCAGCACGAAGGGCAGCAGCGAGAGCAGGATGCCGACGAAGGCGTTCTGCTTCGAGGGAGCGACGGTGTACCCCTGCGGGAGCTGGCCGTTCTCCGACTTCGTCTGCAGCGTCTTCGCGATGTCGACGCCCTGGTCGCCGATGTAGCTCGCCTTGATCTTCGAGGAGCCGAGGTCCTTGCCGTTGACCTTGGCGCCGTCCTTGAGCTGGACCTTGATGGTGCTCTCGTCACCGGTGGTGAGCTCTGCCGACTTGGCCTGATTGGTGTCGATCGCCGCGATGACCTGGCCGGTGTCCACCGTCTTGTAGCCGCCGGACGAGCCGACGACCTGCATCAATACGACCACGGCGAGGACAGCCAGCACGATCCACATGACTGGCCCACGGAAATAGCGCTTCACGTCCATCCATGCGGGGCGATCACGCCCCGTCCCTCCTGCCACAGTGAGGCACAGCGGCCGGAGAGCCGCCGGTGCATCCGGTGTATGAACCGACCTTCGGACGGTACCCCAGCATTGTCACCCGAAGTCGCCGGAGACCGTTAACAAACAGCGTTACCACCCTCCAACGCCGCGGAGGGCGTGAGGGTTCCCGCAGGCCTCAGCCGCCGTACACGTGCGGCGCAAGAGTGCCGATGAACGGCAGGTTCCGGTACTTCTCCGCGAAGTCGAGGCCATAGCCGACCACGAACTCGTTCGGGATGTCGAATCCGACGTACTTGACGTCGATCGTGACCTTGGCCGCATCGGGCTTCCGCAGCAGCGTGCAGACCTCCAGCGAGGCCGGACGGCGCGAGCCGAGGTTGCTGATCAGCCACGACAGGGTCAGGCCGGAGTCGATGATGTCCTCGACGATCAGGACGTCACGGCCCGCGATGTCGGTGTCCAGGTCCTTGAGGATGCGCACCACGCCGGAGGACTTGGTCCCGGCGCCGTACGAGGACACGGCCATCCAGTCCATCGTGACGTGGGAGGACAGGGTGCGGGCGAGATCCGCCATGACCATCACCGCGCCCTTGAGGACGCCGACGATGAGCAGGTCCTTGCCTTGGTAGTCCCGGTCGATCTTCGCCGCCAGCTCCGCCAGCTTGGCGTCGATCTCTTGCTTGGAGATGAGCACCTTCTCGAGGTCGGTGCCCATGTCGTTCTCGTTCACCCGTACAACTTCCGGCTCGGTCTACAAGGCCTGGAAGAACAGTCTGCCATTGCGCCGCCCGACGGCGACTCCGCCCGGCAGGTTGAGCGGCTTCTGACCGCGCCAGGCGGTGAGCAGGCGGTCGGTCTCCTCGATGTGGCGGGCGAAGAGCGAACCGGCGGGGGAACCCGCGGCGAGGGCCGCGCGGCGCAGCACCCGGCGGCGGACGGCGGGGGGGAGCACGAGCAGGCGGGCGATGTCCAGGCCGCCCTCGGCGTCGGAGGCGGACCGTTCCGCCTCGGCGGCCCACTGGTCGAGGGCGTCCGCGTCGTCTCGGGAGAGCTGGGCGGTACGCGCCAGCGCCTCGACCACGCCCTTGCCGAGGGACTTCTCCAGCACGGGCAGCGCCTCGTGCCGGACGCGGGAGCGGGTGTAGGCCGGGTCGTGGTTGTGCGGGTCCTCCCACACGTCGATGCCCTGCGCCAGGCAGGCCTTGCGGACCGTGTCCCGGTCCAGCAGCAGGAACGGCCGGCGGTAGCGGCCGTTGACCGACGGCATGCCGGACAGCGACCGGATGCCCGAGCCGCGCGCCAGCCCCAGCAGCACCGTCTCGGCCTGGTCGTCGCGGGTGTGGCCGAGCAGCACGGCGGTCGCGCCGGCGCGCTCCGCGGCGGCGTCCAGGGCCGCGTAGCGGGCGTCACGGGCCGCGGCCTCGGGGCCGCCCTGGCGGCCCACGGTGACCGCGACCGCGTCCACCGGGTCCAGGCCCAGGCCACGCAGGCGGGCGGCCACGTCCACGGCACGGACGTCCGAGCCGTCCTGGAGGCCGTGGTCGACGGTCACACCGCCGGCGCGCACGCCGAGTTTGGGGGCCTCGAAGGCGAGCGCGGTGGCGAGCGCCATGGAATCGGCGCCGCCGCTGCAGGCGGCGAGCACCAGCGGGCTGCCGCCCGCGTGGTCGGTCAGGACGTCCTGGAGTACGCGGCGGACCGCGAGGCGTATCGCCGCGACCGCGGGGTGGGGACCCATGTCCGGTTTCCCTCCTGAAGAGCACTGGCGGAGCAGTGGAGGCAGTGGAGACGGTGGAGTGACGCAGGGTAGCTAGATGGTGACAGACAGCGTGCGATACCCGAGCATTGCACGCTTACGCTGCGCCGACGGTCCCTCGGACGGGTGAAAGGACAGGCGAAAAGACGAGCAAAGGGCGGCTGGAACAACGGCTGGGGACGGGGTGGGGTAACGGGTCGGGGCGGGATGCGCCGGAGCGGGAACGGCCCCGGTGGCTCAGGTCTCGGTCCTGCGCTGCACCCGCGCCACCCAGTCCGCCGGTTTGGCGATCTCCAGCTTCGTCGGCAGCGTGTTGGGCGAGGTCCAGATCCGGTTGAAGCCGTCCATGCCCGCCTGGTCGACCACGGCCCGCACGAAACGCTCGCCGTCCCGGTACTGGCGCAGCTTGGCGTCCAGTCCCAGCAGCCTGCGCAGCGCCTGGTCCAGCCGCCCCGCGCCGCTCTGCCGGCGGAGCTGGAACTTCTCCCGGATCTCGGCCACCGACGGCACCACGTCCGGCCCGACGCCGTCCATCACGTAGTCGGCGTGCCCCTCCAGCAGCGACATCACCGCGGTCAGCCGGCCCAGGATCTCCCGCTGGTTCGGGGTCTGCACGAGGTCGATCAGGCTGCGGCCGTCCTCCGGTCCGGCGTCGATCCTCTCCTCCTCGGCCTCGGGACGGCCGCCGGAGAAGGACTGGAACGCCTCGCGCAGCCGCTCGATCAGCGTGGAGGGGTCGATCTCGGTCTCGCCGAGGAAGGCCTGGACCTCCTGCTCGATGTGGTCGCGCAGCCACGGGACGGCCGTGAACTGCGTGCGGTGGGTCTCCTCGTGCAGGCACACCCAGAGCCTGAAGTCGTGCGGGTCCACGTCGAGTTCGCGCTCCACGTGGACGATGTTGGGGGCCACCAGCAGCAGCCGCCCGGTCCGCGGCTCGCCCGGTCCCGGCACCGCCGGGCCGGCCGGCATGTCGCGGGACGCCGGGGCGAACGTCTCGTACTGGCCGAGGACACGCGAGGCCAGGAAGCTCAGCAGCATCCCGACCTCGACACCGGTCACCTTGCCGCCGACGGTGCCGAGCACGGCGCCGCCGGGGCCGCCCGGCTTGCGGGCCTGCATCTTGTCCAGCAGCGGCTTCAGCACCTCGCGGAAGCCGGCCACATTGGCCTTGATCCATCCTGGGCGGTCCACGATCAGCACGGGCGTGCCGGCGTCCGTGGGCTCCTGGTCCCCGAACATCCGCGTGAACGCCCGTACGTGGGCCTCCGACTCCTTCGCGTACCCCCGCAGCTCCGCGACCACCGCGCGCGCCTCGTCCCGGCTGACCTCGGGTCCGGGCCGCACGAAGCGGGTCGCGGTCGCGACCGCGAGATTCCAGTCGACCATCTCCGCACCACCGATGCTCGTCATTCCTTCACGGTACGTGCTGTCCCCCGCGCTCGGGAGCGTTCGCGGGGTGTCGGGTCAACCGTGGCAACCGCATTGGGCCACCGCCGAGGCGAGCCGGTCCAGGGCGCGCATGGCCGACGCGGGGCTGGTGGTGCCGTTGGTGAGGAAGGCGAAGGTGACGAGCCGGCCGTCGGCGTTCACCACGGTTCCGGCCAGCGCGTTGACCCCGGTGAGGGTGCCGGTCTTGGCGCGGATGACGCCCAGGCCGCCGCCGGCGTCGTCCGAGGTGAAGCGTTCCTTCAGGGAGCCGGTGAAGTGGGCGACCGGCAGGCCCGTCAGGGTGGGCCGCAGTTCGGGGTACTCGGGGTCGCCGGCCAGCACCAGGAGCCGGGCGAGCTGGTCGGCGGTGAGCCGGTCGGCCCGGTTCAGACCGCTGCCGTCGTTGAAACGGGCGCCCTTCAGCGGGACCCCCAGCTCGCGCAGCGCGGAGGAGATGCCCTTGGCGCCGCCGCTGAAGGAGCCGGGCAGACCGGCGGCGAGGGCGGTGTGCCGGGCCAGGGCCTCGGCGATGTCGTTGTCGCTGTTGGTGAGCATCCGCTCGACCAGGTCGGACAGCGGCGCCGAACGCACCACGGCCAGCCGGTCGGCGGCGTGCCCCTCGGGGGCCGAGCGCCGGTCCACCGCTCCGGTGACCTTCACGCCCCGGTCGCGGAGCATCCCCGCGAAGGTGGCCGCCGCCTTGGCCGCGGGGTCCCAGACCCGGGCCACCGGGCCCTTCCAGCTCTTGCCGTCGGCGCGGCCCTCGTCCGCCATGAGGGCGTCGACCGGGGCGATGTTGTCGTTGTGCCCGATGGGATGCACCGTGGGCCCGCTGTAGAGCGACGTGTCGTACGACAGCCGCACGGTGCGTGCGCCGCGGGCCTTGAGGGCGCGGGCGGTGCCGTCGGCGAGGGCGCGCAGCGAGGCCGCCGCGTAGCCGCCCCCGGCGGACTTGCGGGCCGTGAGGGTGGGATCGCCGCCGCCCACCAGGACGACGCGGTCGTCGCCGTCCGCGACGACACCGGTGGTGAGCCGGTGGTCGGGTCCGAGCAGCGACAGCGCGGCGACCGCCGTGGCGATCTTGGTGGTGGAGGCGGGCACGGCCGCGGTGCCCTCGCGGTGGCCCCAGACGCCCTCCCCGGTGGCCGCGTCGACGACCGCGCCGGTGGTCAGCGGCCCGAGCGCCCGGTCCTTGAGCAGCGGGGCGAGCCGGCCGGCGAGGCCGCTGCCGCCCGGCGGCAGGGCTCCCCGCGGGCCCACGGCGGCGGCGAGCACCTGGGGCGCCGGAACCGGCGCGGAGGCCCCCTTGCGGCCCCCGGAGGGCCCTTGGGACGGTCGCCCCGCTCCGCCGGCCCCGGCCGGCTTCTCCTCCCGGGAGGCGGCCCTCACCCGTTCGGCCGTACGCTGGCCTGACTCCCACGGTCCCGCGAGGGCCACCGCTGTCAGCGCCACGGCGAGGCCGGCGGCGGTCGACCCCGCCACCACCTGCCAGTTCTTGGAGACGGGCACCCCGGACCAGCCCCTTTCGCGACCACACACAAGCGTGGGAGACACTTAATCACCAGAAGTATGTGCTGATCATGGAGGACAGGCTGTGCTCGAGTTCGACGTCACGATCGAGATCCCGAAGGGTTCCCGGAACAAGTACGAAGTGGACCACGAGACCGGTCGTATCCGCCTGGACAGGCACCTGTTCACCTCGACGGTCTACCCGGCGGACTACGGCTTCGTGGAGAACACCCTCGGCGAGGACGGCGACCCGCTGGACGCCCTCGTCCTGCTGGACGAGCCGACCTTCCCCGGCGTGCTCGTGCGCTGCCGCGCGATCGGCATGTTCCGCATGACGGACGAGGCCGGCGGCGACGACAAGCTGCTGTGCGTGCCGGCGTCCGACCCGCGCGTGGAGCACCTGCGGGACATCCACCACGTCTCGGAGTTCGACCGCCTGGAGATCCAGCACTTCTTCGAGGTCTACAAGGACCTGGAGCCCGGCAAGTCCGTCGAGGGCGCCAACTGGGTCGGCCGCGCCGAGGCCGAGGCCGAGATCGAGGCGTCCTACAAGCGCCTGAAGGAGCACGGCGGCCACTGACGCCGTGCGACCGCCGAGGGCGGCGCGCTCCCTGCCGGGGGCGCGCCGCCCTCGTGCGTGCTCAGGGCTGCGGCCGCGGACCGTCCTCGCCCTCACCGCAGGCCGCCAGCAGTTCGGCCAGGGAGCCGTGCAGCGCGGCGGCCAGCGCGTCCGCGTCGGGCACGGCGGCGGCGTCCGCGAAGAGCCCGATGTGGACCCGGCCCCGGTAGGTCGAGATGGCCACCGCCAGCGACTGGCCGCGGGCGAGCGGGGCGATCGGATGGAGTTCGGTCATCCGGCAGCCGCCCAGCGTCAGCGGCACGTCGAGCATCGGCACGTTGGTGACCAGCACGTCGAACAGCAGACGCGCGGAGGCGGCCAGCAGCGGCGCCGCGAAGCGGTGCGCGAGCGGCGGCACGCTGTCGGCGAGCAGCGCCACCGCCCCGGGGCCGGTGTCCGGCCCGGCGGCCTTGTTGCGGTCCATGCCCTCGCGGACACCGCGCAGCCGGGCCAGCGGGTCGGCCTCGCCGACCGGCAGCCGCAGCAGGTAGCCGGAGATGCGGTTGCCCCGGCCGCCGCGCACGCCCTTGCGGCGGCGGCGCGCCACCGGGATCAGGGCGCGCGGGCCGGGGCCGTCCGGGTCGTCGCCGCGCGACTCCATCCAGCGCCGCAGGGCACCGGCGACGACGGCCATGACGACGTCGTTGACGGTGCCGCCGCTGGTCTTGCGGACCCGGTGCATGTCGTCCACGTCGAGCGAGGCGCCGGCGAAGCGGCGCGGCGCGCCGCCGTGCCGGGGGGCGGCACCGAGCGCGGCCGGTCCGCCGGGGTCGAGAGAGGCGCGCAGCACCGCCGAGCCGATGCCCAGCGCCCGGCCCGCCTCGCGCACACGCGACGGCAGGGAGGCGACCATCTGCCGCGGGTCGGGGAGCCCTGAGAGACCCGGCAGTCCGGTCAGGCCGGGCAGTCCCGGCAGCGCGGGCAGGTGCAGACCGGCCGGCCGGCGGGGCGCGGGCGGCACGGGGG
>NZ_JARAWX010000076.1:0-727 GCF_033793585.1 Streptomyces sp. MI02-7b | reverse complement strand
GTGACTCGTGGGCCGTTATCTGCTGCGCCGACTCGTCAACTATCTGGCGCTGGTCCTCATCGCGGCCTCCCTCACCTACGCCCTCGCGGCGCTGAGCCTCGACCCGAGGTCCAACTTCCTGGGCCGGAACCCTCCGGTCGCGGCCACCTCGGTGTCGGCCACCTTGGACGAGTACAACCTGAACCCCGACACCCCCTTCGTGGTGCGCTTCGCGCACTGGGCCGACGGTGTCGCCCATGGCGACCTCGGACGGACCGTCACCGGGGGCCAGGTCAATGACGAGTTCGGCCGTCGTGTCGGGGTGAGCACCCGGTTGCTGCTGATCGCCACCATTGTGGGCTCGATCGGCGGTGTCATGGTGGGCGCCTGGGGTGCCATCAGGCAGTACCGGGTCTCGGACCGGGTCGCCACGCTGGGCTCGTTCTTCATTCTCGCGATGCCGATCCCCGTGATCGCGGTGACGCTCAAACTGTGGGCGATCGACATCAACGACGCCGTGGGACACAAGGTCATCGAGTACACCGGTGAGTACGACCCGGGGCTGTCCGGCACCGGGGAGATCCTCGTCAGCCGGCTGCAGCACCTCCTCGTGCCCAGCCTCACTCTGATCGTCGTCCAGATCGCGCTCTACAGCCGCTACCAGCGCAGCACCATGCTGGACGTGCTGGGCAGCGACTTCCTGCGCACCGCGCGGGCCAAGGGCCTGTCCCGGCGGGCGGCGCTGATG
>NZ_JARAWX010000017.1:0-200653 GCF_033793585.1 Streptomyces sp. MI02-7b | reverse complement strand
AACGCGCCAAGATCCGCAGCGAACGCCAACAACGCTGGGGCCGCCCACGACCCAAAGCCGCCTAACCAACCCCGGCAACGTTCGTGGTCAACGCACTAGACGCAGTGGAGCACTGGGCCGACCAGCATCCGCCGCTGAAGCCGCCGCGAGGCAAAACCCGGGATCTGCAGGCGGCACGGCCGATGCGCGGTCGACACCGGCGGCTGCCTCTGGCCGACAACGCCCACGCGCTCAACGCACCGCTGGGTGAGCGTTCCTGCCTGCCGTGGAAACTGGGTGAGCTTCTCACCAGCGAACTGAACCCGGCGTCCGGCGGCTGGGCCGTGCACGGCCGGGCATGATGCCGGCGGTTACCGCGCACCGGCACCCACCCGCGAACGCCAGGACTCCATTGCCGGCATACAGCGGCACGGTGAGCTGACCGGGATTCGTTCCACCCGGGATTGTCGGCGCGCCAGGCCGGAGGTGAGGGGCCTACTCGGCCTGCCCCCGCCCTCGCCCTCGCCGACGCAGGCAGGGCCCTCAGAAGGAACATTCCCTGCCGTCCGCACTGTCTGTGATCGTAAAGTTTCGGCATGGTGAGCGTGCCGTGGGACAAGCTGGCAAAGACCCCGACTGTGTCCGAGGCGTTGGTGACGATGCTGGTCCTGCGGATGCACTCTCGCGCGCAGGAGGTGGACGGCACCGGCGGTGACGGAGGCCGGGATCTGTTCGAGTTCACCGAGGATGGTGAACTGGTCCATTACGAGGCCAAGTCCTTTACCGGTCGCATGACGCGCAGTCGGAGGGAGCAGGTCCGGCGGTCCCTGATCTCCACTGCCCGGTATCAGCCTGACCACTGGGACCTGCTCGTCCCGATCAGTCCTAACCCTACGGAGATGCGCTGGTTCAATGACCTTCGCACCGAATTCCCTTTTGTTCGGGATTGGCGGGGGCTGCATTGGTTGGACCAACAGTTCGCTCAGCACCCGGATCTGATCAGGTATGCACTGCAGGAGTCCGGCGACTACATCCTGGAACGCATCGCAGAAGCGCGGGCAGAACGAGATGTGATGCTCGGTGGCGTTCCCGATCTGGCTCGCCGCATCGAGGCCCTGCAAGCACGGGGCCAGGAGATCTCCCCCCATTACGCCATCGGCGTTTCCGTGGCCTCAGACGGCGAGACCTCTGTACAGCTGCGTCCCAAGTCGCCAGAGAGCGCAGAGCGCGCGCCGATCTCCTTCACCGGTCGGTTCGCCTTCCGGGCGAACGATCCAGGCGAGGAGAGGCGCCGGAAACGCTTCGAGGACGCCCTTCGCTACGGCGGTGACGTCGAGGTCACTCATGCGAACATCCAGGAGTTGACGATCGACGCCCCTGCTGAACTGGGGATCAGTGGCTCCAGTGTCCCCAAGCTCATGCGGATCACGGCACATAGGGAGACGCTGACCCCTCTCGTCAAGGCTCAACTCACGGTGTGCACCCCCGCCGGCGTGCCCACGGCCGCCTTGCCCCTCATCTTCTCCGAACGCACGACGGGCAGTGACGGCGGCACCTTGATCGGGAACGACTACACCGGGTTCCTCAACGTGCGGATGATCTTCGACCGAGAGGCGCACTCCTGGCAGCAGACTCTGTCCTTCACTCCTCCCGAGCAGGCACTCCCCCATGCGGTCGTGCCCGTTCTCCAACTGATCAGCCGGGCTCGCCCGGGACAGCTGATGAAGCTGACGTTCCAGGGAGACACGCCCACGGAGTTGGCCGCGCCGATCGCTCAAGGCCTCACACCAGGGGGCTGGCAAACCGATGAAGCCGAGCGCTGGGCCGATGCCTTTGACGCTCTCGCCACGCTGCAGAACATGACCAGGCAGTTCTTTCCGACCCCGGACGACTACACGCTGCGCGACGCCCGCGACGTGCAGGAGGCTGTTGCACTGCTACGCGGGGAGACGATCGATCTGCGAGGCACGACTGTCGCTATCGGCGTGACAGGGGAGGAGGTCTTCACCTTGCTGGCCGCGAGCGACACCTTCGCGCTCGCTGCCGCCTACGAAGGGATGTTGCTCTCCTTCGGCCATCACCAAGTCGACCTCGGTCCCTGTGTCGACTCCGCGGTGGTGGACAAGGTGCTCAACATGAGCGATGCCCGCCAGGAGTTCGAGAGGACGGGACATGCCACCCTGCGATTGCGCGTAGCCAGAGGGCGGCCGGCCCAGCGCTACCTCGGCAGGCACTTGCCCGGGCAGGAACCAACAGAAGACTGATCACCCGGCATCACTGGGGCCAGCCCGCAACCTGGCCCGGCGCTGCCACCGCAACGGGACAGGGGGAAAGTTCATGACACCGTCGCCGGTCGGCTTCACCGACTGGAAGTGGAGGGTGGCCACACTGCTGCGTCCCTGGCGCAGCGAGTTCTGGCTCTTCTACCCGTGCGATGCCGATGCCGGACATCAGATGGTGAAGGTCTGCGAGCGCTCCGGCTACGACTTCGCCGTGCTGCACTTCAGGATCTGTCACGAGTGCCGGCGCGGGCTCATTGCAAAAATCCGCGTCACGGGAGAGTGGGCCCATCAGGGATACGCCACGCGGATGGTGCAGAGAGCGATACGCGGGTGCGAGTCCTACGCCTGGTCGACCACGAACCGTGGACGGCAAGTTGTTTTTCCCGACTCTTCAGGCAGCGATCGGCACCGGGTTCACCGGTCGGGAGCGGGTGTGTGAGCACATCAAGGCCCACCGCCGGGGACCTGCCCAGCCCCGGCTCGAGGCCCGTCCATCCAGTCGGCCACCACGCCAGGCAGCGCGCGCCACCTGATCTGGATTCTCGGGGACGAACGGAGGCCAACCCCGCCTGATCGGCGTCCGACCTCTGGCAGGATAAGCAGGATGCCGGACCACGATCTGACACGCTTGGGCAGCCGTGCCTTCGAGCAGCTGGTGGTCGCACTAGCCCGCCGTGACATTGGTGCTGGCGTTCAAGTCTTTGGTGACGGCCCTGACGGCGGACGCGAGGCGACCTTCGACGGCACCATCAACTGGTCCAACACCACGTCCGGAGGCCAGGACGGGTCGGACCAGTGGTCGGGCTACACAGTGCTCCAGGCGAAGTTCCATCTGAAGCCGAGCCCAGAGCCGATAGACAACGCGCTCTGGTTGCAGCAGCGGATCAAGAGCGAGATCGATGGATGGACCCGAGCAGCAAGTGACCACACGCGCGCCCGGCTCCCCGACTTTCTGATCTTCGTCACCAATGTTGACCTGTCTTCGGTGGCCAAGATCGGCGGCATCGACAGGGTGAACAAGGCCGTCCGGGGATGGCTGAGCGACAAGGACACTTTGCGGGCCGGCTTGCTGGTCAAGGACTTCGCGATCTGGCACGCGGATCAGCTCCGCTCCATGCTGGACGCGTACGAAGGGGTCCGCTGGGCATTCCCCGCGTTCCTGACGGTCGGCGACGTCCTGTCAAAGCTGCCGTCTCAGGAATGGGTCAACCTGGGAAGTTTTGACGCACAGGACCCCCTGCGTGAGCAGCTGCTGCACACGATCAAGGACGACCGGTGGATCCGGCTCAGCCAGTCCGGCGGCCCGGGCGAAGCCAAGCTCTGGCTCGACGACATCGCCATCGATCTCCCCGCAAGGATCGTCCGCGGGGATAGCACCTCCGAGGCGACGGTCCAGGCAGTGGACCACGTCCTCCGGCTCGGCGACACGGTGCTGCGCCAGCGGCAACCTGACCGCATTAAGAGACCACACGTGGTCCTGGTCGGCGGCCCGGGTCAAGGTAAGTCGACTCTCAGTCAGCTCATCGCCCAGGCCTACCGCGTGGCGCTCCTGTCGGACACGGACCCCGCGCCCACCGTTAAGGAGATCATCGAGAGCACGCGAGAGGCGCTCGCACGCCTTGGGCTGGCAGTGCCCGGCAACCGGCGCTGGCCCGTTCGCGTTGACCTCGCCAAGTATGCCGAGGAACTGGCAAGCGCCGCCGACGTCTCTCTGCTTCGGTGGATCGCGACGCGCATCTCCGACCGAACCGACCGCACGATCTCTCCAGGCGACCTACGCACATGGCTTCGCGCCTGGCCGTGGGCCCTGATCCTCGACGGCCTGGACGAAGTCCCCTCCGCCAGTGCGCGTCGGCAGATCTACAGCCGGATCGACGACCTACTCACCGCGGCGGAAGAGGTTGACGCAGATCTCATGGTTGTCGTCACCACACGGCCCACTGGCTACGACGAACGGTTTCCCGAAGACCGGTTCGACCATCTCAACCTCGAGCGGCTACCCCCTGATGGGGCTGCAGCGTTCGCTCAGCAGATCACCGACAAGCGGTTCACGAACGACGATGAGATGCGGATCAAGGTGGCTGCACGCATGCGTGACGCCGCCCACGACCCCGTCACGATTCGCCTGATGGAAACCCCCCTACAGGTGACGGTCATGTCGTTCATCGTCGAGAAGTACCCAACGCTCCCACCTGATCGGTTCACGCTGTTCGACATGTACTACCGGACCATGTTCGATCGGGAGGTCGCCAAAGACATCCCCATAGCGAGGTTCCTCTCAAGGCACCGCACCCAGATCGACAGCCTCCACGAGCAGGTCGGCCTCACCCTCCAGGCCGCATCAGAGACTGCAGACGGTGCCGATGCGTGGATCCCCGCCCAGTACCTTCACGACATCGCCCTGGGCCACATGGTGGCACGAGGCTTCGGAGCCGATGAGGCCCACACTCACGCCGCGGCCCTGGTCGAGGCCGCCACGCACCGCCTCGTGCTCCTCGGTCCCCGCGACGGCGGTGTCGGCTTCGACATCCGCACCCTGCAGGAACTGATGGCCGCACGGGCCATCACCGAGGGAGACGACACCGTCGTCATGTCCCGCCTCCGGCTGATCGCCCACCATCCCCACTGGCGTAACACGTGGCTGCTGGCCGCAGGCGAGCTGCTCTTGCGCTCGGCCCGGTTCGAGAAGCACATCCTGGAACTGCTCAAGCAGCTCGACACCGACCTGCACCGTCTGAACGACCGGTACCCCACGGCACCAGGGCTCGCAGCAGACATGCTCGAAGACAACCTCGCCGTCAACCGCCCCCGCTTCGAAGGCGGTCTCATAAAACGCCTCTTCCTCGCGCTGGAGCGAACACCTGTCGTCGACATCTACCGGGTGGGCGAAGCCTTGCGGCGGACAGCCGAGAAGGAGGACTACCGGCGGATGGTCTACGACACCATCGCGGCGGCGGCCACAGGAAGCTCTCTTCACCGAGCGGTCGCCAACCTGGTACTCACGATCATGCTGGCCTCACATGCAAAACTCGGCCGCGAGGACAACGTCGGACTCAGTAGTGTCAGGATTGCCCTCGGCTCGGCACACGCCAACCTGTCACAGGAAAACAATGATGCCCTCGTCGGATGGAAAGAGACGCGCGAACGGCGGCGTCGGCCTCCACTGACAGACAAAACGGATCCACGGCCGACCGAGATCAACCTTGCGGCGCACCTGTCCGGCCTCGCCCAGTCCGTCGGCGGTCTTAACGGTCCTGACCTGGAACTTCTCACTGCCAGTCTTACTGCCACTCTGGGCTACTCAAGCTTCTGGCTCGTGGGGCCAACGCCGGGCACGGCAGTTCCAGTAGTGCTCAAGCCCGACGCACCAGACGCATTGTTGCAGGCCCTCCAGAACGACGACGTCGCTACGTCTTTGGACCTCGTCCTGGGCACGTTTCCACCGGCTCAGTGGGCGATTGAGTCCATGCTCGGTAACGCGTTCAAGCCAGCGCAGAACCGGCAGTCGGTCGGCCCGGGCCTGCTGCGGGCCATAGCCGACGCGAACGCTGACGACAACACCTACAGCTAGCGATAGGGGCCAGCAAGTGAGGGCCGACAGTTGGCGGTGCCCAGGCGTCACCGTCAAGGGAGCGCCATGCCAGGGCCGGCCAATGCGGTGGCCCCGCAGTCTCGGCGGGCCTGCGCCAGCCTGCCCAAACCGCGCCACAGCCGAGCAACGCGACCGAGCTGCCGCCGAGCTCGCCCGCGAGGAAGAAGATATCTGGGGCCCGCTGGCCCGGTTGCACCAGGCGCCGCCAGCATGCTGGTCCTGGGAAGTGACGGCGGACCACACTGCAACTGCGCTACGGTCCGCGTTCGCCGCATCGCAGGCCGCGGCCGAACGCATCGCCGAGAGCTTGCTGGACGCCTGGCATGCCGGCCGGTGCGCAATCTGTGGCCCCTCCGCCATCCTCGCCGGCGAACTCGTCACCGACCACGACCACGCCACCGGCTTGGTCCGCGGACTGCTCTGCCACCAGTGCAACACCTACGAGGGCTTGAACTGTGGAGGTCGGGACACAGCCGGGGTCTATTTATTTACGCCCGGCACCGCGAACGCCGCCCGCGACCATCCTTGGCATCCGGCTGCGGTACTACGACCCCTTCCAACGGCGCCACGCTAGCCAGGCGCCACCGCCGTCGAACAACAACCCACTGCACGACGCCGGCCTGTAGCGGCAGCCGGCCACGCCCGGGGTGTCAGACGGCTCTGCCACGATGCCGGTGTGGTTCAGCGCGCCGCCCGGCCGTTCGACCTAGCGAAGAGAGAAGGCCAGGTCCATGCGCTATGCCGGACCCGAGGAGGAGATTCGATCTCGGGGATTCCAGCCACTGGAGCCCTACCCCGGAACCGGCGGCGTCCCCTGGCGCTGCCGCTGCCCCAACGGCCATGAGGTCGAGGTCATCCTCTACCGGCTTCGCGCAGGGGCATCAGGTTGTCCCTCATGCGGCTACGCCGAAGCAGGGCGTCGCCGTCGCGAGGCCGCCGAGGGCAAGCACACCGCCGCCATGCGGGCAGCGGGATTTGAACCGCTGGAGCCCTACCCCGGCAGCGGCAAGCCGTGGCGATGCCGGCACCTCGCCTGCGGCAACATCGTGACTCCGAGACCCGCCTACATCAGTAACGGCCAAGTCGGCTGCACGGAGTGCGCGAAAGAGAGCCGCCGGGCCATCTTCCAAGAGCGGGCCGGCGGAGCCGAGCGAGCCGAGGCTGACATGCGGTCGGTCGGACTCGAACCGCTCGAGCCGTACACCAACAGCGGGACCCCCTGGCGCTGCCGCTGCACCACGTGCGGGCACGTCGGCACACCGCGACTGTCCTACATTCGCCAACTGATCAACGCCGGAACAGCGTCGGGCTGCGCCTCCTGCAACCACAAGGCCCGCGGAGAACAGCAGCGTCGGGCCCAGGCCGCCCAGGCCGAATCCATGATGCGAGCCGCCGGGTACGAGCCCCTGGAGCCCTACGACTCCGCCTCCGCCCCCTGGCACTGCCGCCACCTGACGTGCGGCGAGGAAGTCATCTGCGACAACTACTCCCCGCACCTGACCACCAAGCGCTGCCAGCGGGTCGGGACCTGGGCCGAGGCGAACAACGTGGAGATCGCCTACACCCCGACCAACAGTTCGTGGCTCAACCGGATCGAGGCCCAGTTCACCGCCCTGCGCTACTTTGCCCTCGACGGAACTGACCACCCCACTCACAAGGCCCAGGGCAGCATGATCCGCCGCTACATCATCTGGCGGAACAAGAACGCCGCCGACAAGCGCCTCAAAGCCCTCGTGAGTAGGGCGAACGCCGCCTGACCCGGTACGGCAGGCGACGTCACCACAGGTGCAGGAAGCTCCGCACGTCGTCATAGCCGTCGAGGGCCCGACCGTCCACGTCCTTCGGATCCGCGTCGGCCCGCGCCGCCAGCGACTGTGCCAGCGCGAGGGCTCCATCACTGAGACGACCGAAGCGTCGAGCGGTGTGTCCCAGGCACAGGCCGGCCAGTCCGAGCAGCGGGCTACCCGAAGCAGCCCGCGTCCCGACCTGCAGGCACCAATACTCGACGAACTCCGCATCGTCGTCGTTCAACGCGGTACCGACCAGGACCCCTGCCGCCTCGCCCTCAGCCGAGCGGTCACAAAGCCCGCTCCAACGTCTCGACCACAACAGCGTGAGGCAGCGCGGGAGGGTTCTCGAAGCTCAGATGAGGATGCACCCCGCGAGACTACGCGGGGTGCATCCGGCAGCCACCCGCCGCCGCCCTGTCGCCCGAGACAGGGCGAACGTTGCCTGATGCGGCACTAGCCGATAGAGCCACTCATGGGAGGCCCTCTCCTGTCTCAAGATCTTGACCCTTCAGGCCACCCCAAGGCATGCCATCAGAGATGGCACCGTTCGCAGCCGTGAGGAGCAACGCACGCTGCCCAGAGACATGGAGCGATGACGCGCTACGTCAAGGACGTGTTGCGTGCTGCGCGCCGTGCCGCAAAGAGCATGAATCCAGAGCTCAACACGAACCACAATGCACCAATGCCCAGCTCGGCCCACAACTGCATCGGTTCCCATGAGCCGACACCCGTGCCAGGTTCGACCAGCTTCATCAAATGCGTGAGAGGTAGGACGTCGCTCAGCGGATGCAAGAAGGCGGGCAGGTGTTCCTGGGGTACCAGCGTCCCTGACAGCACCATGAGCACCAGTTCGGCGGCATTCGGGCCTACGAACAGATCCTCAATCAGCAGCGCAAGGGCGGACAAAGCAAGCCCTAGCCCAGACGTCGTCACCACCCCCACAGCGAGCAACCCACAGAATGCGACGACCCCGAGGGGGAAGTTGCCGTACAGCAGGCAGCACACGACGTACGTGCACAACCCGCCGACGAAGCCGTCTGCGATGTGGGGCAATGCCCGCTGGCAGGCTGTGGCCAGCTTGTTCTGCGGGGACGCCAACCAGCCGCCGAGTGTGCCAAAGGAACGCTCGTTGCCAACCGCCAGCGCCATCCCGTAGAGGACCGCCCCAGCCCCTGCCAGGAGACTAGCCCCCACCAACATCCTGCCGACGCTGGCGCCGTAGTAGGACGACAGTGACGTGAAGGCAATGGCCATGCCGACCGGCCTGATTACACGGGAGCTGAGGTACCCCAGCGGATTGAGCCAAGTGAACAACGCCCGGTACGAGAGCGCCGCTCCACGCATCACGTCGCGCGGGCCCGCCCACGACCTGTAGGCGCGAGAGGTTCGCGTCCCCACAGACATCAGACCTCCAAGGGAAGGGCGTGGCGGCGAGCAGTCTGCTCCACCCGCCGAACGGAGAGCACGACCAGAATGGTGTAGACAGCGGTGAGCGCTAGAGCAGAGAACATTTCGGCGTAACTGCCCCCTCGTACCCAGCTCATGGTGTGCGACTGAGGAAGGAGTAGCGACACGGCCCGTACTGGGCCCGGCAATGCGGACTGCGGCACGATGAGCGCGCTGAGAGCCAGCACCATGCCTGTCAGCCCATTTGTCATCCCCGCTGAATACGGATAACGCAGCACAGCGAAACCAAGAAGGCCCGCCACCGCCGACGTGGCGAACGCAAGTACTACTCCGCCCACCAGCCACCGGCCCCAGCTGAATCCTCCGTCGACTCCCCACAGCAGTGCCAGGATGACGAAGGTGCCAGGCAGCGCCGTGAGCGACTGGGCGGCGATCCCTGCCAGCCGACCGAGCACCACCGGAACCAGTCCGCCTGGACTAGCGAGGGCGCTGTAGAGCGTCTTCCACTGCTTCTCGTCCATCAGGCTGAAGACAACGAGCACGATGATGGCGTCCAGCATGCCGATGCCAGCCGAACCGACAGCCATGTCGCTGGTGGTCTCGCTCGGACCGCTGCCGTTTCTGGCGCTGCTGTGCGCGATGAAGGCGAAGACACACGGCATGGCCAGGGTGGAGAAGATGGCCATGGGGCTGGACGCATGCATTCGAAGTTGGTCGACGACTGCACGCCGGAAGGTCGGCAGACCCACCAGCCGCGGAGAGCGCACCGCGGCTGGGCTAGGGGAGTTCTCCGTCATGACGTAGTCACCATCTCGAGAAAGACCTCCTCCAGAGTGGGGGGTGTCACTGCCACGCTGGTGGTCATCCCTGGGAAGTTCTTGAGGATCCATTCCACCGACGCGGCCCCGTCCCGGACCCGTAGCGTTGCCGTTCCCAAATCGCTCTCCCGGCTGATAAGGCCGGGACACCCCTCCAGCTCGTGCGGCACCCGCCCGTCAGCGAAGGCGACCCGTACCGCGTGTCCCATGCGGTCGGCAGCCGCCGCGCGCAGTTCGGGCGCGGTGGACTCCGTGTGGATCTGGCCGCCCTTCATCAGCACGATTCGGTCGCTGAGCTCCTCTGCCTCACGCATGTCGTGCGTGGTAAGCAGGATGCTGCGGCCCTCGCCAGAGAGCCGCGACACCAGCGCGCGCATGGCCGCGGCAGATTGTGGATCCAGTCCCGCAGAGGGTTCGTCCAGGATGATCACCGTGGGGTCATGCAGCAGGGCCTTTGCCAAGTGAAGCCGCTGTTTCATGCCTCGGGAGAAAGACCCGACCTGGTCCCCGGCGCGGTCCGCAAGATCCACCTCCTCAAGCAACTGTTGGGCCTTGCGGTCGAGAGCAGTACCGCCCAGCCCGTACATCAAGCCGAAGAAGGTCAGGTTCTGCACCGCGCTCAGGCGCGGGTACAGGCCGGTGTCCCCACCGAGGGTAAAGCCGCAGGCCAGCGCCGCGCGTCGGCGGTCTCGCACGACATCGTGCCCGGCCAGGAGAATCTTTCCTGAGGTAGGAAGCAGTAGCCCAGTGAGCATCTTGACCATTGTGGTCTTGCCAGCGCCATTGGGACCGAGCACCGACACCAGCTCACCGGGGCGGACCACTAGGTCCAGCCCGTCCACGGCCTTGCGCACGGAGCCGTCGGCGGACCGGAACTCGCGGCACAACTGGCTCACTTCGAGCCCTGAGCTACCGAATATAGCTGATGTCATCGCACTTCACTTTCTCGAGGGCAGGCACGAGAGATCCATCACCAAGGTGGCTCCGGCGGTCGCGAATGGGCCGGGGCTGTACGACACGGGCGCGCCGGCGGCGAGAATCGCAGCCAGGAAGTCAATGGCCTCCCCCTCCACCGACAGGGGTGCGAGAGTTTCGTACGGCCGACCGTCCACCACCCGTACCATCAACAGCCGGAACGCGAGGTGGCCCCCCGACCTGAGCTCCTCCACACCTAGACTGCGCACGTCGACCACCACACAGTGCTCCCCGGCCCGCGTGTCACCCGTGTCGCCGCAGGGCTCCAGACGGACGTTGGTGGCCGACAGGATGGGGCAGTTGTTCATCCCGTCCCAGAGGGCATGGCCGGTCAAGCGCTTGGCGGCGCTTTCCTCTGCCGACGAGGCCAGTGAGTGCAGGCGGGTCACCATGGGCTGCTGAACGCCGTCCCGGGTGACCAGCTCCATCAGGCTGGTGGGCGTGCCCTCACAGTCGAAGCCGCGGGCCGCCCAACCGTCCGAGGCGCGCCCGTCGTCGACGAGCGCGGTGTGCAACGGCAGGGAGCGCGCGATCGGAGTGATCAGAAGCATTGCGGTCACGTGGCTCAGCAGCTGCGCCGCGGCGTTCGGTGTGAAGACAACCCGATCGCCGTCGAACGGCCGTGCCGGGGAGTCGGCTTCGCGGACGCTGGTGGCTCCGACCACGGCAAGGGCTAGCTCGTGGCCCATGGCCGCCAGGTCGATGTCCTCGAGTGAGGCGGCGTACCGGGCCAGGGCCGTGGCGGTCCTACCGCCCGGGAGGGCGGCGACGGCCTGAATCTCGACGCCCCGGCAGCCGCTGCGGCCACGGGCCAAACCGGAGCGCGCGTAAACCGACTCACCGAGGACCTCGGTGATGTGCACGCTCCGCAACTCAACCCCAGATCCAGCCGCCTCATGGATCGGATCGACGATCCGTGACGGGTCCTCGGAGAGTTCCGCCAGCCCCAAAGTTCGTTCGGTGTTCCACCACTCCCCAAGGTCAGCGGCGTCAGGGTCCGGGAGTCCGGCCGCGACACGTGACGGCTGCCTCCCGCCGAGGTGTAGTAGCGCGCGTCCGGTGTCGACGAGCGCGGCAACGTCGCCAACGGCCAGGGCCGGGGCGCTCAGGTATAGCTCATGCTCATCGGTGGCTAGGTGGACGTAGCCGCCCCAGGATCCGCGCCGGCCAATGAGCCGCTTGCGACCGTCGCCGTCGACGGACAGTTGTCGCCGTGCTGTCCGGCCGAGGAAAGTGTGCGACCGCTCGTTGGGGCGCAGGCTTCGCTCGACCTCGTCCGTGATCGAGAGCGCATGGTCGGCAGTGCTTTCCAGCGCGCTCATGCGGCGCTCCAGTCCAACTCGGCATAGCGCATGGAAGGCGAGTGGATTCCGATGCCGATCATCTGTCCCTGCTTGCCACAGCTGATGTTGTCCCCTCCGAAGTCCCGGCCGATGCCCTCGATGCGGCCCAACGTGTCGAGTGCGTCGCCATAGAGACTCACGTCGCGTGCGGGCACGCGGTGACCGCCGGGGGTGATGAAGAAGCAGTTGAGGGCGGCGAAGGAGTACTCGCCAGTGACCAGGTTGATCATGCCGGCGCCCAGGCCTCCGACATACAGCACGCCGCCCGAGCCGTCGTGCAGCAGCGCCTCGGGGTCCTCCTTGCCGGGCAGCGCGACGGTGTTGCTGGCCCGGGGGATGGCCACATCACGGTAGTGCTTGCGGCGACCGTTGCCCGTGGGTATGTAGCCGTCGCGGTGGACGGTACGCACCGAGCTGAGAGGGGGGCCGATCTCGCCGTTGGCAAGCAACGTGGTGACCTGCGCGGCGACGCCCTCGTCGTCAATGTCGTACGACCCATAGCCATCAGCCCGAGTGGGGTCGTCCTGGAGGGTGAGTGGCTCGGGGACCGCGCCCCGGCGGCGCAACCGGGTGAGATAGTCGCTGTGCAGCGCGAAGTTGTCGCCCTCTAGTGCATGTCCGACCAACTCATGGAGGAATCCGGCAGCAGCGGCAGGTCCGAAGACCACAGGCGTCCTGTGCTTGCCTCGCACCTCTGCGGCAGCAGAGTCGAGGGCATGGCCGAGAGCGATCCGGGAGATCCCGTCTGCGCCGGGGAGATACTTGCCCTCGGTATCCGCACCCCGTACCAGTCGACGACTCAATCCCCGATAATGGTGCCCATTCACGGTGACCGTGGCTTCTACGCGCTGTCGGACCGTGCGGGAAGCGCTGGCGGCACGGATGCCCTCGGTGTCGACTACAGCGAAGGCACGGGAGGTGAAGTCCTCCAGTGTGCGCAGTGAGTGGACGTTACCGGTGTCACGGACGAGCCACTCCTCAGCGGGGGTGGGGGTGAATGCCGGCGGGTGTGCGGCCCCCTGCCAAGCCGGTAGCCACCCGCTGAGACTGACCGGGCCGGACATCCCGCCACCTGCCCTGTCGTCATCGGGCTTGGTGCCAGAGCCAGCGGCGGCTGGCCAAGACAGCAGTTCGCCGATGGCCGAGGGCGACACGTGACGGTACCGCCAGCGCGTCCCTTGGCGGATCAGACAGCCCAGGCCCTCATGCGGCTCCACGCACGTGGCGAGCACCTTGCCGTCCACGCACTCGACCTTGATCTCCAGCGTGCGCGAAACATAGACCTGGACGTAGTCGGCCGAGCGCCGAAGCTCCGTAACCGCCCATTCGGCGACGTCAATCAGGTGCTCCGTGGCGCGATCTCGCCCGACCGGCCCTTGCCCGTGGTACATGCCCTCAACCATCCCCTGCCCCGTCAGACCATGCCGAGCACGTGGTATGGCTCCGTGGCCACTAGCGACTTATGCCTGAGGGAGGCGAGAATGGATGCGATCCGTGCCGAGTCGAGTGCCGCGAGCGACGGCACCTGGGTAGCCAGGTGCTCCACGCTGACAACAATGTCCTTCTCCGTACGCCCGTCGCACAGGGCCCACACGTAGGCGGCCGGCTCCTTGAGGAGCAATTGCCGGTGTAGCTCCCAGTGCAGCAGGACGCCGTCGGTGGTGGTGAGCACGTTGTAGGAGGGGTTACGCCACAGACCCTGGGTGGGTGAGGCATCCGGGGTCCAGGACGGCCAGGCGCCGAGCGGGACGCCGGCTGCGCCAAGCAGCTGGCTGACACAGACACAGGTCTGCACGAAACGGACCAGAGACTCGGCCTCGTCGGTGCCGCCCTCAGTCCATAGCCCGCGCTGGTACGCCGTGAACGCTTCCATGGGGAAGCCCTCAACGGCGGTTCGGGCGAGCTGCTTGTACACCCACTTGTTGCTGAAGTAGAGGTCGCCCGAGGCCCCGGCAACTGCCTTGCCCGCGTATGCAACGAGTTCCTGGCCAGCGAACGCCGCCGTATCCAGGTCACCTTCGGCAGCAGCGCCGAGGAAATCTTCAAGGTGCCCGTTGACGCCGATGGCCGCGTGATTGATCGCCGTGCGCTGGACGGCCGCCAACGACCCGGCCACACGCTTCTTTAGGCGGCTGAGCACGGCGGAGTCCACGACGGTCTCTGAGGTCCGCAGCCGCAGGACGAAGTCCAGTGGCTCGGCAAGCTTGTGGAGCTCTGTCAGTCCGTCGCGGCGGAGCTCGAAGGTGATGATCCGTTCGACCTGTTCTTCGACGTTGGCGAGGGAGTAGCGCTCCACATCGACGCGGTGCCCATCCACGTTGTACTGCGTGACGTCATCAGCGTCGGTCTCCGCGCCCGGGTTGACAAGGACGAACAAGTCCGCGTCGCTGGTCGGGTTACCGAGCCCAGCGGTAAGACTGCCAGCCAAGTAGACCGAGTCCACCGCGCCGTTGGAGTCCTCAGCGAGTGCGCGGCCCAGCCGCCGCGCCGCGTCCATCTTTTCCGCGACCACGGAGCTTCCCATACGGAGCAGGTCCCTTCTGCGTCGTGGCGGGAACCGTTTGGTTCCCGCCACGGGCGTTATCAAATGTTACTGATGTTGCCAACGTTGCTGATGTTGCCAACGTTGCTGATGTTGCCAACGTTGCCGACGTTGCCGACGTTGCCGACGTTGCCGACGTTGCCGACGTTGCCGACGTTGCTGATGTTCTCCTCGGCGGAGTCGAACTCGACGATGTCCTCGTCGATCTCGATGACGTCAACGTTCTCCATAGCGCACCTCCTCACATGGATTAACGCCCTGGCAAGGGCGGAAACAGCGGGACCCGCTGCAGGTCCCGATCGACAGCCTTCCGCATGCTCAATACACGCGCTGGCTATCGAAATCTACGGTTCGAGAGATGGTCGAAACGAGGTCGCCACAGGATCCAGAGGTCTGACGCATCAGCGAATCGACACTCCGTCAGGCGATTGGATGAACATCCAACCCTCGCTGTCGCCACATCTCATCGGAATTTCCGATGATCATCCATCCAACACGCTGACTACGCAAGGCCCGCCCTCCACAAGTTGGGCTTGAGTAGAGGGTGCTTCACGTGCAAAAATCCACAAAACGGACAGACGGGCGGGGCTCTTTCTCCATTTTGACTCGAACGTGAGTGACGTGGCTCACACCTAGGGCACCCACGTCGCTGCGATCGGATTCGTAGAAAGCTACAGAGATCGTCGTGATACTTCCTTGGTTGGTCATCTACCTCTAGGGTCTGACGGAGCAAGTGATCTTCCTGGGTAACGCGAGTCGAGATCGCCCGTGTATCGACCAACCGCCCATCTGGAACGTCGCGAACTATCGTCTTACGCGGCATTACAGACGCGCCGTGCCGCATGACACGAGGCCTGCGGGGGATTTCGAGGGAGAAACTCGCGGCCGGCCGCAAACTCGCGCCGGTGTACCCCGCAAGCATGTCGGTGAACGAGAAGGAGGGGAGCCGGTGACTCTCGAGATCGAGCGTAAGTTTCAGGTCGTTGACAACTGGGACCTTCCTCCAGGCTGCACGACGGTGCACGTGCGCCAGGCCTATCTGACTCCCCAAGAGGCCCATACGGAGGTACGAGTCAGGGCTCTGGCGAACACGTACGTCATGACCGTGAAGGCCACACGCGACGCCGGGACGAGTGGTGCGAACGTGCGAGAGGAGGTGGAGTTCCCCATCGACGAGCAGGTCTTCCACCAGCTCTGGGAGCTTGCCCCCGATCGGCTGACCAAGGAACGCTCAACCGTCCCCCTCGACGGACCAGAAGCAGTCGTAGACGTCTACACCGGAGCGCATGCCGGACTCCGGGTCGTCGAGGTCGAGTTCGCAGACGCGGACCAGGCACGAAGCTTCGAGCCGCCGTGCTGGTTCGGTCTCGAGATAACCGGGCAGGCCGCCTGGGGCAATCGGTCTCTGGCCGGCGGGTCCGAGGGACCGACGGCCTGACGGCGCATCCCGCGGACACCCACGATCACCTGTACAGCACCACCACATCGCTCAGCAAGGAATGTTCCATGGCGAAACTGTCCAACTACCGGGACTCCGGCGTCGACTACAGCGTGCTCGACCGGATCAAGCGTGAGGCAATCGACCGGGCCAAGGCCACCAGCGGACTGCTTGGTCTGTCCGGTGCCGAGGAGGTACCGGAGTCCAGGGGAGCGTCGGCCTATGTCTTCAAGACCGGCGGCATGACGATGGCCATGGTCATCGAGGGGCTGGGCACCAAGTCGCTCATTGCCCACCAGGTGCTTCACGCGGGCGGTCCCAACCGGTACGCGGACGTGGCTGTCGACGCCGTCGCCGCGATCGTCAACGACGTGGTTTCGGTCGGTGCCGCACCGCTGGTGATCAACGCCTACTTCTCTACCGGCGATGCTGCCTGGTATGCGGACGAAGAGCGCGCCACCGCGCTCCTGGCCGGCTGGCAGCACGCCTGTCAGGAGGCGGGCGCCACCTGGGGCGGCGGCGAGTCTCCCGCTCTGCCCGGCCTGGTCGCCGCTGACGGGCTCGAACTCGCCGGCAGCGCCCTCGGGATCGTGCCGCCCGGCCGTGACGCAGTGCTCGGCCAGGACGTCGCCCCCGGCGACCGCATCGTGCTGCTTGCCAGCTCCGGCCTGCATGCAAACGGCGCCTCGCTGGCCCGCCGCGTCGCCGACGGCCTCCCTCAGGGCTACGGCACCGCACTGCCGAGCGGCCGTACGCTCGGGGAATCCTTGCTCGACCCCAGCGTCATCTACGCCAGGTTTATCCGAGCGCTGCTCGAGTCGGAAGTACGCCCGAAGTTCCTCAACGGCGTCACGGGTCACGGGCTGATGAAGGTCATGCGTGCCCCGAAGCAGGTCCGCTACGTCTTGGAGACGGTGCCCGAGGTCCCTGAGGTTCTCGAGTTCCTCGCCCAGCAGACCGAGATGTCGACCGCCGAGGCGTACGGCACCCTCAACATGGGCATCGGCTACGCCGCTGTCGTCGCCGCGGACGACGCCGACGAGACCGTTCGACTGGCCGAGGCCGCAGGCTACAAGGCCTGGAACGCGGGCGAGGTTGTCGCGGGCGACAGGTCGCTGAGCGTGCCGCACCTCGGCATCGAATTCGCCGACAGCGACCTGCGATTGGGCTGATCAAATGACTGGCACACCAGGGTTGCGCATAGCCATGCTCGGCCCGGACGGAATCGGCAAGACCACCCTCACCGAGAACATCCGCGGCCGGCTGGCCGAGCACGGCATCGACCTGCACGTGGTCAGCTGGCGCCGTCTGGTCGACGGCAACCCCGCTCCCTCCCCCTATCCGCAGACGGCCATCGAGCAATTGTGGGTGGAGGACTGGCGCCTGCTGTACGGCGGCGGCACGGTCGACGGACTGACCATCGACGAGCGAATCCCCCGAACGTTCGAGGAGTTCGCCGCCCTGCGCGCCGAGGAGACGTTCCCACTCGGCGCCCAGGGGGTACGCTCCTCCGGGCCGCTCGCATCGGGGCTCGTCGAAGCTGCCCTCGACTTCGTCATCGAGGCGGAGGTTGTACGCCCCAAGGCTACCGAGGGCATCGTCGTGGTCCGCGAAAGCTACGGCTACAAGCCCGTGCTGAAGGCACTACTCATCGCCGCAGCCTGCAAAGCGGACACAGTGCCGCGTGAGGTCGTCGAGCGGTTGATCGCACGGGTCACCGACATCTACGCGGACCCATTCCTCCAGCCCGACGTGGGCATCCTCCTCGACGGCGCCGCAGGCACCGCCCACGCACGGCGCAGCGTGGAGGGCAGGGGTGTCGGGGTGGCCGAGGACTACGCCTTGTCAGGAAAGACTGGCTCCGAATCGTTCCTCTCCCTCCAGGAGGAGTGCGCAGCACACTTCTCCAAGGCAGCGGCAGACTGGGGCTGGTATCGCCTCGCCGTCGGCGACCGGACCCCCCAGGACCTGTGCACGGAAATCGTCGACAACCTGCTCGCCCCACGGCTGTGGGGTGGCGGGGCGTGAGGCCTCCGGTGATGAACGCCGTGTCCCAAACCAACAGAACCGCTCCGGTGCGCTCCCGTGTGGGGCCCTACACCGTGATAGTGGCCCCCGAGAGCGCACCGGAGACCGCGCCGCCCCGCACACCCTGCGTCACGCTCCATCCACGTCCGGACCAGCCCGGCAAGGCGGTTCAGCGGATCCGCCATGTCCCCTCCGGGCTTATGGTGTCCGAGGACTGGGCTCAGGACGACCTGGTGCTGCGAGCCGTGGCCGCACTGCACGGTGACGTGACCCTCTACGCGACCGTGGAGACTGGCCCCGAAGGCACCTGCCAGCTCGACCTGGCCCCGCACACCCCGGGCTGCGCTCATCGACTGGTGATCCTGCGCGGCACGTCAGTTTTCGTGGACGGACGTCCGTACGCGCTCACCCGGATCACGGGAGACGGAACAGACATCTCGCGACTGCCGCACAGCGACCGGATCGCACGCTTGAGCCAGGCCGCCGACCCGGCCTCCCCTTGTGCAACGGCTCACGCGACCTCCGCCGCAGGGCTCGACCCCCTTCTGACGCGGGCGGCCGCCCGAGCGGTCCGTCTGGCTGTCCCCCCGATCGCGGCTTCCCTGCCGCATCAGGCGCAGGAAGGGGACGTACTCGGCATCAGCACAGCCCTGAACTCCTTGCGTGATCTCCAGCACCAGGCCGATCACCTGTACGGCCGGCTGGAGCCCGAACGGGCCCTGTCGTGGTTTCTGGAGGAACTGGGCGAGCTCGCCCAGGCCATGCGGCGCGCCGAGCCTTCCATTCGCCTGGAGGAGGAGCTTGGACAGGTCGCCGCTTGGTGCCTGTGCATGGCCAACATCGCCCGTATCGATCTCGGCGGCTCGCTGTCGCGCGCCATGCACGAGGAACACGGCCGTCAGCTTCGCAAGTACGGGGCGCTGCGCCCTTACGTACCTCATGAGGAGGCCAGTTGAGAATCGGTCTGCCCAAAGGAAGGCTCCTGCCCCACTCCGAGGTGGCGCGGGCGCTGGCCCCCACTGGTTCGTATTCCTGGCTGCTGAGGCTGCAGGATATCCCCGGCCTAGTCGCCGACGGCTCCCTCGACGCTGGCATCACCTCAGAGGAGTGGATCAGGGAGTCGCGCGCCGACGTCGTGCGCTTGACCCCGCTGTGCTGGTACCACGTCCGCATCTGCGCCATCGGACGCCCCGGACACCCAGTGGGCCCCAGGCCGCGGATCGTGTCCGAATACCCCTCGCTCGCCGGTGAGTACGCCCAATGGAGACACTCAGACGCGACCGTCCGCCGAGTCCACGGCGCGTGCGAGGCGTACGTCCCCACCCTGGCCGACCTTGCCGTGGACTGCGTGGAAACCGGCCTGTCCATGAAGAAGAGCGGCCTCGACATAGTGGAAGAACTCTTCCGCGGCGACGTGTGGCTCGTCTGCTCCCACGAAACCGGGGGAGATGTCAGGAGGCGCGCGGAACTCCTGGCCTGGGCCGCAGGCATTCGTCACGGCGAAGCCGAGTGCAACTGGCAAAGGGAGGATGTCCATGTCACTGCATGAGCCGGCGACATCCGATCAGATGAGCCGCCAGCACGTGCTGTTGCAGGAACTGCCACCGCACCTTCGTTTGCTGGCATGGCCCGCACTCCGGGGCCGCGATTCCGTCCCATGCGACGTCGTCGTTCCGGACCGCTACCGCGGCCTGCCCACGCCGCTGCTGGCCCAAGCTGACGGCGTTGCGCTCCATGTCCCGGACGAACCCGCACACGCTGACGCAGAGCTGCTGGCTCTGCTGACGTCGGGTGCGGCCACGCCCGCACTGCGACCCCTGCTCGACATCGTCGTGTGCATGGCCCTCTGGGACGAGGCGCTACGCACCCGGGGCGTCTTCGCCGGCAACGCGTACCTCGCCAGCGAGGATGCTGTGGGCTCCCTCTTGAGGGTCGCGGACGTGGAGATCCACGGCTCGCTTGTCGACCACATACAGGAACTGCAGTCCTTCGAGCTGCTGTACCGCTTCCCAATCGCATACAAATTCCGCGGCGCGTACGGAGTGGAGCGCCAGTGCAGACTCAACGGCTGGGGCCGACTTTTGTACCGGCACCTAGACGAGGCCGGCGGTGCCGGGTTGCCCGTCGCCACCTGGCGCACAGCCATTGACCGACACCTCCAAGTGCACCACGAGTCCTACCGGACGGCTCTAGACCGTGCGACCCACGCGGTTGACGAGGCACCCGGCCAGACCTGGGGCGCGGCACGGGCTCTGCCCGTGCCCGTCCTCATGTAACCCCGATCCAATAAGGGAGACCACATGCCCTCGACCCGTAACCCACTGGACCTGTCGAGCCTGGGCTACGGCAGCTGGGAAGCCGGAGGCGGTACCACCTGGGGCCCCAACACATCGCACGCCGATGTGATCAGCGCGGTACGCCGGTCTGTGGGGCTGGGAATGAACTGGGTCGACACCGCCGAGGTATACGGCGGCGGCGGCGGTGCCGAATCAGTGGTGGGCGAGGCCCTCCAGGGCCTCCATGACGTACGCGTGTGCACCAAGGTGGCACCGGAGCCCGACGACCAGCGGTACACCGAGTCCGGCCTCCGCCACGCGCTGGAGCAGTCCCTGAAGCGGCTAGGACGAGACCACATCGACCTTTACCTGCTGCACTGGCCCGCCCAGGAACTGCCGCTGGAGGTGACTTGGAACGCGATGGCCAGGCTCAGGGAGGAGGGTCTGGTCAGCGCGATCGGCCTGTCCAACTACCCCGTCGAGGATGTCGCCCGTTGCACCGATCTGGCTCCTGTCGACTACGTACAGGTTCAAGCATCTGTCCTGTATCGCGATGAGATCGACGCTTTCGGGCCCCTGTGCTTGGACCGCGGAATCGGTCTGCTGGCCTACGGGCCGCTGGCCTACGGCCTCCTCACGGGCACGATCGATGAAGAGACGCAGTTCGACGACTGGCGCGGCGGCGTCGTGATGGCGCACGACTTCTTCTGCGCGGAGAACTACCCCCGCTTCTTCGCCCCGGAAGCCCGTCGCGCCCATCTGGCCATCGTCCACGGCCTCACCCCTCTTGCCAAGCAGGCCGGCTACTCCGTCGCCCAGTTGGCGCTGTCCTGGCTCCTCGCCCGGCCCGAGGTCGTCGCCGCCGCCGTCGGTACGCGCAACCCAGTCCACGCCGAGGCCAACGCTGCGGCCGTCGGCCTAAAGATCGACAACGAACTACTCTCGGCCGTCAGCACCTTGCTGGAGGGGTGAGCCACCCTTCTAGCAAGGGCAGGACGGCTCTCAGATCATCGCCATCCACTGCTAGGACCGCGGCACGCCGGACCGCCGGCGTGCCGTTGAAGGCGATGCCGCACCCTACTTCGGAAAACAGAGGCAGGTCGGAGCGGCTGTCACCAATGGCGACACACGCGCTTATAGGCACGCCGAGCCGATCAGCCTCCGCAATGCAATAGTCCCTCTTGTCATACTCATCGAAATGAGTCAAAACCCGTCCGGTGCATAGGCCCCGCTCCAGCTCCAGATGGGGCCCACAGAAGGAGCTGATGCTGAATCTCTCCGCCAGATAGCGCCCGACCGGCTCCCATGCCAGCGTGGCCAGCACCGGCACCAGTCCCCGACAAGTGCACCAGGCGACGGTTTCCGCAATTCCGTCGACCAACGGCAGACCGTGCAGCAACTCACGCAGAGTTGGCTCGTCGCGTCCTGCCCATCCCCTGGCGTCGATGACCGACACCTCCCGATTATTCATCTCGCCCCGTGCGTATGCCTCCTCCGCAGCGGTCAGAGCCTCGTGATGCCCCAGGAAGCTGGCAAGGTACGCGGACGAAGTAGTGCGGGGAACGAGCGTGCCGTCCACATCAAAGAACACTGCGCCCCTCACCGCGGATGAACTCATCGATACCTCCGGCGCGTCAATACCTGAACGCTTTGTGCCCATCTCGTGCACGTTGCCGTAATTGTGCCTCACGACAGGGGAAAAAGGAGATGGATCACCTCTACATAGGTACGCCCCGGCGTGGGAGCTGTTTATCAAGGATTACTTCAGGCCGCGCTCAACGTGGTCCTTACACTACGCGCTCTGGCGTCGTTCCAAGGGCCACGCCTGGCAGCGGCCGCCCATCCGCTCGTGGTCTACCTCCTCTGACGACAAATCAGGATCTTTCACGCTTAGCTTGACTCTGTCGGGGATCTTGGTGTTCGCCTGCCGGTGATCATGGTGGTGCGGCAGTCTCGCGGGCGTATGTGGCCCGTGAGACTGCCGAGGAGTACGAGATGTCGGTGCGTCCCCGTCCGGGTTCCGAGGTCCCGGCACTGACCGCGCGGATGACGCGTACCGGCAACCCGGCTGGGACGGCGGCGATGTGGGTGCGCGACCGTCTCGACGGCCTATGGCGGGACGAGGACTTCGCCGACTGGTACCCACGCGACGGGCGTCCCGGCCTCTCGCCCGCCCAGCTGGCCACGGTGAGCGTGCTGCAGTTCCTGCTCGGACTCTCCGACCGCGACGCGGCCGAGGCCGTACGCTGCCGCCTCGACTTCAAATACGCGCTCGGCCTTGACCTTGACGACCCGGGCTTCCACCACAGCGTGCTCACCGACTTCCGCGACCGACTGCTTGAGGAGGGCCGGACTGATCGGCTTCTCGACCTCGCCCTGGCTCGCCTAAGGAGGCCGGAGTGGTCCGCGAGCGGACCACCCAGCGCACCGACTCCACCCACGTCCTGGCCTCCGTGCGCGACCTGACCCGCCTCGAGCTGATCACCGAGGCAGTGCGCGCCGCCCTCGAGGAACTCGCCGGCACTGCCGACCACGCGCTGGCCGGCCTGGTCGACGAGGAGTGGGGCCGCCGATACGGCCGGCCGGTGCGCTTGGGGAAGAACCCCACCCGGCCCAAGACCAGAATCACCACCGCTGGGGCGGACGCCCGGCGGCTGCTGGATCACCTGGCCCGCGACCATCCCAGCTTGCTGGACGGCCCCCAGGTCCAGGCCGCTGCGGCAAATCCTGGTCCCGAACGACCACGGGGACAGCGCCGAACGTCTGCGGTGCGCGAGGATGACGACGACAGCGGCCTGCCGCCCTCAGCGCACCGGATCGTCTCGCCCTACGACCTGACGGCCCGATACGCCCGTCGGGGGCAGGTCACTCGCGGGACGAGCTTCCTCGCGCACGTGACCGAGACCTGTTCCGGCGAGGGCCCAATGTGATCACGGACGTGGTCACCACGCCGGCTACCAGCGCCGACACCGAGGTACTGCCCGGCATACACGCCCGGCTGGAACACCGAGGCCTACGACCCGACCAGCATCTAGTCGACGGCGGCTACACCTCCCTGGTCCACCTGGAGCGGGCCGAACGCGAGCACCGGATCACCGTCGTCGGACCGCTGCCGGGCAACCCCCACCGCTCAGCACCGCCGCCAAGAGGGCTTCGCCCGCGACGACTTCCGCATCGACTTCGACCGCCAGGAGGTCACCTGCCCGCAGGGCCAGGTCAGCAAGGGCTGGCACGGCCCATACCCGACGTCCTCGCCGATAGCGGCCCCGCTGATCGTGGCTCGCTTCACCAAGGCCCAGTGCCAGCCCTGCCCGGTCCGCGCCAAGTGCACCAGCTCCCGCGACGCCGCCCGCAACGTGGGCTTTCCTCCGCGCGCGCTCTATGAACTGCAGATACGCAACCGCGCCCAGCGGCAGGAACCGGACTGGCACAAGCGCTACGCGGTGAGATCCGGCATCGAGGGCACCATCTGCGAGTTCGCCCATCGCCACGGCATGCGCCGCTGCCGCTACCGCGGGCAGGCCAAGGCACACCTGCAACACGTCCTCACCGCCATCGCTGTCAACGTCGAGCGCCTCAGCCGCCAGCCCCTAGGCGAAAGCGCGCCCCACGGCCGCCGACCGCCTTTCAGGAGTACTGCGACCAGCAGGGAATCCGGCGTCTGATGTCCTGGCGCGCAATCAGTTAACGTCGGCGGCGACCAAGATCCCCGACAGAGTCAAGCTTAGTAGCTGTTGTCTTTCCGAGCGTGAGATCTGCGTTTCTGCTGCTCAGGCGTAGAGGCGGCAGCAGCGTGGGAGTGGTGGCTCATCGTGTCGTCGCCCCCGTGGAGGTCGCGGATGCCGTCGGTGGTCGGATTGCTGGAACAGCACGAGCTCACCGCTCGCCGTCGGGTGGACGAGCTGCGTGAGGAAGCCGATCGCGTCCAGGCCGAACTGGCCGCGGCCGAGCAGGAGTGGCGGGAGTGGACGATCGCCCGCCAGCGGGTCGGTGCTGCTGTCCGCGCCGGGTGGCGTCGGGACCACGGCCGAGGCTCTGGCATCGTCGTCGGCCGTAGCAAAGCAGAAATCGCAGGTGCCGGTGTGGCGTCAGGGGCTGGCCTGGTCGGTGCTGTCGGTGGACTACCAGCGCATCCTCACGGCGCTCGCGGATCGGGCCCGGCTTCATCAAGGGCTGCACCAGGGCCTCCTGCTGCTCGGTTATTCGACACCAACGAGCTGTTCAGGAGGCCCTGTCCATATGCGCCCAGCGCCCCGCGACCACCCGAACGAGACTCCCGTTCGACGCGCATCCCTCAAGATCGAAAAGACAGTAGCTTCTTAACACAAAGCACTCCTTTGCCTGAAACAGCTCGGAGCGTGAGGGGCGGGACCTACGGCCCCAACCGGGGCCTACGCGGCCCCGGACCCCACGCCAGCGCCTGGGGCGCGCTGGACCGCCCTTTCCTGCCGCCTGCCCTGCGCTCCGCGCACCCCTCGGGCGCTGGGGCGCCCTCGGTGGGCAGTTGCCCTTGGTAGGCCGCCCCCCTCCGCCGTGGGCGAGGCCGGCAGACGGTCGAGGGCAATGGCTTCACCATAAAGGGGGCTTACGGCGGGGCAAACGAGCCGGGGTACTTCCGGAAGCGACCTTGCAGACATTTGGCGCGGCGGATCCGCGGCTTCCGTCGATACCCGCCAGGCGCCAGACCCGAACCCTGGTCGGGTCCCACTATCCAGACAGGGCTCGGGCACTAGCCCCGCACCAACCTTCATGATCGCTTCCGGGCCGTAGTTCCGCAGTACCCAAAAGGTTATCCCCGCAGTCACAACATCCTCCGCCCAGTTGCAGCACCACAGGTCAGAGCGTCACGGAGCCGGGTATCCAGCGGCCCTGCCGCACAGCACACCAGGTCAGATGGCAGACCAGAGCTACATATATGTAACTCAAATACTCAAGGTCAGCGCATCGAGCATGTCGTAACTAGAGAGAGAGTCGACACCCGCGTCGCCGTCGCGCACTTCCGGGGCGCCTTCACCGGCGTGGTCCCCGCCCGGGTCCTGTCCCGCGTCCTGCGCTGGGCGCCGGCCCGGCCGGACATGCCCGCCGCCCGCCCCAACCCGGAAACCGTCGCGTCCACCATGCTGCTGGGCGAGCGCACGGCGAATCCCGACCTGCCCGGCCTCACCGCCACGTACGGCCCGGCAAGCCTGTGGCTGGACGGCAACCGCCTCAGCATCCTCACGGGAGCGGGGAACAGCATCACGCTCGTCCTGGAAGGCCCCTGGGACTTCCACGCCACCGCCGCCCTGGCCGACGCAACCCTGCGCGAAGCGACCTGGCTGCACCGCATCGACACCAGCGCCCTCACCGCCGCCCTCCCCCAAGAGCCAGCGGTCCGCATCCACGAAGACATCTGGCACCCGGCCGCCGCCGTGCTGATGCTCGCCGCACCGGTCGACCTCACCACTGACGGCCTCGGCCGGGCCGCCTCCCGCCAGTACGCCGCCATCACCACCCACCTCATCAACCACCACGGCGGTGAGTTCACCGTCCAGAAGCTGTATTCCAACGAGCGGTCCATCGTCGCGCTGCGCGCGCACCGCGCCGACACCGACGTCGTCCCGCTGTACGGCTACATCACCCACGTCACCCCGAAGAGCCCGTGGGCCCGCCCCGACGACGGCCCGCCGCTGATCGTCACCGAGTACCGCCCCCGCCGCCACCGACCCACCCAGGAGTTCCCCGATGCTGCCCGTCTCCCCCCGGCTGCGCGACCGCTTCCACCGCACCGCCCGCTGGTTCCCCTCCCGCCGCACCGGCGACGGCTGGACCCGCCCCTGCCTGCTGCTCGCCGGAATCGACATCACCGCCGGCCTCAGCCCCGACGGCACCGAACTGTCCATCAGCGTCGGCCTCGACACCGCCCACCGAGCCCTGCTGAACGACGACCCAGAACGAACCGTGCCCCTGCGCATCGTGGTCGAAGGAACGACCGTCTTCCGTTGCTGACCAGCAACGATGCCCGGAACCGGAGTTGACACACACCCATTGCCGAGTATGATTGAGACTGTTGGACGGCGGCAACCGGCCAACATCCGCCCACCAGAAACAGAGGATGTGACCATGGGCCCTCTGCCCATCGACCAAGCCGCGCACAAGCTGCGCCTGCTCCACGACGTCCAGGCCCCGGGATTCACCGGCCGGGTCTTCCGCGTCTGCTCCACGCCGAGCCCGTGCGGGGAGCTCACCGAAGCCGAGTACGCGCCGTACCTGGCCGCGGCCGACGGCAAGCACAATTCCTACATGCGCCACGGCGCGCCCTGGGCGCCCGGTGACCTCGCCTACGAAGTCACCGTCAAGAACACCGTGGTGGCCTGGCTCCCCTACGACGGCATGCCCCGTGTCATAACGCGCGACTTCGGCGACCGCGCGATGAACCAGGCCCGGGACCTGGCCATCCTGCACCTGGGGAACGACCCCGCGACGCAGCAGAAGCTCGCCGACGAGCGCGGCGACATCGACCGCCTGTCGGTCGGCGGCTTCCGCCGCGTGATCTTCGAGCACCTGGAGCGCGCCGCACTCGGCAGCAAGTACAACGACTTCCCCACCGATATGAGCGTCCGCGAGTGGTTCGCCATGCGACGCCAGGAGGAGCTGGAGAAGGAGCAGGCGCAGCCGCAGCAGTCGTGGCGAGCGAAGCAGGGCTATCCCCCGTACGTGCCGAACCCCACGGTGGCCTACACCGACGAGCAGCGGCGCGGCTGGGCTCTGGAGGCGGCGCACTACCTCGCCGCGTTCCGCGACCGGTACCCGCACGAGTACACGCTCTGGACGACCGATCAGCACTGGTCGTCCCACGGCCGCGGCAGGCCCGGCCCGCTCCAGGTTGCTCCCGGCGACCGCATTGGCATCAGCGATCACCGCGAGCTGCTGCCCGCCGTCGTCCTGACCGCGCAGCCGTGCGAGGACCACCAGCGCGGCACCGTGCGCACCGAAACGCGGGTCGTCACGAACCAGTGCATGCACCGCCGGAACACCGCCCATGAGTCCACGCTGCTCCCCGAGACCCGCGCCCTGTGGGCGCCGGTCTGGGACCAGCTGGCGGCCGCCGACCGCGACACGGCCCCGGCCATCTGACCGGTCACCGCTGACCAACCCCACGTTCCCGGCCGGGCGCGGCAACGCCCGGCCGGAAACCCCCAGCCCACCCACCACAGGAAGAGAACCCGTGTGAGCACCACCGAACAGCCGACCGTCCCGGCCGCCCCCCAGGGCACCGACCGCACCGTGTATCTGGCCGAACACCTGGCCCCCACCCCGCGGAACATCGCCTCGGCGACATCAGCTGTCGCCGTCATCACCGCCGCAGGCTGGCAGCCGGTGACCGGCTACCCCGGCGCCGATACGCACTGGAAGGTGCGCTGCCTGGTCTGCGGCTGGGAAGGGCTGCGGTTCTACAGCCACCTGCGCCGCGGCCGCCCCGTCTTCCGTCACGACGGCTGCCTCCCCCTGGCCGAGCAGGCCGCCAAGCTGACCGAACTCACCGCCCAGCCCGCACCCACCACGTGCACGTGCATCATCGCGCACCCCACCACGCCCGAACGGGCCGAGCAGGTGCTCAAGGCCCTGGCCGAGGCCCGGCAGGCCGGGGATCCCGTCGGCATCACGATCGGCCTGGCCCAGCTGCTCAGCCCGTGCCCGGCCTACGCCGCCCGCCGCGCCGCACTGGACACGGCCACCGCGTAACCGCCCCCACCGCGGGCCGCATCCGCGGCGCGCGCTCCGGCCGCACTCGGCCCCCCAACCGGTGCGGCCGGGGCACCCGCCCGCCCGAGCCGGCAGGCCGACACCCGCCCGACGGCCTCACCCACCGGGAGCTCCCCGTGCGTCGCACCGGGCACCATCCATCCGTCACCGCGCTCCTGCTGATCACCGACCGGCCCGAAGGCGGCGGCTGTACCCCGCTCCCCGGTGGGCTCACCGTCGGCCAAGCCCACGTGGTGCTGGCCCACGAGGTCGAGGCAGGCGACCTGTGGATCGCGGACTTCCCGGACGGCGAGTCCGGTGTACGGGAATCCGACCACTTCGAGTTCCCCGTCACCGCGCAACCTCGCCCCTACGGCTCCTACTGCGACCGGAGTTGCGAGAGCTGCGAGGACGAGACCGGCGATGCGACGGACGCGGCCGTCCTGTACCTGATCCTCGGCCGCGACGAAGACGGGACGTGCCTGGACGCGTTCCGCAACGAACCCGTCCTGATCATCCGTGCCGCCGAGATCCCCTGATCCGGCGGCTCCTTTCCCCGGGGGCGGGCGCGGCAACGCGCGTCCCCGGGACCAACCCACCACCGCCCGGCGCTCGCGCCGGCACCACCTCGGAAGGCAATTTCATGCACCAACCGAAAATTGATGTCACCACTCCCGAAGGCGAATGCATCGCCGAATTGCACACCCGGATCCGCGAGGAATTCGGTGAAAGCGACGGCTGGAACGGGGGCGACCTCGTAGAGATAGTCGAAGCGTGGTTCGACGGTATGGGCATCGACCCCGACAGCGACGACCCGATCCCGCCGCGCGACGACCTGCGCGAACTCGCGGCCGCCGAACCGGACACCGCGCCCGATCCGACGCCGGTCGTGGACCGCACCGGCCTGCCGGGCGGCTCGTTCTATCTGGGCGGGCCCAACGGACGAGGTGGCAGTTTCACCACGCCCGGAGCGGGACGCCTGTACTCGGCGCGGCCGGACGGACACGGCAGCTTCGTGATCCTCCAGTACGGAACGCCGGTCAGCAACGAGGACACCGCCGCACTGCTGGACTACCTCACCGGACCCCGCCGGGTCGTGGTCAGCGTCTGGCGGCGCGGCACGACCGCACACGAGGACCAGCAGATCACCGAGCACACCACCGTGGTCACCGACGGCCCCCACCCCGACGACTGCAAGGCCTGGACCGGGTGGCTGACCGAGCACGCCACGACGTGGCTGGCCGAGCACAGCGCCGAGCCCGGCCGCTACCACGTGTGCGCGGCCGACACCCGCGCCGCCCAGTGCTCCGGCTGCCGAGGACTGTGGCCCCTCGGCCGCTCCATCGGCATCACGCGCGTCACCTCGACCGCGAGGCGCCCCCAGGACCACAACACCACCTCCTGATCTGCCCCCGTCTGCCCGGCCCGGGCGCGGCAACGCCCGGGCCGGGTCCCGATCCGCCAAGGAGCCCCATCGTGGAGCTACAGCCCAGCCTGTTCGCCGCGCAACGGCCCACCCCCCTCGGGACGGTCACCCGGGCCCCGCACCCGGACCTCACCGAGTACGACGTGATTGCCGTCAGCGACTCCGGCGGCAAGGACTCGTTCGCCGCCATGGCCACTACCGTCAACCAAGCGCGCGCCACTGGCGCGGCCGACCGCGTGTTCACCTTCCACGCCTCGCTGGGCCCCCTGGAGTGGCCGTCCGTCGACTTCGGCGGTCGCCGGTACCCGAGCACCGGTGAACTGGCAGCCCTGCACAGTGCCGGCTGCGGCATCCCCACCGAGCGGCACATCGAGGTCCAGCGCACCGCCCAGGACGCCGCCGGTGAACTCGTCCCCTACCACCTGCTGACGTACGTAGCCGAACGCGGCATGTGGCCGGTGCGCGGTGATGCCCAGTTCTGCACAGGGGACTGGAAGACCAAGCGGATCTTCGCCGCTTGGACGCCGATCGTCCGCCAGTTGCGGCCCGAACTGGGCCGCCCGGTGCGCATCCTCAACGTCCTCGGACTGCGCGCCGAGGAGAGCCCTGACCGTGCCAAGCGACCGGCCTACCGCAACGTGCTCACCAACGGCCAGCGGCACGTGGACGAGTGGCTGCCGATCCGGGACTGGACCACGAAGGCGGTGCGGGAGCGGTGCGACGAATCCACAGTTCCCCATCACTGGTCGTACGACTCGGTGCCTGGCGCAGGGGACTGGCTCGGGTCCACCCGGTGCAGCTGCTCGATCTGCATCATGGGAAGCCGTCCAGACCTGATTCTCTCCGCTCGGCGGCGTCCGCGACTGACCAGCCTGTACGCGGAGGTCGAGCAGGTGCGCGGGCACAGGTTCCGTCAGGACCTCTCCATCGCAGAGCTGATCACGATGACCAAGCAGCGGGGCGGGCCAGCGCCCGGGATCGTCCTGGCCGACGACGAGCCCGAGTTCGAGTTCATGGCCGCCGCAGTCAGGACAGCGCTCGGCCAGCCTCCCCGGCGGAAGCTGGAAGTCGACCCAACCGCCCCACGGCAGCTTGATCTCCAGGGCTTCGGCGACTGCGGAGCCTGCGCCCGGTGGGAGGTAACGCCTGGTCAGGGGGCGTCCGGATGAGAGGCGGAGTTGACCTCACTCCGCGAGAGGAGTATAATTACAATCGTTGGAATCGGACGGCAATCCGGCTTCAGCCCACCAACGTCACATTCCGTGAAGGAGAACCGCTCCATGTCCCAGCGCCCCGGCCGCCCCGAGCTGTGTGTCGTACAGGCAACGATCAACCGCCCCGACGGAGGGGGCGCAAGCCTGATCGCCTTCAGCACCAGCGTCGACGGGCCGAACACTCCGTTCGCCCGCGCGCCGTGGCAGCTGTCCCTGGTGGCCGGGTACATCGCAAGCCTGCGCCGCGACTCCACCCCGGCAGACGTGGAGTCCTTCACCAAATACCTCACCGGCCGCGCCACCGCAGCCGTCCCGGCGGCCGTCACCCCCTACTCCTACGCCCCCCTGCACGACCGCCGCGTCACCTGCCTGATCGATCTCGCCTTCACCCCGGGCGCGGGCACCACCGGCTGGCCGGGGGTGTCCCTGGTGGTCCTGGAACAGGACGCCGACGGACCGAACACCTGGGGCCGCGTCCAGCGCCGGCGCGGCTACCTCGGCGTCGTCTCGTACGCGCTGCTGGAGATCACCGCCGAGCAACAGCACCTGGCCGACCTCGCGCGGGGTGGTGACGAGGACGCCACGCGGTTGCACTCTCTCGCCGGTGAGGTGAGGACCTGGGTCACCAAGATCCGCAAGTCGGCAAAGGCCGACGACACCCTCACCCAGGCCGCGACGGTCCGCCGCGGTATCCGCCGCTCCTGAAGTCACCGACGCCGGTCCGGAGCCCGCGCTCCGGACCGGCGGACCGGCGGACCGCCAGCATCCGCTCACCGCGCGGCACCGGCCGCGCGCGGGAGGACTCACCACCCATGCATCCCTACGTCTCCTACCGGGACGTCCGGTATCTCCGCGCAGCTCACCGCGGCCACTTGAACGTCCTCACCGAGTTCGAAGCCGTGCGCGGCTTCGTCGACACCTCCGACCGGATCCCCTCATACCTCGGGCCGGCCCCCGCTGCCCTGCTCGACAACGGATGGCTGGTCTACAGGGGCGAGCGGCTGGCGCTCACCGCCGCCGGCCGCCGCGCACTTGGCGCCTACGACCGCCACCTCGCCGAGCTCACCGCCCAGCCGTCCGTCGTGACCCGCAATCCGCTGAAGGGTGAGCTCCACGACCCGGCCGAACCCCTCCGGCGGCTACGACACGCGCACACCGGTGCCGAGATCCCACCCGGCGATACGGTGCGGGACTCCAGTGGCCTGCCGGTCACCTACCTCGGACCCACAATGTCCAGCCACGACAACGGCAGGTCGTGGCTGCCCGGGTTCAACGCCCGCGTGCACTACCCCGCCCACGGGCCCTGGCTGCTAACGCCCGCCGAACTCCGCGCCGTCTACGACCCGGAGCCCCCCAGCGCCGTCGACGGCCCTCACCTGACCGGACTCCGTCCGGCCTGATGACCTCCGGCCCGTAGCGGCAACTACGGACCGCCGGCCCAGCCCACCGACCCCGCCGCGGCCACACCGCACCGGAAGGACCGCTCATGTCCCACACGTTCGAACAGCTCAGCCTGGACGGCCTATCCCAACGTTGGAGGCAGCGCCGACACAGCTGGCGGCACACCTCCGAAGGCGGCTTCGACCCCGCCCGCTACCAGACCCGCCCCCTGCCCTCCGCTCCGGCCCGCGCGTTCGTGACCGAGCATCATTACAGTAGTTCGTGGCCCGCCATCCGACTTTCCTACGGCTTGTACGATCGCGCGGCCAGCCCACGGGGCGGTGCGCTGGTCGGCGTCCTCGCCCTGGGCGTCCCGATGCACGCCACGGTCCTTTCCGGCGTGTTCCCGGACGTGACGCCCTACAGGAGCGCGCTGGAACTGTCCAGGCTGGTCCTGCTCGACTCCTGTGAGGCCAACTCGGAGAGCTTTTTCGTTGCGAAAGCTCTGCACATGGCGGCCGCCGTCGGCATCCGCGGAGTCTTGGCACACAGCGACCCGCACGTCCGGCAGCGCACCACCCCCACCGGCACCGAGCAGTACCTGCCCGGCCACTGGGGTGGCTGCTACCAGGCCAGCAACATGTCGTACCTGGGCAAGACCCGGCCCCGCACACTCGTCATGCTGCCGGACGGGACGATCCTGTACGACCGGTCAATCTCCAAGGTCCGCGCCCTGGAACCCGGACACGGCGGCGTCGAGCGCCGCCTGGTCCAACTCGGCGCCCGCGCACGAGCTCCCCGCGAGCCCGGCAGGCAGTGGATATCCGAGGCCCTGGCCACCATCGGCGCGACCCGGCTGCGGCACTCGGGCAACCACCGCTACGCCCTGGCCATCGGCCCGCGCTCCCAACGGCCCCGGATCCACGGCACCGTGCTCCCGTACCCGAAACCCCACGCCGAGGCCTTCACGGTCCAGTGAGGTTCTTCCTGGGCAGCCACATGCCGCACTGGCTCGGTGAGCTGGACGTGTCGCTGTGCATCAACCGCAACCGGCTGGTCAAACGCAAGACTTTCCCGCGGGCCCGCGCCCCGTGGGCGCTGGACAGCGGTGCCTTTACCGAGTTGAAGGAGCACGGCCGGTGGCGCATCACCGCGGCCGAGTACGCCGCCGAAGTGCGCCGCTATCGCGACGCCATCGGCCAACTGGTGTGGGCTGGCCCCCAGGACTGGATGTGCGAACCGTGGGTGATCTTCGGGAAGAACATCCACCTGCCGCGCGGGCACCGCGACCGGTTCGAGGGCACGCGCCTGGCGCGCGGCCTCGAACCGGACGACCCAGAGCAGGACCTCACCGAGGCTGTGCGATTCCACCAGGAGCAGACCATCGCGAACTTCCTGGAACTGAAGCGGATCGCCCCGGACCTGCCGATTATGCCGGTGATCCAAGGGTGGACGCTCGCCGACTACGAGCACTGCCTGCGCCTGTACGCGCGTGCCGGCATCGACCTCGCCGGTGAGCCCATCGTCGGCGTCGGCTCGGTCTGCCGGCGGCAGGCCACCGCCGAAGTCGGCGCCATCATGACCACCCTCGCCGATCGCGGACTGAGGCTCCATGGCTACGGCGTCAAAGCCCACGGCATCGCCGCGTACGGGCACCTGCTCGTTTCCTCGGACTCACTCGCGTGGAGCACCGGAGCTCGGTACGGCAAACGACTGCCCGGCTGCACCCACCGGGCCGCGAAATGCCAGAACTGCCCGCGCTACGCCCTCCGGTGGCGCAGCCGGATCGTCACCACTGACCCCGGTTGGCGCCAACTCGCCCTCACCGAGCCCCTCGACACACAGGCATGACCCCAGTAAGGAGGCGCCCAATGCCCCAGCGAGAGTGCCGCCGCAGCCGCTCGCGGCCGATCCCCTTCACGTGCCGCCGCGGTGTCAGCCACCGCGGACCCTGCAGTCCGTTCACCCATCCCCCGCAGCCACCTGCCGACCCGGCGGCACAGGGCGCGCTGCTTGCAATGCGCCGCGGCGCCCCGCCCGCACCTCAGCCCGACGACCACACATCCGCCTATGCCGACCCTCACTACCAAGGAGGCGACATGCCCCACCGCTGCACCCTTCCGCCCTCGGACTGCCAGCTCGACACCGGCCACCCCGGCCCGTGCAGCCCCTTCCCCCGACGCTCGTTCCTCGTCCCGCACGCCCCGCTGATCGTGCACGTCTGGCTGCACCGGCCAACCGGTGCCGCTGGCGTCTCCCACATCCGGCGACTCCCCCAGGGCTGGCCCACGGCAGCGCATGGCGAGCGCCTGATGGAGGCAACGCACTCGCTGCCCTACCGGCGGGAGGATCCCTGGTCACCCCGCACCCCCAGCGACATCGAGGAGGTCTTGCAGGCCTTCGGGTGGCGGACCATCTCCCGAGCCGCGGCCGCACGCACGCTGACCGGGAAGTTCACGGTGCCGCGCCCCGAGTGGGGTAGTGGGATCATCCATTCCGCCGAGCCGGATGACGTCACCTGGCTCGTCACGGAATTCGAAGCGGTGGCCTTCGCTGTCCGCCAGCCTGCCCAGGTTTCCGGACGCCCCGCGGCAACGCCTCACAGCGGGCGCCCCCTGATCCGGCACACCGGTTACGGCCGCGTCCTGGTGCTGTGCCCGGCCGGCCACCTGGTCCAGTCTGTGCTGCTCACCGACTGGAGCGGATCGCAGCTGGCGGTGCGGTGCGCAGATCCAGACTTCACGGTCGACTGCGACGGCAGCAGCGGGTGACCGCGGCCGGGGGTCCACGTTGGCCGGCTCGAGTTCCGAAGTTGACATCCACTCCGGAAGTGTGCATCATTGTAAGTGTCGGTCGCGGGAGCGGCAGACAGAATGATGGCCGGCAGGAACACCTCAAGAGGTGTCGGCCGCGGGCGGCAACCCCGACCGAACGTCCTACCGACCATCGGTACTCCAGCCCACCAAAGGAAGGAGTACCTCCAGTGTACGGGCCCCCGACCCGTGCCAGCAGCCCGTCCCACCAGACTCTGCGGAGGTCCCACGACATGGCCAAGCAGCCCAACCCCGAGTCCCGCATCTTCAACGGCCGCGCCGTGGTCAACCGCGACTGGATGGCCGAGCAAACCGGTGCCAGCCGTGCCTCGGTCAATCTCTGGTACACCAAGCGCGCCGAGCAGCCCGAGGACGCGCGACACCCGGAGAAGGCCGTCACGATCGAGCGCGTCGACTTCTACGACCAGGAGGAGTTCGAGCGGTTCTACGCGGCACACCAGGAGCGCAAGAAGGCGAAGGTGCTACCCAGCGACCCGGCCCTGTACGAGGGCGACGTCGACGACGTGCTCTCCATCAACCAGGCCGCCGAGCTCCTCGGCTTCACCGATGGCGGCGTCATCCGCAAGTACCTGAGCATGGACACCGGGTACTTCCCCCAGCCCGTCGGGACAGTCGTCAGTCCCAGCGGCCGCCGGCAGATCGCTGCCTTCCGCCGCGGCGACCTGCAGGACTTCGACCGCCGCCGGACCGGCGACGGCACCGGCGCCGCCGGCCGCCCCGTCGGGCCGCAGCCGCGCGAGCGCAAGCCCGAGACCTTGGAGCGCGTCGAGACCGCCGTGGCCTACCTGCGGGAACACGGCTATCAGCGCGGCGTAGGGGCCAAGCTTGCTGTCATCCACGGTGAGCCGGCCTGGAAGTGGGAGCGCATCGTCAAGGAAGCCCGTGAGCGCCTGGAGTCCGGCGCCGAGTCCTGATCCCGCACGGCGTCACCAGGACGCCTCAGGGTCAGCGTTGATCGGCTCCGGCCCGCGTGCCGACGGTCCGATCTCTCATCCAGTGGTCCGCAGACTGCCTGCGGGCCACTGCTCTTTTCACACGCCCCCGAAATCTCCCGCCTTTGTGCACCCCAGGGAACTGGATGCGCAGCTGCGCAGCGCCCGGTGTGCTCCGTGCGCAGTGGTCCATGCGCAGCGCCGTCCCCTCGTCCGATGCCCACAGCGGGACCTGCGCGTCCGGGCCATGCGCAATCACTCGGTAAGTGTGCCGTGCGTCGTCGGTGCGCAGCGTCTGCGCACCGACGACCCGCCGAACGGCTCGACACTCCCAGCGCTTCCGCACGGAAGACCTGCTGCCGGCTCAACAGCGTTACTCCAGGCTCGTCCAGCGCTCGAGGAAGGCCTCAGCCTGCAGGCGACGGCAGATGGTCAGGCACCCACCGGATCCACAACTGTCGGGCCGTAGGAACACGGTGAGTGGTGGCGCCCCTTGTGACCTGCGCTGGTGAGTGATGTCGCCGCAGCTCACCGGGGATTCGCAGCTACTCACCGGCTACTCACCGACATGACTGATGCCGAACTGTGATTTTTGCCCCCCTAAATCGGTGAGCGAATCGGTGAGTGGTGTCGGGCTTGATGGAGGACGTCCCCCCGCGTCTCCACCCTGGGAGCCCTCGCATGACCACACACGTAAACCAATCGCCACCACCGACGGCCACGTCCGCAGCCCTGCACGCTCCACGTCCGTCCTTGCACGCATTGCGCACAACCCGCAGGGGGGTGTCGCTGGCCCGGATCGGGGTGTGGGCGGCCTTGGCGGCCGGTCCGCTGGCGCTGCTGGCGAATTGCGCAACGCCACGTACGAGCACAGCGGTTGCGCAGCCGAAGGCCCCCGCCGCGGCTGCGGTGCGCATCGCCGATCCGGCCGGCGTGGCCGCCCTGTTCACCGATCTGTGGCTGCGCAGCGGCAGCACCGACGACCAGAGCGGCACTGCGCAGGCGGTGCGCGCGCTCGCGCCGACCGTTGCTCTGCCGCAGCGGTCTGGCAAGCCGGCCGGGCAAGCGCTGCAGCGCACGGTTGCGGTGCGCAGTGTCGAACTCGGCCGCGACACCTGGTCCGTGGTCGTCGCAGCTCAGTTTGCCTCCTCTGGTGCGCAGGGGGCTTCGACAACGCCGACTGCACGGCTGAGTTCGGTCCGGTATTTCGCCGTGCCAGTTCTGTCGTCTAACCACAGCGACGGGGCGGGCGCGTTCACGGTGACGGCGCCGCCAGCGGAAGTTGCCGGGCCTGCGTCGGCTCCAGTGCCAGAGTCCGGGCTATCCCGTCCGCTGCCGTCCAGCGGGCCGGTCGCACGGTCGCTGCAGGAGTTCTTCGCCGCCTACCTGACTGGCGTCGGCGAGGTCGACCGGTACCTGTCACCGGGGACCGCGCTGGCCGCCGTGCGCGGCACCGGATATCGGTCGGTGGGCGTCGACCAGGTCGACGCGGACAGCGACATCGCCGACGGCGCTGTCCCGAGAGACGGCCGACGCGTGACGGTACGGGCGCAGGTCACCGCGACGGATCCGGCCGGAGACCAGTGGCCGCTGTCGTACGTGCTGTCCCTGACTGCCCGGGACGGGCGGTGGGAGGTCACAGCCCTGGAGGCCGGAGCCCCACCGGAGACGACGCGCGTCCCGACGGCCTCCAGCGCAGGTGTGACCGCGACCGGGGGTGAGGGCCGATGAACACCACCGGGCCGCTGATGGCGGGAAAGTTCGCCGACGTCGGTAACTCACTGATCAGTCTGGTGGGCAGTTGGGCGGAGCGGTCGCTGCCGATCGTGCTCACTGTCATCGTGGTGGTCACCGCCGCCCGGAAGTTCTCCGTGAAGGCCGCGGTCGGCGCGTTGATCGGGCTGGCGTTGTGCATGGGCCTGTATGCCTCTCGTGACGTGCTGTCCGATGCGTTCACCGACGAGATCAACAACCCGTCCAAGGGGTCCGGCGTCATAGAGCGGACCATCACCGACCTACCCGCACCGCTGCCCTCCGGGGTAGCGGGTACGGCGGGCGGTGTGCTGTGAGCGCCGTGGCGGAGCGGGACCGGGTCGCCCGTGTCTATACCTCGGCGCGGCGGCATCCGTGGGTGCTGGGCAAGTTGGGCGACTTCACGTTGCCGTTCGGCCCCTACACACCCGCTCAGCTGATGGTCATGGCCGGTGGCGCGCTGGTGCTGATCAGGACGTTCTCCTGGTGGTCGTGGCTCGGGCCGTTGCCTGTCGTGGCGTGGGGGGTGGCGATCTGGGCGGCCCGCGGGACGAAGATCGCGGGTCGGTCTCCGATGGCGGCCGCCGTGGGTTGGGTGATGCTGATGGCCGCGCCTGGGGCTGGACGGATCGGCGGCCGCGCCGTCCGCGACCGACGCCCCCGCACCTTCCATGGCGCGTTTGTCATCGAAGCCGCGCCCACGCCGTCGTCCCGGCGGCGCCGCCCGGCGAAGCGCGACCGCCGAGCCGCCGCTTCTGAACGCCCCGCCCCGGTCCGTCCGGTCAGTGGCCTGTCCCAGCTGCTCCACGACACCAACCCGACGCTCGGAGGCATGCGATGAGGATTCCGTTCCGGCACATCGCCGGGCATCTGGTGTGGTCGTCCTCCGGCACGGTCTGGGCCGTCTGGCGGGTGGGGCCGATGGGTGCCCGGTACGTGCCCGCTCGTGTACGGGACGAGCTGCTCGGGCGGGTGACGGGCTTGGTGCGCTCGTTGGCGGGGGCACCGCGGTTGTTCGGCCTGGCTGCACAGGTGGATCCCGGGGAGATCGCCGAGCAGATGGTGACCGGCCTGGACTGGCAGCGCCTGCCGGCGTGGCGGGAGACGGCGGCCGCGTCGCTCCAGATGCTGGCCGGGCAGGAGATGCACCGCCGCACTTTGTGGCTGGCGGTCCCGCTGACGACGCCGGGTGGCTCGTACCACCTGTCGGCCACGGTCCAGGCGATGTGGTCGGAGCTCGCGACCGTGACCGGTCTGCCTCCGACGCCGGTTCCGGAAGCTGAGGTCACCGAGTACACCAAACAGGCCGACCGGGTGCAGGCCGCCCTCGGCGGGGGTCTGTCGCTGCGGCCCGCGTCTCCGGCGGAGATCGTGTGGATGGTCCAGCACGCCCTGCACCGCGGCCTGGACGAGCCGCTACTCGCCGACGCCGAGGCCTCCGTACTGTACGGCGGTTCGGTGCGGGACGGGCGGCTTCGTTCCCCGTCCTACGCCGACCTCGGACAGGTACGCCTCGCCGAAGGCGGCCGCCCCTCACCGAGCACGTCCGACGACGGCGGCGACGGCGCGAACAAGGCTGCTCGGCGGAAGGCTGGGAACGGGGGACGCCCCTGGTGGAAGCGTGACGAGGGTACGTCCCCGCTGGTTCGGCGGTGGCTGCAGGTCGAGTGTGCGGCCGGCACCGGCTACCAGGCGCACCTCGCGCTCGCCGAGCTCCCGCCCTCCCGCGCAATCGACACCTCCGATGTGCTCGCCCAGTTGGAGGGCCTGGACTTCCCCGTCGACTTCACCGTGGACCTGCAGATCGTGCCTGCGGAGAGGGCCCGGCAACAGGTGCAGCGCAAGAAGCGTGAACTCTTGGACCAGGCCGAGCAGTACGGCGCTCAACCGACCGGGATGCCGCACTCCCTGCCCCACGCGGCCGGGGACCTGGCAGAGGAGGACGCCCGGCTCTCACGCAGCGGCGTCGAGGTCGAGGTCCAGTCGGTCACGGTGTTGACCGTGTGGAGCGAAGACCCGGTGGTGTGCGACGCCCGGGCCCGCACGTTGGAGGCGGTGCTGTCGGGGGCGGACTACCGGGCGATCCGGCCGCACGGCATGCAGGAGCAGCTCTTCGCGCTCGGTCTGCCCGGCGCCGTCCGGCCGGGCGTGGTGCGGGAGTTCACCCAGCACCAGCTGTCGCAGGACTGGGCTGCGACCGGTGCCTTCACCTCGATGTCCGTGGGCGACCCCACAGGACTGTTGGTCGGCGTCGACCTGGACTGCGGAACGATCCGGCCGGTCCTGCTCAACATCGCCGATGCACCGCAGCGCAACGCGTCGGCATCGGTGGGCATCGTCGGCGACCTCGGTGCCGGCAAGAGCGTCGTGGAAAAGCTGCTCACCTCATCCGTCGTGGACCGGGGCGGGCGTGCAATCGTCATCGACCGGACTCCGGTCAAGGAGTGGGCCGGCTTCGGCCGGTCCGCCGCTGGGGACCGCTGCCAGGTCATCGACGCCGCGAAGGCGGAGTTGTCGATCGACCCGCTGCGGGTGTTCGGCGGTCGCACCGGCGCCCACTACGCCCTCAGCTATCTCACCCTGCAGTTGGGGGTGGGTCCGATGACCGCGGCCGGCGCCGTCCTCCACCACGCCGTCGAGCAGGCCGCTGCCCACCGGCAGCCGTCGATGGCTAAGGTCCTGGACGTCCTCACCGACCTGGCCGCGGACGACCAGGTCCCGGGCACTCGACGGGACGCGGCCGCCACCATGGCCGACCTGGTCGGCATCGTCGCGGGAAACCCCCTCGCCGCGATGGTGTTCGATCCGAGCCTGCCGCCGGTCTCCCTCGAGGGCGACCTCGGCGCCGACATGGTCGTAGTCACCACCGCAGGCCTCACTCTCCCCCCGAAAGAGGCCTTCGGCAGCATCGACGTGCTGCGGCAGCAGCCGCTGGAGGCGCTGATCGGCCGGGCGGTGCTGTACCTGATTGCCGCGCTGGCCCGACAGGCCGCGTTCACCGACCCGAGCCGGTTTTGTGCCGTCGCCCTCGACGAGTGCTACTGGCTCACCTCGAGCGCGGAAGGCTCCGCGCTGGTCTCCGAGATCCTCCACGACGGCCGCAAGCACGGCGCGGGCGTCATCCTCGGCGCCCACGACGTCGACGAACTCGGTCCGGACGCAGGGCTGCTCGCCTACAAACTCCTCGCCCGCACCGGAGACCACGCCCGCGCCGCCAAGGGTCTGACGTTCCTCGGCCTGGACCACGAGTCCGAAGACCTGATCCGGCTTGTCACCACCGGCCTGTCGCCGGTCGGACAGCCCGGACGGGAGGGCGAGATGCTCCTGCGCGACCCGCGCATGAGCGTCGGCCGGATCAAGGTCCACGTCCCGCCCGTACCGCGAATCGAAAGTGCCATCTTCACCACCCCCGGAGCGCATCCGGGCGAGACAGCACGCGCCGGAAGTGCGCCCACGTTCAAGGGAGAGTTCGTATGAGCCCCCGCCCCCGCGGGGAACTGCGCCTGGCACTGTGCGCCGTGACGGGACTCGCCCTCGTGCTCTGCAGCGCAGTCACCTGGCTGCTGCCCCGGTCGGTGACGACACCGGCAACAGGTCTGGCGCCGAGGCCGACATCCACGACCGCGGTGGCCGCCCACAGCAGCCCGTGCGACCAGATCGTCGGACCGGCCCGCGCCTACTGCGCTACTCCTGGGCAGGGAGCCGCCGATCCCGCTGCGTTGTCCGGCCGGGTGCCGAGTCCGTCTCAAGGGTTGTGGCTGGTCGGATTCTCCACAGCCGCGCTCACGGCCGCTATCGGTCTGATCGTCACCGCCGGCGGGAGGGGACGATGAGGCGCATGGACCGCGGCACGCTCCGTTCCGCCGGATTCGTGGCCCTGCTGGTCGTGGTGTTCCTGACGGTGAACACCTCCGTCGCCGCGGCCGCCGACCACGCGGCGAGTGCCGGCGGTGGGCTCCTGGCGCCGCTGAACGTGACGACCTCCGAGGGCGCGCCATTGAGCGGGTACGAGCTGCGGGCTGATGGCGGTGACATCACCGACGTCACCAGTCAGTTCCAGACCCTGATTCTGGGTGGGCTGTTCTCCCTGGTGAGGCTGTTGGTGGGACTGGCGTGCTGGCTGATCGGCGTCGCGTTCCAGTTCCCGCTGCTGACCGCGATGCTCCGTCCCGCCCAGGCCGTCTCCGACGCCTACACCACCCACGTGGTCGGAGCGATCGGCCTGAAGGGCGTGCTGCTTTCCTGGGCGTTCGTGTTCGGGCTGATCCTGGTCGCCCGCGGCAAAGTCGGCCGGGGCCTCGGTGAAATCCTCCTCACGCTGGTCATCGCCGCGCTGGCCGCATCCGCGTTCGTCCGGCCGGACTACCTCCTGGCCAAGGACGGCCCGCTGGACCAGACCCACCAGGCCGCCGTCGAACTCGCTGCCATCACCAGCAACTCCTACTTCGGCAACACCCCCACCAGCGGGCCAGGTAACCCCGCGTGCGACCGCGCGGACCGCCCTGCACCAGCCAGTTGTGCCAGCCCGACGGTAGGCGGCGGAGATGACGTGGCGAAGTCGGTGCAGGACGCGCTGACGAACGCCCTGGTCGTCAAGCCGTTCCAGTTGCTGCAGTACGGGCGGCTCCTCGACGACGGCAAGCCCGAGAACAAGGCGGCCTACGCCGCCCACCTGACGATGGTCAAAGGTGCCGGCGAGGCCGAGAAGAACGAGACCAGCCCCTGCGACACGATCCCGGGGCCGGCGAAGGACTACTGCGACGGCACCGCGACCTCCCCGCTGGACCAGGGCCCCTCGGATCCGCAGTTCGCCGCGCTGCTGGACGACCTGGACAACGCCGGTGACGTCGGGAAGCAGGCCGCGGACTATGCCCGTGCCCCGTCCTGGGACCGGATCGGCGGGGTGCTGCTGCTGGGCGTCGCCGCGGTGGTCGTCACGGCCATGGCGACCTCGCTCGCACTGATCCTGCTGGGCACCCAGGCCGCCGATGTCGCCGCAGCCGCCGCCGGTGCGGTCACGTTCATCTGGGGCATGCTGCCCGGGCCCTCCCGCATGGCCGTGTGGCGGTGGATCGGCACCTTCCTGGCCTCGGTGATGGTCATGTTCACCACCGCCATGACCATCCCCATGTTCGGCATCGGCATCGACGCCCTGCTCACCTCCACCGACAGCCACTCCATGATCGAACGGCTCCTGCTGCTCGACGCGTTCGCCATCGCTGCGCTGGTCTTCCACCGCCGATTGCAGGCCGCTACTGCCCAGTTCGGTCAGCGCCTCGCGATGCGGATGCGGTACTCCAAGGTCGGCGGCACCCACCTGCCCGGCGACAGCTCCGAGCTCGGCGCCGCCATCGGTGCCCACATGTCCAACAACGGCGGGAGCGGGCTACGCCTTGGGACCGGTGGCGGGCTGTCCGGCGCGCACGGTGCCCTGCTGCTGCGCCAACGGTTCCTGTCCAACGCCCTGGCGCTGACGGACACCACGGGCACGCCCATGGATGGCAGCCGGATGACCGCCGACTTCGTTGCCGAGGCGCGCCGCGGGCTGGCCCCGATCGGCATGGCCGTCACCGCGGCCACGCTCGGGGCGCGCGGCGCCTACGCCACCCTGGTCGGCCGTCGCCCCGACGACGAAGCGCTGCAGCGGATGCGGCGCCCGGTCGGCCCCGGAGAGCGGGACGGCGAAGGGAACATGATCCAGCCGGGCGAAGCCCCGGTGGTCAACCGGCACACCGGCGAGCTCTTCCACGACCCGGACAAGGACAGGACGCTGCTGAGCACCCGCGTCCACAACCGGGCGGTCCGCTTCCGCGGTTACCGCATCGCCCGCCGCGGCGCGCTCATCGCCCACGGAGCGACCCTCGGCCTCCCGCGCAGTGTTTCAGAGGGCCGCCGGCACGCCACCGACTTCACACGCGACGCGATGCACCAGCTGCAGGCGACCCGGGGACGGGTCGGCGAAAGCATCGACGACTGGGCGGCCGTGAAACGCGACGTCCAACGGGGAACCGCCCACGTCGGACAGCGCCTGGCCACCGCCATCGACGTCCACGACCCGGCAACACAAGCCCGGGCCTTCGTCCGCGACGCCGCGGTCGGCGGCTGGCTGCTCGGCGCCGGCAGCGAGGGCCGAGTGGCGGATCCACGGGACCGGAGGCCGACCGCGTCCCACCCGGACCATGGGCCGGGAGCGGACCGGCGCCGGGTGTTCGACGCCCTGATGGAAGCTCAGCGCACCGACTGGCAATGGGACCGCGACCACGGCGGTGAGTCGTGAACGGCCTACGGCGGGGCTGCTGGCTGATCGCGTTGATGGTGGCGGCCGCGGTGTGCTGCGCCGGGCCGGTCGGTGCGATCCTGGCTGCCGGTATCAGTCAGACGGCAGTGACCGGTGGCATCGCCGCGGTCACGGGCATCCCGGCCCGGGTCCTCACCGCCATCACCCACCAGGCTCAAGCGGTCAGCACGGTGTCGCCCACGTGCCGGGGGATGCGCTGGCAGGTCCTGGCCGGGGTCGCCGCCATCGAGTCGGACAACGCCGCCGGGCACGCCATCAGCCCGGGCGGAGACATCACTCCCCGGATCCTCGGGCCTCGCCTGGACGGCTCCGGTGCGGGCGGCAACACCACCGCGATCCGCGACACCGACCACGGCCGCTGGGACGGCGACGCCGCATTCGACCGGGCGGTCGGCCCGTTCCAGTTCCTTCCCGCGACCTTCGCCACGTACGGCCGGGACGCGAACGGCGACGGCCGTATCGACCCGCACAACGCCGACGATGCCTCGCTCGCTGCCGCGAGCTTTCTGTGCGGGAAGGGGCGCGACCTCGCCGACCAGGACCAGTTGCGGGCCGCGGTGTTCTCCTACAACCACTCCACCGCCTACGTCACCGACGTCCTGAACGCGATCCACCGCTACGACGCCACCGGTACCACGGCCGGCACCGGCCCCGGGGTCGGGTCGACCGGGGACGCCCGGACCGTGGTCGCCGCCGCCCTGGGCCAGCTGGGCGTCCCCTACTCCTGGGGCGGCGGCAACGCCAGCGGCCCCTCCCCCGGGATCTGCTGCTCCCCTGGCCAGCACCAGGACGGCCGCACCATCGTCGGCTTCGACTGCTCCGGGCTGGCGTTGTACGCGTACGCGCAGGTCGGTGTTCGCCTGCCGCGGACCACCGAACCCCAGGCGGCTGTCGGGCGCCGCATCCCCGCCTCCTCCGGATATGCCGCCCTGCGACCGGGCGATCTGGTCTTCTACGGCCCCGACCCCACCAGCACTGCCGGCATTCATCACGTCGGGATCTACCTCGGGAACGGCCAGATGATCAACGCGCCAAAACCAGGGACCCGGGTCCGGATCGACCCGGTCACCGCCCTTCCCGACTACGCCGGAGGAGCCAGAATCCTGTGAACGCTTCCTCACTTTCCCGGATTTCGGGATCCGCGCTGCTCGCCGCCGCCGCGGTCCTGGGTGCTGCGGGCGTCTGGATGGTCACGGCCGCCCTGCCCCACGGCACGGCGCCAGCCGCGACGTCGCGCCCCGCACCGCCCCCTGCTCCCGTTGTGGGCAGTCACGGAAGCACTGGTCCCAGCCCGATCCGTCTGGCCACCTCCGCCGCGGCCGCGTCGCCGCCGCAGGTACCGGCCGGTGGGCCGGTGACTGCGACGCCCACCACCACGGTGGACGCACTGCCACCGCCTGACGCGGGACCCGGCGCGGACCAGTTGGTGCAACAAGCCCTCGACCAGGCCGCCCGCTCCGGCCTGACCGACGCAACCGCGCGCCGTGTGGTCGCGATCGGCCGAGCCGTGTGGACCGCTGATGCCACCGGCACCGGCCGCGGCCGGTGGCCGCACTACTTCACCGGCCCCGCACCGGCCGCCGCCTACACCCGCTTCCGCATCCAGGCCGCCGTCGCCAGCCGCGACCCGAACCGACCCCAGGGCGTCGTGGTGCGGCTGGTGTGGGCCGGCGCCGACCCGGCCGGAACCTTCCTCGAACAGCGCACCGCCACCGTCCGCCTCGTCAGAAAGGGAACGTCATGGACCCCAGCACAGTAGATCTCGCCTCCAGCCCTTGGTGGAGCGTCGCCTTCGGCCTGATCGTCTGGGGCTGGCACACCGGGGTGTGGCTGATGGGCAACGCCTGGTGGCTCGCGCTGATCGCCGCCCTGGCGTGGGCCGGGTGGGAGGCGGGCCGGAATCACTTGGCCAAAGCCGCGCTCAAGCAGCGGATGTTCGTCGAGCTGGTGCCCTCGGGGCAGTTCGAGACGAACGAGGAGGAGATCCTGCGGTTCGGCGCCCAGCTGATCCGGGCTGCTTCTGCCGGCAAATGGTGGGCGCCCCGTGAGGCCCGCACCGTACGGATCCGGCTGCGGGCCGACGGCAGCAAACCCCTCACCTACCGCGTGGAGGGCCCGGCCTCCGCCCAGCACCTGCTGCAGCAAACCCCGTACGCCCGGGTGCAGACCGAGCCGGCGCGGCCGGTGACCCATAAGAAGAGTAAGCACACCGTACGGGCGGTATTCGCTCTGCACGGCACGGCCAGCTCGCAGCTGCGGGAGGTCCCGCTCCAGCCGGACCCACTGCAGCCACTGATCGACGCCGTGGCCGACCTGCGGTCCGACCTCGGGGACATCGCCGAGGTGTGCCTGGACCTGTCCCCCGCCTCCAAGTGGGGGATCAAGAGCCGTCGGTGGCATGTGGTCCACGCCTCCAGGCAGCGCGCACGCCAGGAAGCCCAGCGCGAGGCGCGTTGGATGGCACAGGACTCCGCTGCTTTGGAGGACTCGTGGGGCTGGCAGCTGACGCAGTTGCTGACGCCGCCGGAGCAGCGCGGTAATCGGCGGCTGATGCGAATGCCGCAGCCTCCGCGGATCGACCGGGAGAAGGCGCTGGGCAAGCTGATGGAGGACACCGGCCTGGTCCGGGTGCAATTGCTGGTGAGGTGTTCCTCGGACCATACGGGGCGTGCCGAGCGGCGGCTGCGGCACATCGAGGCCGCGCTGGATGTTTTCGCCGCGCGGACCAGGTTGTCGTCGGTGGGCTGGTCGTGGGGGCCGCTGCGGATCGGTCCGGACGCGTGGCCGTGGCGGCCTCGTTTCGACCGCCGCTGGGCCAGCGGCCTGATACGGCCGGGCCGGGACTCGTGGGCGCGCATTCAGGAGTTGTCCGGTCTCCTCAAGCCTCCGACGATCCATGCCCGGCTGCCCCTGATGGCCAACGACATCCCCACCTACCAGCGGAAGTCGTCGCTGCTGCCGCAGGGCTGGCACCGGGGCCCGGACGGCACCGCTCGGCTTCTGGCCACCCGGGAGTCGGACACGCTGTTCGAGGTGCAGGTCGGCAAGGCCGGCTGGGGCAAGACCACCCGGGCCCTGGTCCAGGCCGTCGCCGTTGCCCACAACGGGGGCGGGCTGGCGTTCGTCGACCCACACCGGGACTCCTGGGCCACCGTCGCCCCCTACCTCGCCCACGACGAGATCATGGAACGGGCGTGGCTGTTCGACCTGACCGTCCGCGACACCACCGACCGGCTGGCGTCCTGGAATCCCCTCAGCATGACCAGTGGCGCTGCTGCGCACGAAGTGACGGCAGCCGTCGTTGACGCCTTCGCCACCAGCCTCGGGTGGGGCGACGCCAACGCACCTCGCGCCATCACCATCTTGACCAAGGCTGTCGAAGCACTGGTCATGATCAACGCCAAGGCCGTCTCCGAAAGCAAGTCGGCCTGCCAGACCACCGTGTTCCAGATCCGCACGCTGCTGACAGATGCCGCCTTCCGGGCCCGCGCGATCGACCGGCTCGACGGCGACGCGCAGCGGTGGTGGGCCACCTCGTTCCCGGCGATCCCTGCTGATGCCCTGCCCACCGTCCTGAACCCCATCGACCGCCTTGCTGCCTCCCCCGTCATCAAGGCCTTCCTCGGCTCCCCCACCGGCAGCTGCGACATGCGGCACGCCATGGACCAATCCAAAGTCGTGTGGATCTGCCCTGCCGGCACAGGTCCCACCGACCGGCTCCTGACCTCCATGATCGTCCGCGACATGCTCCGGGCCGGCCTGTCCCGCCGTGACCTGCCAGAGAAGAAGCGCACCCCGTTCCGGCTGTATTTGGACGAGCTGATCTCCCTGGACGGCTCCGCCTCCACCTCCCTGGCGGAGATCACCGAGCAACTTCGCAAGTTCGGGATCCGGATGCACGGCATGACCCAACTCCTCCACCGCATCAGCCCCGACGTGCGCACAGCCCTCCTGCAGAACGCATCCTCGCTATCGACCACCGCCGGATCGATGGAAGCCGTCCGCTACATCACCGACGAGTGGCGCGACCAGGTCAGCCCGGCCGACGCCGCCGAGCTCGGCCGCTACCAGCACTGGGCTTCCTTCACCGTCGGCGGCGCACGCGTCGGCCCGCTACGGATCCGCGGACCCGAACTCAGCGAAGTCTTCGGCGACCTGGCCCGTGACAACAAGACCACTGACCTGCAGAACGCCGCCGACACCAATACCGCGGCCAAGCCACTGGCCGAACTCATCGCCGTCGCATCGACCCACGAAATCGCCGTCCGCAAATTCCTCGGTGTTCCCGGCAAGGACCCCGGGCCGACAACGGACACCGAGTCGTCCTCCTCCTCTGAGCCCTCTACCGGCACGACCCGAAAGGGACAGTTCGCATGAACACCGACCCCGACCAGATTTACGCCGCCCAGCCGCTCCCGGAAGAAGCGGAGGTGGACATTCAGCCAAGCGCGGAGGAGTCCCAGGCCCACCGGACTCTGGCTCTGCTGGCCCAGCACCGCCTGGCCACCACCACGCAGCTGCACCAACTCGTGATGCCCGACGTGACCCGGCAGGCCGCGTCCCTGGTCCTGAACGCATTGCGGGAGGACAAGCTCATCTCGTTCACGGTTCTGCCCCGCAGCCGCATGACGCGTATCTGGTATCTCACCCATCGTGGAAGCCGGATGGCTTCCGGCTGGCCGGAACTGCGGGGCAGGCTGGTGCAGCCGTTGACCGGGGGGACCGAAGCCTCCCTACGGGCACCGCACACCCTCACCGTTCTGCGGACGCACCTGGCTTTCCTCGCTGATGCACGGGCTCGCGGCGACGAGTACGGGCCGCTGGACTGGGTTCCGGAGGTCGCGCACCGGCTGCCGGACACTGGCGGCGAGGAGAAGTTGATCGCCGACGCCGTGCTGCATTACACCGCCTCTGCGCCGAGGCGTCTGCAGTACCGGGCGTTCGTGGAGGTCGACCGGGCCACCATGAGCAGCGAGCGACTGTCGCGGAAGCTGATCTCCTACGCCCGTTTCCACGACTACACCCCGCAGCCTCCCGGCCGGCGGGGCACCGTCGCCGACCAGGAGGCCATGCTCGCCTGGCAGCGGTTCTACCCACGGTTCCCACGTGTCCTGTTCGTCCTCACCGGCGCCGGCCCCGAGGCCCTGCAACGACGGATCAACGACCTGCGCGCGATGGTCGACGTCCACGCCCTGGTGACACAGCTCGCCTCCCAGGTCTCGTTGGGGGCCGCACTGCTGGAGGACCTCGAACAGCACGGGGCGTCGGGGCCCGTGTGGACACCGCTGTCAGGCCCTGCCGACCGGCGTTCGTGGATGGAACTCTGATCGATGAAGAAGCTGCGCAGCCGCCCACCCCGCTTCGTCGCCCTGGACAACCGAGCCGTCGACGACGTCCGGCTCAGTGTCCTGGAAGTCGGCCTTCTCGCAATGGCGCTGCGGGCTCCGGACGGCGCGGACTTCACCGTCGCGGCCCTGGCGCGTTAACGCCGGCCGGGCCGGGAAGCGCTGACCAAGGCGATGCGGAATCTCGTGGCGTGCGGCTACATCCTGAAGTTGAAGATCAAGACTCGGACGCGGGCAGGCTCGGGACCAGGACGTATGCCCTGGCCCCGAGCCTGTTTGACATTGCCGAGGTTTTTCTCAGATTGGCCTTCGGAGACGCATGCCAGCTCGAAAGGTGCAACGTGACTACTATGGGCGATAGTCGTTACCACGTAACTATTCGATCGGGGGGACGAGCACAACCAGGGATTCTGGAATCTCCGCAGCTTCCGAATAGACGCGCACGCGCGAAACTCCTGGCGACAATCCAATTGTCACTAGATTATCCCCGGAGACGTCCCGGACCCTAAGTCGACCGTGTTTGACTGTCAAAGTTCCATCAAAGAATTCCGACAGCCCCTCTGGCTTTTCCTCACCCGCCTGAATCTCGATCGATACGAGGCCATCCATCGCATGGACAACCCCGATAGTCACAGACCTAGTGGGGTCTGGATCCACAGGTTCCCCCGATGGACCGAGTTCCACGCTCAGGGGTCTCTCTGCATCCTCGACGAAGACCACGCCATTGGCGGCAGGAAACTGTAGCGCGGCAATCTTTTCGTTCAACCTCACTCCTCAGGCAATGCGTTGGCAGGCGATATCGACGGCACTGGCACCTTGGCGGAAGTCCCGCTCGGTACACGATCCGGGCAAGGTCCTGCTGAGTGTGGCGCTCGCGGTCGCACTCGGCGGTGACTGTCTCGCCGATGTCGCCATGCTGCGGGCCGAGCCCGGCGTGTTCGGGGCCGGTCACTTCAGACCCGACGGTCTCCCGGCTCGTCGACAAGGTGCGTGGACTACGCCCGTAGTCCTTACATCTTCATTCACCGCGGAACCCCTCACCAAAACAAACTACCGAAAAGCCGACCCGACTTTTCGGTAATTTGCCTGGTTCAGGCCTCAGCAGTGCAGCTACCCTTATTTCTTACCGCACGATGCCAGCTATTTTGGCTCCGAGTTCGCGCATCATTCAACGCGGACAAAAGTCGGGACGTCCACAGTAGCCGACGGATCATCCATTGATCGCGTTGGCATACCTTCCGGAGCACGCACACGCGAGACCGTAATGCCGTGGCGGCACGCGTTACACCAAAGGAGGGCGTAGCCGATTCGAGTACTGAGATCCACGATGTAACGGACCTCCAATTGAATCTGACTGCAGTGCGGACACGGTCCGCCACTTGCTGCACTCTGGCCGTCAACAATGAGCGCTAGTACTTTTAGCCAGGCTTCCCGGTTCGACATCAGCCAGTCTTCCCGTTGTAGAAGTTCCAGAACTGGCCCTCAGAACCATAGGCAGCTCGCTCCCAAGCGCCTTCCTGCTCCAACGACGAGGCTGGCCCATAAACTCGCGTCTGCATAACGTGCATCCGCTCATGCCCAAGCGTCTTCACGAGATTCTCCATGGAACTGAACGCGTCCGGGTACAGCGTAATTCGCCCATCGGGTGTCGTATGGCCGTACAGGTCGCGCCCAATCAGGTCCATGTCGCGGTTGATCTTGACAGGGACACCATCGAGCCCAACGCCGGCCTTCTTAGCCACCTGCTTTACTACTCGTTTCTGCATCGGCACTTTAAGGTCTGCGAAAGCCCCCGTATTCGCGCCGCGCCGGAAGAGGCTAGCCTCCAATCCAGCGGAGCCTACCCCAGCCCCCTCACCTCTCGTCGTCGCAAGTAGGGCCAGGTTGAACACTACCCCTGCGGTCGCTTCTGCGCTTTTGCCATCGCGATAGTCGCCATAGATAGTAATCGACTCCTGGGCCATGGCCATCGACTGTCCGCTTGGGCTGGTTGCGATCCCAGACATGAGGGATTCTCCGCAGCGCTCGTTTGCGAACACACATTCCCAGCCGGAAGTGAACGCCTGCACGGGGGTCTCAACCAGTCCTGTCACGGCCTGAATGGTCTTTCCGGATAGGGCGCTGCCGAAATCACTGAGCCAGTCACCGTCGTCACCCCCCGTGCTGCTGTCATCATGACCGGTGCTGTCGGTGTCGGCCGTGCCGTCATTGTCGCCCTTGGGCTTGCCGTCCGATCTTCCGGTGCGGTCGTCGCGGTCGCCGCCGTTGGCGGTGCAGTCCCTGTAGTAGGCGCAGTTGTCGACCTTCTCGCCGGTGGGGTCGGAGAGGGTGGCGGGGTTGTTGTTGGCGTAGGTGTAGCCGTTGAGGGATTGGTGCTGGTTGAGGGTGAGGAGGGGGTCGACGCTGATGAATCGGCCGGTGGTGGGGTCGTATTCGCGGACGCCGAGGTGGGTGAGGCCGCTTGCTGGGTCTGCGGTGGCGCCGAGGAAGGCTTTGTCGTCGGGCCAGGTTCCGGTGCCGCCGGCGCGGGGGGCGCCGAAGGGGGTGGTGTAGCGCTTGGTGGTGGCCTGGGTGGTTGCGTCGATGGCGATGCTGCTGGTGCCGTGGTGGTCGGCGCCGAGCCAGGTCAGGGTGTTGGTGCCGGTTTTGTTGCTGCGCAGGGCGATGGTGGAGCCGGCGCCGGTGTAGTAGCGCTGGGCCCAGTACTTGGCGGTGGTTCCTGAGGTGTCGAGGTGGACCTCGGTGGTGCCCAGGTAGAGGACGGTTTCGCCTGTGGTGTTGCGGCGGATGAGGAGGTTTCCGTCGGCGTCGTAGATGTAGCCGGTGGTGCTGGTGCCTTCCTTGAGGGTGTCCAGTCGGCCTTCTTGGGACCAGGTCAGGGTCTGGGTCGCGGACCCGTCGGGGCGGGTGGTGGTGTTGCCGGTGCTGTCGTAGACGTAGGCCGAGGTGGCGCCGGTGCAGGTGGAGCCGGTGGTGGTGGCGATGAGCCGGTGGATCTTCGAGCTGTCGTAGCAGTACGTCTTGGTCGTCGTCGTGCTGGCGGTGTGCGCGGTCTCCGTCGCCCGGAGTCCGGAGTCCTTGTAGGTGTAGGAGGTCCAGTACGGGCCGGCTCCGCCGAGGTTGGCCGTGGTGCGGCCGCTGGTGGCGCAGTCAGGGGTGGCCGGGGTCCAGGCGTCGGTCAGGCGGCTGTGGCCGTCGTAGGTGAAGCACTGGTTGTCCACCTTGCCGGTGCCGCCCCGGACGGTCGGGTCGGTGATGGAGGTGACGTTGCCGGCGTCGTCGTATTTGTAGTTGAGCTCCTGCAGCTCGTAGGAGTGGACGTCGTCGACGACCGATGCCTGGATCAGGCGGTCGGTTCCGCCCTCGTACAGGTTGGTGAGATACGCGTTCTTGGTGCCGGCGGCTGCGGAGGTTCCCAGGGTGAGCAGCTGCGGTTGCGCCTGAGCGGAGTAGCTGACGGACTGCAGGTAGCCGCTGGTGCCGGAGATGCTGTTCGGCAGCCCGAGGCCGTTGTACTTGGTTTCGACCTGTTCGGACGGCAGGCCGCCGGCGGCGGGCTCGCCGTAAGCCTGCTGGGTTCCGTCGATGTTGTAGTACGCGGTCGTTGTCAGCGTCGCGGGGACTGCCTTGGAGGTCACCAGCGGGTCGCTGGAAGGCAGCACCAGCTGGGTGCTGGTCGGGTGGTACAGGCTGTCGTAGGCGGTGACTTTGCGGGTGTAGGCGCTGCCGGACACTCCGCCGACGTAGCGGGTGGCGGTGTCCAGTTGGCCCTTGGCTGCGGTGTCGTAGGTGTAGGCGGTGAGCTTGTTCGCGTCGACCTTTTCTTCCTCGGTGGAGTCCAGGTCTGCGATGGCGGTGCCTTGGGCCCACCAGGTGCCGGTCGGGCGTCCGAGGACGTCGTAGGCGCTGATGTTCACGCGGCCGAAGGTGTCTTTGGTCCAGGAGACCTGGTCCAGGCTGGTGTAGCCGGTGCTCGTGGTGCCCTTGTCCGGGTCGGTCGCGGAGATCTGTCGGCCGAACAGGTCGTAGGTGTAGGACCATGCGGTGCTGTCCGGGCCGGTGACGGTGTTCTGCTTGCCGTCGCGGGTGTAGGTGTACTTGACGGAGGTGTAGGCGGCGCCGACGGTGGCGCCGTAGCCGGTGTCGGCGGGGCTGGTACCGGTGTATTCGCGGGTCTCGGTGGTGCGGCCGAGGGCGTCGACGATGGTGCGGGTGGCGGAGCCGCCGTCGACTGCGCTGACAGCGGTTGAGTCACCGGTGTAGGTGGTGGTGGTGCTCCATTTGGTCACGCCGCTGACGAGGAAGGTGCTGCTGGTGGGGCGTTCGGCGCCGTCGAAGACGATTTCGCTCTGCTTGGGCGTGTGGCCGTATTCGGCGCGGGTGTAGGTGCCGTTCGGGGTCTTCGTGGTGTCGAACAGGTCGGCGAAGGTCTCGTAGGCGAGTCCGCGGGAGTTGTAGCGGGTGTCGGTCAGCAGGCGGCCGCCCGCTGGGGTGGGCGTCTGGGTCTGCAGTGTCCGCAGCAGCGAGTCGTAGATGGTGTACGAGGTGTTGTAGGTGGTGCCGTCGGCCTTGAGTACCGAGACCGAGGACCAGGGTGCGGCCGTGTTGGTGACGGAGTAGGCGTAGGTGTAGGTGGCAGCGTCGTTAGCGGAGTGGGAGCGGTTGGGCAGCCAGGTGGCGGTGGTGCGGCCGAGGGCGTCGTACGTGGTCTCGGTGACCTTGTTGTTGGCGTCGTAGACCTTGACCGGCAGCCCGCGGGCGTAGTCGGTGTAGGTGAAGGTGCTCTGGGTTTTGGCGTTGGTGACCTTGGTCTTGGTCAGTGGGCCGGCGTTGGTGGGCGTGTAGGCCGTGGTGGTTTTGTTGCCTGCCGTGTCGGAGACGTCGACGATCCGCCCCATGTCGTCGTAGTCGGTGTGGCTGGTGGTCTGCCAGGTGGTGGGGTTGCGTTCGCCTCCCGTGGCCGAAGCGGGGTAGGCGGAGGCTCGGCCGGTCCAGGTGGCCTCGCCGAGCGTGGGGGTCTGGGCGGCGGTCCAGGCGGTGGTGGTCGCCGGGCCGTCGTAGACGGTGGCGGCGTCGGACAGGACGTCGCCGCGGGTCTTGAAGTCGGTGGGCAGGGACAGGTCGGTCTCTGCGGTGCTGCAGGCGCGGCCGACGGTGCGGGTGCGGGTGGTCAGGGAGTGGATGCCCAGCGTGGTGTTAGCGGCGTACCAGGTGCGGGTGCAGGTTTCGTCGCCGGTGACGGCGGTGTCGCCCTCGTCGTACTCCTTGACCGGCTTGCCGTACTCGTCGAACTCAGGCGTCGAGGTTGCGCGGGTGCGCCACGTGTTCTTGGCGGTCAGGTAGGTGTGGGTGAAGGTCTTCTGCGTGTTGACGAAGTAGGCCTCGGTGTCCGCGTAGGACTTGTGCTGGGTGGCGGTCCGCCGGGACCAGGGGTCGTTGACCGTGACCGTGACCGGGGTTGAGCCGTTGTAGGTGATCCGCTCGCGCAGTGATCCTGCGTACTGCTCGCTGTCGGTCTGGTCGGCGACGTCCAGGCCGGTGAAGTCGATGCCCTTGACACTCACCGGCCGCGTGGCCGTGGTCCCCTTGAGCTTGTCGCCGTCCATGCCCTGCAGATACAAGGAGACCGTCTTGGACTGGGTGGCGCCGGAGACGCCCTTGGTGACGGTGACCTTGCCGTAGCCGCGCCACTCGGACCAGGTCCGCTCGTCCTCGGGCACCAGCGGATTGTCGTTGTAGTGCCAGGCCGGATCGGAGTAGCTGTAGGCGCTCTCGGTGTTCTCGCCGAAGCCGCTGGGGTCGCCAGTGTTGACCGCAACCACCCGGTACTTGTTGAACCAGTCCAGCGAGGCGTCCTGGGCACCGTTGATGTTCCAGAACTGCGGGTAGCAGGCCTTGTTGTTGTCGTCCTCGGCGGCCGGCATGTTCGACCCGCGCACGCACTCCGGCTGGGACATCGTCACGTTCGTGATCGCACCCGTCTCGGACGTGACCGTCCTCATCCGCGGACGGGTCAGCGGCAGGATGTCGTCGGTGGGGGCGTCCACACGGTTCGGGCGCATCTCGTAGGTGAAGGTCACCGGGTCGAGAGCGATCGCGGTGCCGTTCTTGCCGGTGTGGCGCAGTGACTTCAGGGTCAGCGTCTGGTCCGTGGTGTCGCCGATGTCGCCGCCGTCGAGGAATTCCTGGGTCAGGTCCCAGCTGTCGACGTCGGTGAACGTGCTGTTGAGGCCGGATTCGAACCAGGCCTGGGTGGTGACGTTGGTCAGGCGCTTGCGGGTGAAGAAGGCCGGCCCGGTCGCGTCGCAGTCCGCGCCGGAGGCGCAGATGGAGTCGAAGGGGACGTCGGGCCAGTGGTCGGCGGTGGAGTCCTTGAGTTCGGTGCAGTCCGCGGCGGTGCACCGCTCGGCGTAGGTGAAGATGACCTGGTCGGAGGGCGGGGCACCGGTGAAGAGGGTGTCCTTCTGCTGACCGTAGAGGATCTTGTTGAGGTAGCCGCCGCGGGTGTACTTGGCGGTGGCGGTGGTAGCGCCGTTCTTGGCGTAGTAGTTGGTCTCCGGGGTGTACCAGTAGGACATGGCGTTGCCGTGGAGGTCGACGACGTAGTCGAGGTTCCAGCGCCAGGCCTGGGTGACGGAGCGGTCGGAGAAGGCGTCGCCCTGGCTGTAGCCGGGTTCGCCGGAGTCGTCGCCGTAGACCGGGACGGTCCAGGTCGAGTTGGTGGCGTCCGTGGCGCCGGCTCCGGGGAGCTTGTTCTTGCCGAAGACGTACTGGGTGCCGTCGCCGGTGGTGATGGTCCAGTACTCGCCCTTGTCGTTGCCGCCGTCGGCGCCGTCGTCGCCGTTGTCGGCGCCGGTGGAGTGCGTGACGGTGGAGGCGTCGTCGTTCTTCAGGCGCCAGGTGCCGGTGGTGTCGTCCTTGACGAGTTCCGTGGAGCTGCCGTTGAGGACGAGGGAGGCGTTGTCGTACTTCCAGCACAGGTCGAACTTGTCCTTCTGGCCGTCCTTGTCGCAGGAGCCGTAGGAGCGTTCGATGTAGGAGAAGGCGGAGATGTCGAAGCCCTCACCGACCTGGCTTGTCTGGTTGTTGGTGGAGGCGGTGCGGCCGTCGATGCTTCCCGAGTCGTACGACAGGGAGATCTTGGGCGCGGGGCCGGCGGCCGCGGGCGGCATCGTCAGGTCCGAGGACCACGTGAAGGCGCCGGATGAGCTGCCGGCGTTCCAGGTGGAGGAGGGCGTCAGGGGGCTGGCGGTGTAGTCGCCGGAGCCGGACGCGGAGGCACCGCTGGTCGCGGCCAGAGCCAGCACGGTCGTCGCCGTCGACCCGACCAGGGTGTTCGCGGTGACGGTGTGGGCGCCGATGTCGTTGTGGGAGGCAAGCGGCGTGCGCGTGCGGCACGCCGCCTGCTCTGGCGTGGTCAGCACGCAGGCCGGCAGCTGGAACAGGCGCAGCCGGCCGGACCAGCCGCCGCCGTAGGCGGACGCGAACTGCGCGTAGTCAATGCCGACCTTCGCCGTTCCCGGCTGGTCACCGGTCGCGGCCAGCAGCACGCCCTTGATGCCCGCGGCCTGGGTCTTGGCGCGGCTCTGCACGGCAAACCGGGTAGTGCCGGGGGCCGTGTGGCCGGCGGCCGCGGTGATGGTGACAGGCAGGCCGCCGACGTCGACACGGGCGGCCTTGCCCTCGGCTTCGGCTATGCGTGCGGTGGCCGAGGCCTGCTTCGGCCAGGACGCCCTCTGCTGCGCGCGGGCGGTGTCGGCCTGCCCGGCGTTAGCGGTCCGGGCGGCGGCCACCCGGTCCCGGGCCGCCTTCGCGCCGAGGCCGGTCATCGGCTTGACCTTGGTGACTTCCTGCTTCGGCAGATCCGGGCGACCGAGCCCCTTCGCCTCGGCCACCTGAACCTGGCCCGCGGTGGGCACGATCAGTGCCAGCACCAGGGCCGGGACGATACGTCTCCCGACGGAGCGGCGGACCTTGCGGCCCCAGCTGCCGGACTTCATGACACGACTCCCCGAGTCATCGCTACGAGTGAAGAACGAACGGTGGAACAACCGGCGAGGCAGACGGTCAGGCACCGGTGGCCCCGGTGATGTCGCCGACCTGCTCCCTGGATTGGGCGGCTCCGGCCCAGATCCGGACATCGGTAATGCGGGCAGTAAGCCAGTTGACGGCGGGCGGGTTCGCGAAGGGCTTGCCGACCGCGAACTCCCCAGAGCTGGTGCTGACGGTGTCCACCACGGCGTCCGTGCCACTGCGGTTGACGCCGACATACAGGGTCAGCGAGCGGCTGTAGGCGTCAAACACACCGGTGACCTGGGTGATGCTGTTCGCCGTCACCGTCGCCCAGTCGTTGGAGACTGCCACGTTCCATATCCCGTCGGCCGTCATCTGGCCGAAGCGCCACTTCACCTGCGGGTAGGACGTTTCAGTGTCCGGGTCGAATTCGCCGCTTTGCTTCTCGATCCACACGCCCCACGAAGCTCCTCCGTCCGCACCCTGCTGACCGGCCACCTGGGCCACCTCGCCGTCGTCCATCGCAGCGACGGCCGCGGGGTCCAGCTCCACCCCCGTCGTGACGGTGAACGAGCCGCTCTCGTCAACGATCGGACCGCCCGTAGTGGCCGCGTCCCCTGTCTTGCCGGGGAGAACCATGGCCTCGCCGTCGAGCGTCGCGCCGCCGGCCAGCGTGAGACTGCGCCCGTAGCCGGTCGACTTGTCCGCGAGAGTGGTGCCGCTCGCACCGGCCGGGTCCCAGTTCGCGACCAGCTCCAGATCCGCCGTCCCGTCCGGCTCCAGCAGGCTGGACTCGGTCGCGACCTCGTCGTTCTCCAGCTTGCGCTGCCACACGGCGACCTCGTCCACCGTGCCCTGCCAGTAGTCGGTGAAGGTTCCGTAGACGTAGCTCGCCCGGCCGAACTGCAGCGGCGCATCCGAGCGCTGTTTTTCTCCGCCCGAGGGAACCTGCTTCGGAGCGCCCTGCGGGATGCCGTTCACGAACAGCTGGATCGTCTTGGCGTCCGCGTCATAGGTGGCGGCAACCTGCGACCACACCTTCAACGACGCGTTCGCGGTTGCGGGCTGCGCGATGAACTGCCGGACACCGCTCGCATCGGTCCAGCTCCAGCGCACCGTGTACTTCTTCGTGGTCGGCGAGTAGTACAGCGAGAAACCAGAGCTGTCGCTGCCGGTCTGCGACACGATCGTCTGGAACTTCGAGGACTCCTCCAGATAGGCCCACGCCGACAACGTGAAGGAGGAACTGGTGTTGATCACCCACTGCGACGTAGCGGCGTAGCCGCTGCCCGTCAGACCCAGTGACCCGTCCGCACTGCCGCGGCGGCCCAACGGGGACCAGCCGGCACCTGCGGCAGAGAGGGTGGCGGGGTGCCGGGTGCCTTCGGTCGCGGAATCCGCGGCCGCCGTCGCACCTGGCTGGGTGAGCGAGTCGTCGAAGTGCCAGCGCCCTATCGCCCCTTGGCCCTCGGCGACCTTGAACCTTGTGTCGACTTCCGTGCTGGAGCCATTGATGTCGTACACCATCACGGCCAGGATGACCTCACCCGGCCTGGTGGGGGTGATCCACGGATGGACCGTCTCACCGGGAATCATCTGAGACCACGGGTCCTTGTCGGACAGCCGGTACGTGTAGCCGGTGACCGTTCCCTTGTCCTCGGTCAGCGGAGCGAAGGTGAACTGTGCCTTCTGCCCCGGACCGCCAGTCGCGGCGCAGTCGTTGGCCGTGCACTCCTTGTAGGGAGAGCCCCAGGTAATGTTCACACCCTTCGGAGCCGTCGAGTCGATCTTGAAGTAGCACGGGAACTGCGACGCGGACGTACTGCGCGCCTCCAGCACGCCGCCCTCGTAGTAGGAGCGCGTGTAGACGCCGAGCCGGTACGTTGCTCCATCAGTCAGCGCGACAGGCGTGGGGTATTGCACGACATTGTTGTCACCCACGTACCCCGATGACGGGTAGACCGGATTCCCACTCGGTACGTCCACCCAGGTGCTGCCCGACTGCTTCTGAAGGTAGAAGCGGGCGCGCAGATGGGCATCGTGCTCTCCGCCGGCGACGGTCTGCGGCCGGGCGCTCATCGTCGGGGTGGGGTCCGCGATGATGTCCGGGGCGTTGGCCGGCGCGCAGATCACGCCGTCCCCGTGGACAAGACCGGCGCTGGTCGGCGCGGCGGGCTTCCCAACATAGTTCACCGACAGGACGGCGTCGTCGTCGAAACGCTTCCAGCCGTTGGGGTCGGCCTCGTCATGCGCCTTCAGCATCAACGTAAGACGCGAGATGTTGCCGTCGGCGAAGCTCTTCACCGTCGCCGTCAGGTTCTCGTAGTTCTGCGTCGGGTCGTCGTTGAACTCGATCGGCGCGTCCGGCTGGTCAGGATCGCACGCCGTGCCCCGACCCGCAGAGACGGTGCGGTCCCCCATCACGTCCCAGTTCGCCGTCGGCCCCGGCCACCGCGTCGCGGAGGAGATGTTCGCGGTGCGCACCAGGTCGACGACCGACTTCGTGCACGACATCGACCAGCGCTCGGTCACCCGGAACGTGGCGTCCAGGACCTGCTTGCCCGCCAACTGCGACGGCGCGAACTCGAAGTACATCCGGTTCTTGTAGCCCGAGCCGCAGTAGTACGAGACGCCGCCGGTGACGTAGGTGCCGCACAGGCCGACGCCCATGCCGTCGTCGCCGCCGTCGAAGTTGTAGAACGCGTCACCGTCGGAGGACAGAACGGTGCGCTCCGACTCGCTCCACGACGTGTCGGGGTCGATGTAGAGGGGGAAGGTGGTGTCCTCGCCGCCGAGCAGGTCCGTATCGGGCTGGACGGAGACGGTGTCCTGGTCGACGGAGACCGGCACGATAGCCGAGGCGTCTCCGTCGCTGGGGCCGGCCGCCTGGTCAGGTGAGGACTCGCCGTCGCCGCCCGCGGCAGCAGCACTACCGTCGGCCGCGGCGCGATTGAGGGCCGGTGTAGCGGTGTCGCCGGAGGAGTCCCACATCATCGCGGCCGGAGAGCGGAAGACGGTGTTGCCGTCCGCGTCGCTCGCCTCGAGCCCGCCGCCGGCACGGCTCTGAACTGTGAGACCGTCCGTCGTGAGGGAGAACTCGATCTTCTTCAGGTCCGGGTTCGCCGCGGCCTGAGCGGACTTGACGATCAGGACCTGGCGGACACCCTCGACCGTCGCTGTCATCCGCAGATCGACCCCGGGCAGAACCTCCGGGTAGGTCGCGGAGACACCGTCCAGAACCGGCTCAGGCAGTGCCCCAGGCCAGCCCAGGCTCAGCGACTCCTTCCCCTTGGCCAGCGTGACCAAAGGATCGTCGTCACCACCGGGGGACAGTTCGATGCCCGTCACGGCCGCCTTCGGGGAAATCGACCCGTCAGAACGGCGCTCCAGCGTCGGATCCGGAACCGCCCACGACCCGTCCGGACGCGCCACACGCACCGGAACAGCCGACTGCTCCAACGTCCTGGTGAAACCGTCAGGGTTGGCGTACGTCGTGGAGTACTCGGTGCGCTCACCGACGACCTCCACCCGCTCCCCCGAAGCAGCAGCCTCACGGGACTCAGCCGAGGCCGCCGGAGTCTTCGGCGCGGCGGCTTCAGCCCCCGCAGACAAGCCCAGAACGGGCACCGGCGCGAGCAGGGCCGACACCGCAGCCATCGCAACGAACCGGGCCCTGAACCTACCCCGCCCGTCATTCAGGCAGCGCAAAGCACCCCACCCCACCGACCCCACCCCAAATTCCTTACACGATCTTTAAAACTTGTACCTCGCAATCACACAACGGGTTCACGACCTGGTCAAACGACCATCAGGTGAATCTGCACTGGCGGCAGAGCGGCCCGATAACGGGCATTCATTCATCAAAGCTCCCCTAACCTCGATCCACTCAATTCCGTTATCAGGTCAATGAACGATATGTAGGCATCTATGAAAATATGTCCGCTTCGCGTGCATGGATGCATGACCCCTTGACATATGCCTGACACGTATCCAGCCCCGCCGCAGGCGCGCCACGGACCCTTCCAACCAGTGAGCTCTTTCAGAGTGGCCACCGATCGGGTGACGTCTCAGACAGCGGCTCGGCGCGGCATGGTGTTCCTCGCCCTGCTCCCGGCCCTGTCAACGTCCGAGACGACTTCACCCGCATGGGCCGCAGTTGAAAGAGCTCAGTGATGGCGAGATGCGCTCGACGTCACTGGAAGGTGCCATCAGTGACCGGGCGCTCGGCAGCCGCAACGACAGCGACCTGATGGCGGATCAGGCTGCCGGCGCCGGGGCGATCCCGGAGCAGTCACCGCTCTCGGCCGTAACGTCCGGCAGCGTGGCGACGACAGTCTGGCGAAGCTGCGACAACGGGTGGATCACCGGCCAGCACGGCCGCGTCCGCATGTGCCCGTGCAGGACCGGAAGAACGCAGCGACCGCGAGGTATTTCACTGAGCGGAATCGAGTGCAAGCCGAAGTGAAATCCCACCGACTCCCATACGCGATCAAAAGTCTACGAACTGGGTCAGCGCCTGCGTGGTCGCCATGGGAATCCGGTGAGTTGTCGCCGTAGGGTCGCCGTGCATCACACCGCAACACACCACACACGTCTTGCTGGACTGATGGCGACGCCGCGTCAGCCGCTGTCTGGGGGAGGCACTCCGTGTCCAGGACCAAGCACCACCGCCGTCACAACAACAGGCCCCGCGCCAGCGTCGTACTTACCGCGATGGCCGCCACGGCGCTAACTCTGTCCGCCTGTAGCAGCGGTAACGAAGCAATCGCTGAGCGAGCTGCATCGTCGCCCAATGCACCGACAACAACGGCCACGTCCGCAGCAACAGTTCCGGACCCGAAGGCGGAGGCGAGGGCGTCGGTCGTCGCCGCGTTCCGCGGGTTGACCAAAGCGCGCACGGCCGGGTTGGCAAAGGCCACTTTCACCGGCACGGATATCGAGCGGTACGCCTCCGGCCAGGTGCTGGCCGACGCGAAGCAGACGTTGCTGATCAACCGGGCCAACAACATCGTCACCAAGGGGCAGCCGGCCTTCACCGTCACCACCACCAGCGTGGACATGTCGGTGACCCCGCACCGCGGCACGCTGACGGTGTGCTGGGATGACACCGACTGGACACCGGTGAACAAGGCGTCCGGCAAGAGCGTCGCGGTCCCGGGTCAGAGCGAGCAGTACCCGGTGACGTCCAAGCTCCGCACGATCGGGCCGCGTTGGGTCGTCACTGACAGCACCGCGCAGCGGGATCAGACGTGCTGAGGCGCCTGGTGACCGCGGCCGCTGCGACGGGAGCACTCGTGCTGAGTGCGGTGTCCCCGGCCGTCGCTGACGGCAAGGTGGTCTGCCCGCCCGACGGGGGCGGGGACTGCCAAGTCGTGGTCACCGTGCCCGGGCAACCGGGCGGCGACCACCCCGGCGGCGACGGCAGGAACCCCGGGGCACGGGAGTGCGTGGACACGCTGCAGAACGTCAAGGTGCCCTGTTACCTGCAGGATCTGGGGTGGTGGAGCCCGAACTGCTACTACAAGGCCATGGCCCCGCAGCCGCCGGCCGGGGACCCGGCGTGGGAGGGCCACAAGCCCGGCGACGGCGCCGTCTACGACGCGTACTGCCCGGATGAGGGCCTCCCGGTGCAGTGGCGGGCGACCCCGCCGCCGGGAGCGGACGGCGGCGTCGATCCGGCCCAGCTCGCGGCCGAGGCCGTGAAGAGGCTGCCGATCGACGGCCCGGACATCGGGGTCGCCCCGAGCCCCGGCAACACCGGGGTCGTCGGGATGCCGGTGTGGTTGTGGAACCGGACCTCGCCGCGGACCTGGGGCCCGACCCTGGCGTCGGCCAGTGCCGGCGGGGTCACGGTCACGGCGACCGCCCATGTGTGGCGGATCCAGTGGGACATGGGCGACGGCCACACCGTCACCTGCGGCGCAGGCACCCCGTACAAGGCCTCGTACGGGGGGAAGGAGTCCCCGGACTGCGGATACCGCTACACCACGACGTCCAACGGTGGTGAGGGCGAGGTGTTCTGGGTGACCGCGACCGCCACGTGGGACGTGCACTGGGCCGGCGGCGGACAGCGCGGCGACCTGACCACGACCCGCTCTTCCCAGGTCCAGTTGCGCGTCGGCGAAGTCCAGGTCCTCGGCCAATGACCCGCTGACCTCCCCACACAGGAGGCACCACCCCTCGTGAACCCCACCACCACGCCATCACCTTCCCCCGCTGGCACGCCGACAGCCCCGGCGGGGCCACCGGCCGGCCCGGTCGCGCCGCCGCGGATGGTCCGGCAACGCCGACGCCGCCCCGGACTGATCGCCCTATCGGTCGCGCTGATCGCCGCCGGGGGCCTGTCCGGAGCCGTCTTGTACTCCAGCTCCGGGCAACGCACCGCGGTGGTGGTCGTCTCACGCGATGTGCCGGTCGGCGCGCACATCACCCACCAGGACCTCACCACGGCCTCCCTAGCACTGGATCCGGCCGTGCAGTCGGTGAAGGCCTCACTCGCCGACAGTCTGGTGGGGCAACGTGCTGCGACCGACTTGAAGGCGGGATCCCTGCTCGCACCGTCCCAGGTCACCGGCCAGTCGCTGATGGGGCCCGGTGAGCAGCTGGTCGGGGTGAGCGTGAAGCCGTCCCAGCTTCCGGCGACGCCGCTGGTGCCCGGGGAGAAGGTGCTGATCGTGTCCACTCCAGACCCGGACGCCGGCGTTGTCAGGCCCGGAAGCGGCAGTTCCGACGCCCCGGCGGGAGGCGGCACGTCGCCGGTGACTCTGTCGGCGAAGGTCGTCGCGGTCGGCCGGCCCGCGGCTGCCACAGGTGCCGTGGTGGTCGACGTCGCCGTACCGGCCGCGGATGGGCCCGCGCTGGCCGCCCGGGCAGCGACCGGGAACGTCGCCCTGGTCGTCGTCGCCCGGGACGGTTCGTGATGGCGGTCATCGCGCTGGCCGGAGGCCTCGGCGCGCCCGGAGCAACCACCACGGCGATGGCGCTGCTGCTGACCTGGCCGCTGGAGGCAGGCCATCGGGTGGTGCTGGCCGAGTGCGACCCGGACGGCGGGGCGATCCTGCCCGGAGCGCTGCAGGGAACCCTCGGTGGCACACACGGACTGCGGAACCTGGCCCTCGCGGCACGGCAGGGGCAGCTCGGTGAGGCGTTCTGGCGGCAGCTGGTCGACGTCACCGACGCCGGCACCCGCGACCGCCTGGTTCTGCCGGGACTGTACGACCCGGCGCACGCGTCCTCGATGAGCCCGGTGTGGAAGCCGCTGTCGGCGATGTTCGCCGGGATCGAAGCGCACGCGCACGACGTGCTGGTCGACCTCGGCCGACGGGGCGCGTTCGGCCCGTCCCAGGTCCTCGCCCAGAGCGCCGACGTGGTGCTGCTGGTCGCCCGGAACAGCCTGCGCGGCCTGCAGAGCGCCGAGGTCCGCCTCGCGGCGCTGCGGGAGCAGCTCGGCACCGCCACCGAGGTCCGGCTGCTGCTGGTCGACGGTGGCCCGTTCCCCGCCGCCGAGGTCCAGCGGCAGCTCCAGGCGGAGGTGGTGGCGGTGCTGCCGTGGCGGCCGCGGGAGGCCGCGGTGCTGTCCGACGGCGCGGAGCAGCCGCGGAAGTTCGAGTTGTCGGAGCTGATGCGCGCTGCCCGGTCGGCGACCACGCGGATCCGGCAACTGGTCGCCACACGGCGGGCCCGTCTGTCAGTCCCGGCGCGCGGTTCCCTCGAGGAAAGGACGGTGACCGGTGCGCGCTGAGCCTTTGCACACCCAGCCGGTCCCGGCCCGGACCTCTCCCGGACAGGCGCGGCCGTTGCGGGCGGCCCCGAACGCGAGGGCGCCGGTGGGTGACCCGGGCGTGCCGCAGGCCTTCGTCGACTACGCCACGGTGCGGCTGATCAAGAAGGAGGTCGGCGACCGGCTCGGTGAGCTCCTGCGCTCCCGGCCGGGGATGAGCGCGGCCGCGCAAGAGCAGCAGGGCCGGGCGCTGATCAATGAGCAGGTCGCGATCTGGTCGGACGCCGAGGCCGTCAAGAGGGGTGTGGCGACGTCGACGGCGGAGGACGCGGCTGTCGCGCAGGCGGTGTTCGATCTTCAGTTCCGTGCCGGCCGGCTCCAGCAGCACCTGGACAACCCGCTGGTGGAGAACGTCTTCATCAACGGCTACCGCAACGTCGTGCTGGACTTCACCGACGGCCGGCGTGCCCAGGTCGGCCCTGTCGCGGACTCCGACGACGAACTCCGCGAACTGCTCCGCGATCTCGCGCGCCGCACGACTGGGCAGAGCGAGCGGAGCTTGTCGACCGCTGACCCGTTCCTGGCGCTGCGCCTGGCCGACGGGACGCGGTTGCAGGCGGTCATCGACGTCACGCCGGGGACGTATGTGACGATCCGCCGGCACTCCATGCGCCACGCTGACCTTGCCGATCTGGTGGCCAAGGGCATGCTCGACACCACGCTTCAGGCGTTCCTGTCCGCGTGCGTGCGGGCGGAGAAGAACGTCATGGTCGTGGGCGGCCAGGCCGCCGGGAAGACCACCCTGCTCCGCGCGCTGCTGCGCGAGATCGACCCGGCCGAGCGGTTCGCCACATTGGAGACGGAGTACGAGCTGTTCGCCCACGAGAACGGCTACCACCAGCAGGTCGTCCCGATGGAGGCACGGGAGTCCAACGGCGAACGGGTCGGCGGCCGGTCCGCGGGCGAGATCACGCTGATGGACCTGATGTACCGGGCGCTGCGGATGTCGCTGGCGCGGATCGTGGTCGGTGAGGTCCGCGGTCCGGAGATCGTGGCGATGCTGCAGGCGATGACGAACGGGCAGGGCGGCAACCTGTCCACGCTGCACGCGATTCACCCGTCGGTGGTGTTCGACCGGATCGCCGAGCTGTATCTGCTTGCTCAGGCGAACATGAGCGAGGCGCTGGCGTATCGGCAGGCCGCGAACGGCCTGGACTTCATCGTGTTCGTCAGCTCCATCGATGAGACCCGCATCGGCGGGCATCGGCACCGCTTCGTCTCCCACGTGCTGGAGGTCACCGGGATCGGCGAGGGCGGCCGCCCGGACACGAACCTGGTCTTCGGGCCGCGCCCGGAATGGGACGAGCCCAGGGCGATGCCGCTGATGCACCCCCGCTGCACCCCCGACCTGCGGCGGGCCGGCTTCGACCCCGACCTCCTCAACACTCTGCACGGCACGTGGTCTGCGCCGCTGCCGCTGCTCATCCGGGAGGCCTCATGACGGGCGGGACGGGTCTGCTGCTGTGGGTTGTCACCGGCGCCGCATTGGTCGCCGGGCTGGTCGGCATCGTCGTCGGCGTGACCGGCACCGAAGCCCCCCAACGTCCTTCGCTGGTGGCACGGTTTCGGTCCAGGCGGATCGGCGGCGTGGGCGGCCGGGCGCTGCAGCGTGGAAGAACGCGTCTGGCCGTCGGAGGCGTAGCGGGTGCCGTGGTGTGGGCGGTCACGGGCGTGTTCGTGGCCGCGGTGCTGGTGCTGCTGGCGGTGCCCGGCGTGCCGTGGCTGCTGGCGCCGACGAAGGGCACCCACATGCGGATTGCCCGGTTGGAGGCGCTCGGGGACTGGACGCACCGCCTGTCGAACGTGTTGCGGCTCGGCCGCGGCCTGGACGAAGCCCTCGCGCTGTCCCGCAAGGGTGTGCCGGAGCCGATCGCAGTCGAGGTCGCCGACCTGGTCGACCGTCTCACCGTCGGATGGCGGCCGGCAGATGCCCTCCGGGAGTTCGGTGACGCGCTGGACGACGTGACCGCGGACAAGGTCGTCGCCGCGCTCATCCTGTCCGCCGCCGATCGCGGCCCGGGCCTGGCGCAGGCGCTGGACGACCTGGCGGCGTCGGTGCACGAGGAAGTCGGCAAGCGGCGGCAGATCGAGGCGGACCGGGCCAAGCCCCGCACCACCGTGCGCTGGATGACCCTGATCACGCTGGGCGTCGTCGCCTTCGGGTTCCTCATCCCCGGCTACACCGCCCCGTACGGCACGCTGCTCGGACAGCTGGTCCTGGCACTGCTCGCCGCCGGGTTCGTGGCGGTGCTGGTGTGGATGCGGCAGCTCGCCGACCACCACCCGGTGCCGCGGTTCCTCATCGCCGACCCGCGCAGCCGCGTCACCGCCACGCCAGTCATGACGCCTCGGAATGTGTCCGTCTCCGGAGCCACGTCTCAGGTTCAGGTTGCCGCCGGCACAGGGGAGGCGCAGTGATCCCGGTCGGTGCACTGCTGGCCGGCGCCACGGTCGGCACAGGGATGGCGCTACTGGTCAAGGAACTCCTGCGACCCGCACCCGCATTGGGCCCGGCCCTACAGCGGCTCAATCACCCCGCTCCCCCGGCCCCTGATTTGGCCAGCCCGGACCGGGACGAGCGGTGGGGGGCATGGCTGGTCGATCACCTCGGCAACCTGCCAGGGGTGCGGATACCCCGGAAGAACCTCGCCCTGGTGGGCACGTCGCCGGGGAAGTTCCTGCTGACCAAGACCGCTCTCGCGGCCGCCGGGCTGCTGGTGCCGCCACTCGCCGGGATCCCCCTGCTTCTCCTCGGCCTCCCGGTGTACCTACCGGCCTTGGTGGGCCTGTTGTTCGCGACAGTGCTGTGGTTCGCCCCGGACCTCGCCCTACGCGACCAAGCGAAGCGGGCGCGGGAGGAGTTCGCGCACGCCATGGCCGCCTATCTGGACCTGGTCGCGCTGCGCCGGGCCGGGAACGTCTCCGCCGAACAGGCCCTGGAACAGGCCGCACAGATCGGCGAAGGCTGGGCGTTCGTCCGCATCCAGCAGGCCCTGATGCAGTCCCGGGTGGACAAGGTCCCGCACTGGGAGAGCCTGACCCGGCTGACCGGCGACCTGGACCTGCCAGTGCTGGAGGACCTCGCCGCGATCATGCGGCAGTCCACCGACGACGGCGCCGCCGTCTACTCCACACTTCGCGCCCGCGCCCTCAACCTGCGCACCGAACTCCTGGCCGCGCAAGCCACGGAGGCCAACGCCGACAGCGAGAAGATGACCGCCCCCGGCGCTCTGCTCGCCGTTTTGGTGATGCTTCTCATCGCGTTCCCCGCGGTCATCCGCATCCTCACGACCTGACGTCCACGCCGAAGGAGCACCCGACGATGCACCACCTCACCCGCGCCGCGACCGCCGCCGTCCTGTGGGTCCGCGGCCGCCTCGAAGAAGGCCGTGCCCGTGGCAGCGACCGCGGCGACATCTCCATCACCACCGTCATCATCTGGGCCGCCGCCGTCGGCGGCGCGATCGCCATCGCCGGCACCATCAGCATCATCGTCACCAAGTACAACGGCCTGCTCACCGGGATCTGAGGAGCCGATGGCCAGGACAACGGGGAAGCGCAGAACCGCGGTACGGGCCGCCCGCCAGGTGGCGGCCCAGACCCGGTGCCGTGGTGACCGGGGCGATACGTCGATCCAGATGGCGATCGTGTTCCCGTTCGTCATCCTGCTCACGCTCGCCGTGGTGCAGGCCGGCATGTGGTTCCACGCCCGCAACATCGCCCTCGCGGCCGCCCGCGAAGGCGTCACCGCCGCCCGCACCTACCAGTCCGCCGACGCGGACGGTGCCGCCCGAGCGCGCGAGGTCCTGGACCGGATCGGTGGGGACAGCCTCCGTGACCCGGCCGTCAGCACGGCAGGAAGCGGCGCCGAGTCCGTGCGGGTCACGGTGACCGGGACCGCCCCGTCGCTGCTTCCCGGCATCGCAGGCCTGCGCATCAACCAGTCCGCTGCTGCTCCACGCGAAGTTTGGACGACACCATGACCCCGGCACCGCGGGAGCCGCGGCTGCACGGCGATCAGGGCAGTGAGGCGATCCAGGCAGCGATCGTCACCCCGTTGCTGATCGCGTTCTTGTGCCTGGCCATCGCCGCCGGACGCCTCGCGGTCGCCGGCGGGAAAGCCGACGCGGCAGCTGAGGATGCCGCGCGCGCGGCATCGCTCCAACGCACCCAGCTCGCCGCCGAGTCCGCGGCCGCCGACGCCGCCACCCGGTCCTTCGCTGACCAGGGCGTGCGCTGCGCCAGTACCGACGTGAACGTCGACGCCTCTGGCTTCACGGTGCCGGTCGGCCAGGTCGGCTACGTCACCGTCACCGTCCGCTGCACCGTGGACCTCTCGGACCTTCTACTGCCGGGAGCTCCCGGATCCCGGACTCTGACCAGCACCTTCACCAGCGTTGTCGACGCCTTCCGCGCCCGGCAGGACACATGACGACCACCACCATGGGACCGGCGGGGCGCCGGCCAGCGCGAGACGACCGGGGCGGCGTCGCGGTGTTCGTCGCCATCTGCACGATGGCGCTGCTCGCGATCGCCGGGCTGGTCCTGGACGGCGGCGGCAAACTGCGAGCCACCGAACGCGCCGATGCCCTCGCGGTGGAAGCTGCCCGCGCCGGCGGACAGGCCCTCGACCCCGCCGGGGCCATCACCGGTACGGCGATCCGCGTCGACCCCGCCGCCGCGCAGACCGCCGCCACCGAGTACCTGCGCCAGGCCGGTGTCCACGGGACCGTGACCCTCTCCCCGGACCGCAGCCAACTCACCGTCGTCGTCGACACCACGTATGCCACCCGGTTTCTGCCCGTGATCGGCATCGCCTCCATGGATGTCACCGGGCACGGCACCGCGACGCTGCTGCACGGCGTCAACCAGCCCGAATAGCCCACGAGAAGGGCCAGCCGCCATGCCACAGCCCGTCGTTGTCCGTCCTCCCCGCAAGCCGCCTTCCAACCGAGCCCGAACCCGCGGCGCTGCTGTCCGCGCGGTCGTGCGCGCGGCGGCAAGCCTGACGCTGCTGGCCGCTCTGCTGCTCGGCTTGCCTCTGGTGTTGTGGTGGGGCACCGCGATCATCGCCCCGGCCGGAGTTCAGGCCCTGGGCAACCTGTTGAGCACACAGGACTCCGGGCAGGTCTTCCTGCTCGCTCTCGCAGTGGCCGGCTGGGCCGGGTGGGCAGGCTTCGCGGCCGCCGTCGCTGTCGAGATCCCGGCTCAGCTGCGCGGCCGCACCGCACCGAGGCTTCGGCTCCTGGTTGGCCAGCGCGCGGCCGCCGCGCTGGTCGGCGCCATCCTGGTCGCGCTGCCCACCAGCACCGCCCTGGCCTCCCCCACACCCGCCCACGCCGCCACAACCGCAACGGCCACGGCGGTCGCCACGCAGGCCGGTACGAACGGCGGGAATGGACCGTCGACTCCCGCCGCCGCGTTGGCAGATCGGGACGGTGCGGTCACGCATACGGTGCGGGCGGTCCGGCCGGCGGAGAGCTTGTGGTCGATCGCCGAAGACCGGCTCGGTGACGGCGAGCGGTGGGAGGAGATCGCCGCCCTCAACAACGGACGCACCATGTCCGACGGCAGCGTCTTCCGAGCGGAGGACCCGATCCGGCCCGGCTGGGTACTGCTCCTGCCCGACCACGCCGCACCCGCTGGGCCTCATGCTGAGAGCGGCCGCGGGAGCGCCCTCGAGGAAAATGAGCCTTCCCAGTACACGGTGCGGCCGGGCGACACCCTGTCGCAGATCGCAGAAGACGAACTCGGCGACGCCGACCGCTACCCAGCGATCTTCCGTCTCAACCGGGGCGAAGCCCAGCCCGGCGGCCGTCACTTCACCGACCCCGACCGCATCTACCCCGGCCAGCACCTCGACCTCCCCGGTCGCCACGAGCACGCTGCTGCGGCTGGCCCGCAGCGCAATGGCCCCGAGCAATCCCGCGACCGGATGCCGCCGCGAGGCAACGCCGACGTTCCCAGCGAGCTCGACCGCACGGCGAGTCCCTCCATGGCACCGCCGGCGGCGCCCTCTCCAACGGCGGTCACGCCGTCGGCTGCCGCACCTTCGACGACGCAGATACCGATGACGCCACCCAGGGCGGAAGAACATGGATCACCGCGATCCGCCGAACCGTCCGCGGCCGCAACACCCGCCGCCTCGCCGCCGTCCACTCCGTCGTCCTTGCCGTCCACGCCCCTGACGTCGGCAGGGCGCGTTAATGCCGCGCCGGACTCCGGGGGTGAGCGGCAGGTCGTGTTGACTGCCGGGATCGGCGCGCTACTGGCCGCGTTGCTGACCGGTGCCTTGGGAGTACGACGGATTCTGCAGCAGCGGCGGCGCCGGGCAGGCGAGACCATCGCGATCGACGACGACCCGACCCGGACCGAGCAGGTCCTGCAGGCCACCGGCGAGCCGGCCGGCGTCGCGGTGCTGGACACCGTGCTGCGCACCCTGGCCCACCGTGCGGCCAGCTCCGGCCACCCGGTGCCCGTGGTGGCCGGTGCCCGGGTCACCGCTTCCGGCGCGGTGCATCTGGTCGTCGACGACCCCGAGGCCGACCCGGTCCCGCCGTTCACCGCAGGTCCCGCGGCCGGGGTGTGGGTGCTGGACGGCGCTCTGCCGCTGCTGCCGGCGGAGCAGGCGCCGGAGGTCCAGGCGCCGTATCCGGGGCTGGTCACGCTCGGCGCGGCCGAATCCGGTGACCTGGTGCTGGTCGACCTCTTCCACACCGGTGGGCTACTCCTGGACGGCGCACCAGAAGATGTCCTGGCCGTGGCCCGGGCGCTGGCGTTGGAGGCAGGAACCAGCGCGTGGAGCGACCACACCGAAGTCCTCACCGTGGGCCTGGGAAGCCGTCTGGCGGGACTGTTGCCGAAGGGCCGGCTGAGGGCGATGCCGCATCTGTCGTCGGTGGTCTCCGACCTCGGGGCGCTGCTGGTGGAGGTGTATCAGCACGGCGAGGACCAGGCGGTGGAGCCGCTGCCGTGGATCCTGGTCTGCGCAGCCGACGTCGAACCCGCGCAGGTCTGGCAGCTCGCCGACGCGATCGCCGCGGCCCGGCACCTGCCGGTCACCGTGGTCCTGCCCGAGACTCCCGCGACCCGGCAGGCCTTCCCCGACGCCGGCACCGTTCCCGTCGCCCCCGGCACGACGGCGGTCTTCCCCCAGCTGGTTCCTGGGCCGGTGGAGTTGCAGCGGTTGTCGGACGAGCAGTACCGGGAACTGGTCCACGCTCTCGACGTCGCCGATCAGCCCGCGGACCGCGCGACGGGCGCGTGGCAGCTCGCCGAGGACCACGACCACACGGCCGCAGCCCCCCGGCCGACGCATCCGGTGCTGCTGCACCCCATCGCCCAGGCCCACGCCACCGCAGGTGCGGGCGCTGGTGCGGGTGCGGACAGCGAGGCGGGCAGTCCGTTCCCGGCGCTGCTCGCCACCGCCGACCCGGGCCGGATCCACCTGGTCAAAGCGACCACACCTTCGGCCGGCTCGCGTGCGGGGGCCGATGACCAGGCTGGTGCCAGCACTCAAGACGACGGGAAGATCGCGGACATCGATGTGGCGACGGCACGACCGGAAGCGCCGCCCGTGCCGCAGACTCCGCAGATCAATGTGCTCGGCTCGCTGCAGGTGTCCGGCATCACCGGCTCCGGGCACGGCCCGCGGCTGGAGACACTCGCGGCCCTGATCTACCTCAAGCCGGGGCGGAACGCCGACGCGCTGTGCACGGCCATGGATCCGGCCTCGCCATGGACGACGCGCACCCTGCAGTCCCGGCTCTCCGAGATCCGGGCCCGGCTCGGATCCACCCCGGACGGACAGCCGTACCTGCCCCGGCCCAAGGACGGATACGCCTTCCACCCGTCGATCCGCTCGGACTGGGCGACCTTCCAGGACCTCGCGACCCGGGGCCTGGCCGCCGGCCCGGTCGCGGGCATGGCGGACCTGGAAGCCGCGCTCGCTCTGGTCCGCGGCCGGCCGTTCGACGGGCAGGAGTACCCCTGGGCGGTGTCCGTGCAGCAGGAGATGCTGTCCCGCATCGTCGACGTCGTACACACCCTCGCGACCTGGCACACCGCCGGTGACACGCCGGACTGGGACGCGGCCCGGGGAGCGGTGCTGCGGGGCCTGGACATCGATGAGACCGCCGAGGTCCTCTATCGCGACTGGATGGCCATCGAGCAGGCCTCCGGGAATCATTCGGGGGCCCGGAAGGCGGTGGCCCGTGTCACCGAGGTGACCCGCGCCTACGACATCTCCATGGACACGCGCACCGAGCACGCCGTGGCCGCGGTGCTGGAGGAAACCGGGGACCTGGCATCCGCCTCCAACCACGGAATCTGAGGCAAGAACGCGATTACCGGACCGCGACGGGGGATGCACGGTCCGGCAACCACTCCGACCAGCCTACGCACAGGAACAGGGGACACCAGGTGGTTGCCGCGGTGCGACTCGAACCAGACGGTGTATTCGAGGCATTCGACCTGCCCGAGGACTACACGAGACAACGGCAGGTCCTGCGCGCCCTGTTGGGTGGCCACGTCGACGGCGCGGTCTACCACCGGCGCGCCCTCATCCACGTCCACGGCGAAGGCGCCCTCAGCGTGGGCCGCGACCTCAACGCCGCGGCGTGGGCGCTCGCCAGCACCTGGCGCGGCGCCGAGTTGCCGTACGGGCTGTATGGGACAGCGGTCGTGACCGGCCCGAACCTCGGCAACGGCGGATGCGATGACCTCAACGACGACCTCGCAGGACAAGTCCAGTCCGTGTGCGAAGCCACGTCCCGGGTGCTTACTGGGTGGGTGGACTGCCCGCCGGAGGGAGAAGCCCAAGCGCGGGCGCAACTCCTGGGCGCCACCGTCATCGGCCGCGCCGCAGCAGGCCGGGGTTCGATTCCTCGTCCGATCGGACAATGACAAGACTGCCATGATCGACATAGCGTGTGCCCACCTGACAGCACCTGGGGCTTCGACATGGGCTGGTAGCCAGCACCGACGAAGGGGGCTCCTGCCACCACACGTTGGCGGCAGGGGCCCCCTTCGGCTTCACGGGAATCGTCAGCCGACGCGTCCCCGCTGCCTGCAGTGGGCCCAGGGGCCCGGTGATGCGTAGCGGGCTCCGGCCGGGGGCCGGGCCGGGGCTTGCGGTGGTGCCAGGACGGCCTGCTGTTCGTCCGCAAGCTGGCAGCGCGGGCACAGTTCGTGGTGGCCGAGGTCGGTGACGATGGTTCCCCATCCGCGGCAGTGTTCGCAGTCGCGGGCCAAGGCGGTATTGGCGCGGGGAGCGGGGCGTGCCCCGTTTGTCATGGGGTGCTTCCTCCGATGCGTCTCTTATGTGACCCTTGGGTCATTTGTAAGTGACCGGCACCACACCCGCCAAATACGTGTTCGACGCTCAGGCGTCGCTCAGCATCTGGTCGGCCGCGAGTGCAGCGCGGCGGCGCGGGAAGTCTTCCACGAACGGCGCCAACTTACCCGGGGTGTAGACGGCGTTGCACTGGCCGACAATGCCCCGCTCGGCAAGCAGCTTCGCGAGCACGAACTCGTCGGGGGCGACCCCGTGGCCCTCCAGGTGCTCGTTCCACACGGCGTAGATCCGGAACACCGGGAGGTAGCGGCGCAGCGTGGAAGGGCTGACCGGGGCGCCGCCGCGGCCCGTCAGCCCGAGCGTGGTCAGGTGAGCCGACAGCACCTTGTCGGTCAGCTTGTCGTGCAGGTCTGCCGCGGCGGTATCTTTCGAGGTCACGATCTTTGTAACGACGCCGGCAGTACCTCGGCGGAGTGATCTCGGTGGCTGCTTTCAGGCTCGCCAGGAGCGGATGCGCTCGGCGGCGGCGAACACATCGGCCTTGCCGCTGACGATGTCGCGGGCCAGGTCCACCGGCGCGTAGGGCGCATTCAGAGGGTGGCCGCTGGCCGTCATGTAGGCCACCGCTGCCATGGCACCGAACAGAGCGTTGCGAGCCGGCAGCGGCCGGAGCTGGATGATCGTGTGCATCAACGCGGCAGCCCGCCAGGCCGCGTCTTACTCGGCACCGAAGGCGGGAGTGTTCACGCGATGCCGGGCAACGGCCGCGACCAGCGCGGAGTAGTCACGGACCGACACGTCGGTCATGCGGGCTTCCTGGATCTCCAGAAGCCAGCGCACGTCGATGTAGAGCTCCATCAGGCTGCGGCGCCTGAGCTCCGGTGGGGAGCGTCGTCGGGGAAAGCCTCGTCGAAGGCGGCGACGTTGCCGTCGTAGAAATTCAGCGCGGTGGTCACGAAGACGCTGTGCTGCCCGTCGCGGACGCTGGCGGTGCGGACGTAGTCCTCCACGGACATCCCGGCGGCCGCGGCAGCCTCCCGCAGCTGTTGCAGTTCGGCCTTGGTGTAGCCCACGTTCAGATCCGGCATGGTCCGAAGGTACCGGATCGGAGCTACGCCCGGCAGGCGAAGGCGCAGTGCTACGCCGGGGCCGCGTGTCGCTACTGCCGGCGCCGGTACCGGTCGGGAACCACCCCCGGCGACCGCTGTACCTCTGTTGCCCTGGGCCGCCCGACCGGCGTCGCGAACCGCGTGCCGAGTCCGGATCGCGTCAACGCCCGCCCGCCGGTGCGGGACACGCCACGGCGAGGACGGACGCCTACGACGTGTCAGTCTGGCCCCGGTGGCCCGCGCCATCGCCCAGAAGTCGCGCCTGCCCGTGTTCCTGGCCGGCGGCCCTGGCACGGGCGAGGTGCGGTGGCCCGGCGCGGCCGACGGGATGCCTTCGGATGCGAGTGGCTCGTGCGGGCCGGAGCCGGATGCAGGCGTCGATGCCGCCGTGGGGTGCGGCGTCGAGTGTGACGTCGCCCCCGCCGGCCTGCGTGAGCCGTCGGACCATGGACAGGCCAAGGCCGGTGCCGTCATGGTGGGCGTCGGTGGCACGCCAGAACCGGTCGAAGGCGCGTTGCCGTTCGGTTTCGGTCATGCCTGGGCCTTGATCAACCACGTGCAGCTCGGCCATGGGTGGTGTACGGCCGTAGTCGGTGGGTGCCGGTGCGGTAACGAGGGTGATGGTGCTGCCAGGAGGGGACGCCTGCAGCGCGTTGGAGAGCAAGTTGTCAATGATCTGCTCCAGCGCTCCCCGGACCGCCCACACCGGTCCGGCCGGGGTTCCGGCCACAGTGATGTCGACGTGCTGTTCACCGGCGAACGCTGTCCAGATGGCTCCGCGGTCGGCCACGACCGCGTCGAGGTCGATGACTTCTGGAGTGATCGCCGAGTTCTCCAGGCGTGCCAGGGCGAGTAGCCCCTGCACCATGCGGCTGAGCCGTCCCACTTCGCTGATCGCTTCCTCGAGACTGTGCTGGGCGCAGGGAGCGAGATGGGGCTCGAAGTTCTCAAGGCGCAGGCGCAGTGAGGTCAGCGGGGTCTTCAGTTGGTGCGACGCCTCGGAGGCGAAGGCTTCCTGGGCGTGGAGCAAGTGCTGGAGCCGGTTTGCCGTACACGTGAAGGAGGTGGCCAGCTGCCGCAGTTCCGGCGGCCCGCAGTCGGTGGCCGGAGGGTCGGTGAGGCGGCCGTCGGCGAGTTGCCTGGTGGCGCATTCCAGGGCCCGTAGGGGTCGGGTGATCCAGCGGGCCAGTGCGAAGCCGATGAGAGCGACCACGGCGAGCACGCCCAGACCGACGAGGGCGGGCACTATCCAGGTGGCGTGGATCTTCTGGGCGAGTGGGCCAAGGGAGTACAGGGTCCGCACGACGCAGGGCACCGTGTCGCTGGAGGCCCCTGGCACGGTGGCGAACAGGACTTTGCCGCCCGGGACGATCCTGATGCCCGTGGCGGGCCGGTCGCTCAGGGCGGCGGCGATGTCCGGTTCGGAGGAGATGTTCCGTCCCACGGTGGTGGCGGTCGTGGTGTCGGTGAGGACGATGCCCCTCCGGTCGGCGACGACCACGCTGCTGCCGGTGCGCCGAGCGTGGCTGCGGGCGAGTTGGGGCAGATCGGAGGCCAGCCCGTGCTCAAGCTTCTCCTCGCATACCGAGGCGAGTGTCACCGCGCCCAGTTCCGCGGTGTGGGAGAAGCGGTTCAGCTCGCTGCGGGCGTAGACGAAACCGAACGGCACTTCGAGGGCCAGCAGGACGAGCGCCATGAGGCTGAGGTAGCTCAGCAGGAGGCGGTGGGTCATCGGGCACCTCTGCGGGGCTGTTCGAGCGGTGCCTGGGAGGTAGCGTCGGCCCTTTTCGGCGGCGGTACGAGACGGAATCCGATGCCGCGGATGTTCTCGATCCAGGAGGGATCACCGAGTTTGCGACGCAGGGCGGCGATGTGCACGTCGAGCGTCTTGGTCGGGCCGAAGTAGTGCGGCTCCCAGGCGGTGTCGAGGATCTGTTGGCGCGAGAAGACGGCTCCGGGATCCTCGGCGAGGCAGACGAGGAGATCGAACTCCTTGGGAGCCAGGGCGATGGGCGACTGGTGTAGGTGCACTTGACGGGTACGGCGGTCGATGATCAGGGGCCCGATCCGCTGGGCAGCCGGTACACCGTCCCGGTCCGGGCCGCTGGAAGACTCCGCCACGGGACCGCACGGGCCCGGGGACAGAGCGCGGGTCCGGCGCGTGACGGCGCGGATCCGGGCCACCAGCTCCCGGATTCCGAACGGCTTGGACAGATAGTCGTCCGCGCCCAGTTCCAGGCCGAGCACGCGATCGACTTCGGAATCCCGTGCAGTGATCATGATGATCGGGACGGCGGAACGGGCCCGCAGTTCCCGGCAGACGTCAATGCCGTCCATGTCGGGCAGCCCCAGGTCCAGCAGCACTATCTCCGGTTCCCCGGCGGACAGGCCGTCGGCACCCGTTCGCGCGTGTTCCACGGTGAACCCGAAGCGGCACAGCCCTTCCATCAACGGTTCGGCCACCCGCTCGTCGTCCGATCAGCAACACGTGCATGCTGTCAGGCTCGCAAACTGCATGCGTACCGTGCGGGCCAATCGCCGGTGCATTCCCGGGTCGGTGATCCTGCCCGAGTCGGTTCCGGGACATCGGCGCAGGTAAGGCCCCCGATGGTCTTTTCGGAATTCCGTCGGATGGCGCAGTCGGAGGCGAGGCGCGTGCGCGGACATACAGTGAGTCGACAGCAAGTGGCCAGCAAACAGTTAAGAACCCCGGATCTCGGTCGCGTCGAATGGACGTGACCAAGAGCTGCCGACCGGCCGGGCGCCGCCTACTTACTGGACCTGACCTCGTAGAACAGCCGTGCTGTTCCACTGTCCGTTCTTTGCTGCGGCGTGCTGGCCACCTTGATCCGAACGCGGGACAGGAAAGCTCTGGAGTGCAGCAGTTCTCCCGGACTGTGCCCTTCCTCGCGGCACTCGCTATATGTGCACTGGGAATTCGCTTACTCGCTCCCCCGTAGCGTCGATGGTGCGGCGGGTCGCAGGCACGCCGAACGAAGGAACCGCCCACGCATTATCAGGAAATAGGGATGTTGAATACAGACTCAAACGCCGTTACGAATCATCCGTCTCCTTCTCTTCCGGGACGGTGCTGATGTCTCAGGCAGCACTCGAAGAGCTGCGCACGGTGCGCCCGGACCTTGTCGAGCCCTTCCTGCACGCGCTCCCGGCGGCGCGCGCCGCCGTGCTGGGCCGGCTGTGGGGCGCTTTCGCCCGGGAGCCGGTTCCCGGAGTGACCGGCCGACGGCGAGAGGCGGAAGCGCTGGTGGTCACTCTGGACAGCGGCGGCCGTCTCACCGCCCCCGACGCGTATGCCCAGCGGTTCGCCCACATCCCCGAGGACTTCACCGTCATGGGACCCGAAGGGCCCCTTTGTGACCCGGCACAGCTGCTCGCGCAACTGAAGTCGCGTAGCGCCGCGGCGAGCCGGCTGGCCGCGGAGCTCGACAACAGTGTCGTCAACCTTGCTCTGGCCCGCGCCGCGAACGCCGCAGGACCGCATCCGCTGCGCGATTCCAACGACGCGGAGCAGGCGGTCGTCGACGGCCACCCCCAGCACCCGTGCTGCCGCACCCGCACCGGCATGTCGGTCGCCGATGTGCTCGCCTACGCGCCCGAACACCATCCGGTGATCCAGCTGGCCCTCCTCGCCGTCCCGGCCGACCGCCTGCAGAAGGCCGGCACGTGGCCGGCCGAGCTGCGTGACGGGGACACGTTCCTGGTCCCGGTGCATCCCTGGCAGCGGGACCACGTGCTGGTACGCCACCGCGACCTCGCCGTGACGCGGCACACCCTGCCGGCCCGGCCGCTGCTGTCGCTGCGCACCCTGGCGCCGTTGGCCGATCTCGCGGGCTGCCACATCAAGACCGCGCTCGACGTACAGGTCACCAACTACCGCCGCACCATCTCACCGGTCGAGGTCGCCGACGGCCCGCCCCTGTCGGAGCTGGTCTCGGCGGTCGTCGACAAGGCCGGGTTCGGTGGCAGCCTGCGGGTCCTGTGCGAGCTGGGCGGCGGCACGGTACGGGTGGACGGCCGGGCGTCAGCGAGCCTGGCCGCGATGGTCAGGGAGTCCACCGAGTGTCACGTGGACGACGGCGAGATCGCCGTGCCGCTCACCGCGGTGCACGCCACTGGCGCTGCTCTGGTGGCAGGTGACCCTGTGCGCTGGCTGGCGGACTTCGCCGCGCTCGTGCTGCCTCCCGCGCTGACGCTGCTGTCCATGGGGGTGGCCCTGGAGGCTCACGGCCAGAACACGCTGGTAGTGCTGCGAAACGGACGGCCGGTGCGGGTGCTGTACCGGGACCTGGACGGGGTACGGGTCAGTCCCCGCCGATTGGCCGCCTGCGGGTTCACACTGCCGCCGCTGGAAGGCACCCGCGCCGGCGACGACCTGGACGCGCTGCGCACCAAGCTGTTCGGCGGGTTGCTCAGCGGGGTCTTCAGCGAACTGGTCGACGTCCTCGCCCGCACCCGGGCCGCCGATCCCGGGACGCTGTGGGAGACGGTGGCCGAGGCCGGCCGCCGTGTGTACAGCGATCTGCCCGACGACGGGGACGCGGCAGCCTTCTTCGGCGACACACTGCCACTGAAGGCGACCATCGCTATGCGCCTGGCCGAGGACACCGGCACGGCGCAGTGGACTCCCGTCCCCAATCCTCTCGCGCAGCACCGCTGACCCCCGCAGCCCCGGGTGCGGCCACGGCGACGACCGGTCCAACCGGTCCTTCCACGGCCGCACGACGGCCGGCCGACGACCGACACACGACTTCGGACGTACTGGAGCCACCGCATGACCACCTCCACCACTGCCACCGTCACCTCCACCGACAGCTCCGCGCAGACGGCCGATGTCGTCACCGCTCACACACTGCTCAACTGCCTGATCCGTGAGGTCTCCGCTCCTGAGCACCAGGTGACCGTGAACGAGGGTTACCTCCTGCTGCGCCTGCCCCGACGTGGCCTGCTGTTGCGCACCCGGCTGCGCCGAGTCTCGCTGATCGGCGCCCACCGTTTCCAGGGCCCGGCCGAGCGGCTCGACAGCGACGGCTGGGTCACCATCGGCTGGCGGGAACTGGCCGGCTGCGTCCAGGACGAACTGGAGCAGCGCACCGGCACGGCCAACGACGAATTCCTGGACCAGGTCTGCGACAGCCGCGAGACCATCCTCACTGCCCTGGAGCACCGGGCCGGCGCAACCCCGCACACGGACCTCTACGTCGCTTCGGAACAGGCCCTGGTGTTCGGCCACCGATTCCACCCCACGCCCAAAGCCCGCACCGGGGACCCAGCGGACTGGCTGGCCTACGGGCCAGAAACCGGCGCCCGCTTCCGGCTTCGCCATCTGGCCCTGCGTCGCCACCTGGTGCGGGAGGAGGGTGACCTGAGGGATCTCGACGCGCTGTGTCCGGGGGCGGACCCGGACTTCGTGACGCTGCCGGTGCACCCCTGGCAGTTCCGGCTTCTGAGTGACCACCACCTGCTGCGCGCGGCGATGGATGCGGGCGAGGTCGTGGACACCGGCCTGAGCGGGCCGGAGTGGGTGCCGACGGCATCGGTGCGCACCCTGTACCAGCCGGACGCGGACACCTTTTTAAAGTTCAGCCTGAACGTCCGCCTCACCAACTGCGTCCGTAAGCACGCCCGTTACGAACTGTCCGGTGCCGTCGCCCTGAACCAGCTCATCCAGCCCGTCATGGCCCGGATCGCCGACCGCTTCCCCGGCTGCGCGCTGCTTGCCGAGCCGGGCTATCGCACGCTCGCCGTCGACGACGACACCGCCCTGCTGGAGGGTTTCGGCGTCATCGTCCGCTCCGGCCTGCGCCCTCACCTGCGTCCCGGCGTCACACCCCTGCTCGCCGCCGCGGTCGCGGACGAGTACCCCACCAGCGCGGCCCACGTCTCCCACCTGCTCGCCCGTGGTGACGGAGACGTCCTGGCCTGGTGGGACGCGTATCTGCGGCTGCTCCTGCCTCCCGTACTGGCCGCCTACCTCGACCACGGCGTCGTCCTGGAACCTCACCTTCAGAACGTCGTCGTCGGGGTGAACGCAGCGGGCATGCCCGCTCAGATGCTGTTTCGCGACCTGGAGGGCACGAAACTCCTGCCCAGCCACCACCAGCGCGCCCTCGCCGCTCTGCCCGAAGACGTAAGCGGGCCTGTCACCTACGACGCCGAACGCGGCTGGAACCGGGTCGCGTACTGCCTCCTGGTCAACCACGTCGCTGAAATGCTCGGCGCCCTCGCCGACCTCCAGCCGGCACGCGAGCCGGCCCTGTGGGGCCTGGTCCGCGACCACCTCGACGCCTACGCACGCACCGCGGCCGAACCTCCACGGCTCCGTGCCCTGCTCTGCGGAGTGCCATTGCCCGCCAAGGCCAACCTCCTTCTGCGCTGGGCCCGCCAGGCAGACCGGCACGCCACCTACGTCCCCCTGACCAGCCCGCTCAGCGCGGACTTCCCCCGCGAGGTCTCCCTGTGAGACCCGCCCTGCTGCACCACGTCCACCAACTGTCCGACGACGACCTGCCCGCATACGTCTACGACCTGCCCGGCCTGCGCGAGCACGCCCGCGCGATCCGGGCCGCGCTGCCGAGACGCGTCGAGCTGCTGTACGCAGCGAAGGCCAACTCCGACCCGCACCTGCTGCATGCCCTCGCCGAGCACATCGACGGGTTCGAAGTGGCCTCGGGCGGCGAGATCCGCCACATCCGCAGCCTCCTACCCGACGCGCCGATCGCCTTCGGCGGCCCCGGCAAGACCCCGGCCGAACTGATCCAGGCTCTGGACGCCGGGGCGGAACGCCTCCACATTGAAAGCGAACACGAGCTGCGCACCCTGACGACCCTGCTGGGCGACCGTACCGCCGACGTCCTCCTGCGCGTCAACGTACCGGTGGCGGTCCGCTCGGTCGCGCTCGCCATGGGCGGTCGGCCCAGCCCCTTCGGTCTGGACCCCTCCCAGCTGGACCGATGCCGGCACATCATCGCCGCCGACGGGCGTATCCGGCTGCACGGGCTCCACGCCCACCTGGCCAGCGGCCTCGACGCGCGCGCCCACCTGGCCCTCGTCGACCAGGTCATGGGCTGGGCAGACCGCTGGGCGCACCAACGAGGAATCACCCTGACCGAGGTCAACATCGGAGGCGGAATGGACGTCGACTACGCTGACTCCCGCCGCGTCTTCGACTGGCCGGCCTTTGGCATCGGATTGCGCCGGACCCTGGAGCGCCACCCCGACCTGACGCTGCGAATCGAACCGGGCCGCTCGGTCACCGCCTACTGCGGCTGGTACATCACACAGGTCCTGGACATCAAGTTCAGCCGCGGCGAGGCGTTCGCCGTCCTGCGCGGAGGCACACACCATCTGCGCACACCCGCCGCGAAGCGGCACAACCAGCCCTTCGAGGTTGTTCCCGACGACTCCTGGCACCAGCCCTGGACCCGCCCCGAGGCCCGCGGTGAGCCCGTGACCCTCGTCGGGCAGCTGTGCACGCCCAAGGACGTCCTGGCCCGGCGCGCCATGGTTAACCGGCTACGGGTAGGCGACCGGATCGCCTTCGCGATGGCGGGCGCCTACGCATGGAACATCTCCCACCAGGAGTTCCTGATGCACCCCCACCCGACCTTCCACCACGTCGACGTCCCCGACGCTCCCGTCGAGGACGCCCACGCCTTCCAGACGGCATGAGCACGGATCACCAAGTCGGAGCACGGAGGAAAAGCAAGGCTTCGAGCATGGCGCTCGGCACGCTCACCATCCGACCCTTCCGCCGCTATCTGCTCGGCCAGCTGACCTCCAACATCGGCACCTGGATGCAGCGCGCCGCCCAGGATCTACTGGTCCTGCACCTCACCGGAAACAGCGGCAGTGCGGTCGGTGTCGTGACCGCGCTGCAGTTCCTGCCCCAGACACTGTTCGGCCTGACCGGGGGCGTCCTCGCTGACCGGTTTCCCAAGCGCCGGCTGCTGCTGATCACGCAGACCGCCATGGCGGTGCAGTCCCTGCTGCTGGGGCTGTTGACCGTCACGGGGGCGGTGAACCTGTGGTCCGTTTATGCGCTGGCCCTGGCTCTCGGCACCGCCACCGCCGTGGACAGCCCCGCCCGAGGCGCCTTCGTCGCCGAACTGGTCGGCCGGGAGCGAGTGCCGGCCGCGGTCGGTTTGAACTCCGCCCAGTTCAATGTCGCCCGCATCCTCGGCCCCGCCACGGCTGGCCTGACCGTCGCCGCTATGGGCATTGGCCCGGTGTTCCTCATCAACGCCGTCTCCTACGTGGCGGTCCTGTACGGGCTGATCAGTGTTCCCGCCGGCGCCCCGCGCGAGCCCAGCGGGCCTCAGCGCGTTGGTCCATGCTTGACCGAGGTGCTCCGTCACATCACCGCCACGCCGGAACTGCTACTGCCGCTCACTCTCATCGCCGTCGTGGGCACCTTCGGGCTCAACTTTCAGGTGACCATCTCCCTCGTAGCTATCAAGGTCTTCCACTCCGGCGCCGCCGCCTTTGGCTGCCTCTCGGCCGCCTACGCCGCAGGCAGCCTGTTCGGCGCGGCGCTTGCGGCCCACGGCGGTCGGCCTCCCACCGTGCGGCGCCTGGTCACCGCGACCGCAGTCTTCGGAGTACTGGAAGCGGCGCTGGGCCTGATGCCTGGCTACGGCACATTCATGGCGCTGCTGATTCCCACCGGCTACGCCGCGGTCACCGTCACCACCACCGCCAACGCCGTGATGCAACTGCGTGCCGAGCCGCACCTACGCGGCCGCGTGCTGTCCGTGTACTTCCTCGTCCTCCTCGGCGGCACACCCATTGGCGCTCCCCTCGTCGGCCTGGTCTCCGACGCCTTCGGTGCCCGCTCCTGCCTGTTCCTCGGCGGCATCGTCTCGGCGGTCTCCGCGCTCGCTCTCTCGTCGTTGATCGCCGAGCGCAGCCGGCTGGATCGTACAAGTCAGGTTGCCGGACCGGTCGGCGCAGCACTCCCCGACACGCCTCCGGCCGGCGCATCCGGCAGCGCTCCCTCTACCGCAAAAGAGCGATTCACTCGATGAGCGTGCCCCTGAGCTGAGTTGCCGGGGCACGGCTCCGCTTGGCCCTGGCCACCCAGTCGAGGTAAGACGGGGGTGTCCGGCCGGCAGTTCCTGGGAGTGCCCCATTGCATCGGCGGCCTTCAGGCGCTGCAGGCCTGCGTGATCGACACGTGAGGCCAGCCTTCGGGCGGGAGTTTCGGTGGCATGGTTACCGTGAGCGATGTACCGATGATCGAGGCGTGGTTCTGGATGATCAAAATCGTGGCGACCATGCTGGGTGAGTCGGTATCGAACTTCGTTTCGATGGCGCAGCTGAGCCTCGGCTGCCTGACCGGGGCGAGGGCCGGCCGATTCCGTCCTGTGATCTGGTCAGCGATCCTGGGTTACGCCGGGACACGACGGCGCTGACCAGGCTCCTGGTCCTCGGGGGGACCTCGGGTGACTTCCGCACAGCATCCAGACGAACGATATGCGGCGGCCGGGCTCATTGTTGCGAGGACGGCCCACTGTGCCCACCGCCCAGTGCGGTTACATCTCAGGATGGGCGATGGTCCAGTCAACGACCCCATGACTGCCGCGGACCACCGTGTTGAACCGGCTGATTGTCAGCCGACTGGGATGATGTTGGCGCGGGCGAAATGGGTACCGGTGTTAGGCATGGCGCGGTCGCCGTCGACGGCCATGACGATGTGCAGGTACACGAAGCCGTTACGGGTATCGCACACGAGCAGGACACTGACCAGGGAGAATGGAGAAGTTTCGCCGGAGTAACCTAGGGTCAGAGTGTGGCTTTTATCGTGGTGTGCGAGGACGACGCGGCAGTCCGCGACGTGCTCAAGCGCGCACTCGAGCACGACGGCCACAGGGTCGCAGTCGCTTCGACGGCGGACAGCCTGCTGCGAAACCTTGATCCGGTCCCTCACCTGGTCGTCCTCGATCTAGGGCTCCCGGACGCTGACGGTCGCGATGTCTGCTTGGCGCTGCGAGCACGTGGCTTCGATGCCCCGGTGCTGATGCTCACCGCTCTGGATGGCATGCATCACAAGGTGGGCGGCTTCGAGGCGGGAGCCGACGACTACATGACGAAACCGTTCGACATCCCGGAGTTGCTGGTGAGGGTCCGCGCCCTGCTACGCAGAACAACCGCGACGACCCCACCGAAGGGCGTCGTTCTCGATCCGGCGAAACATGTCGTAAGCCACGGTTCGGCAAGCGAGAGCCTGACGCCGACCGAGTTTCGGTTGTTGGGCAGGCTTATCGCCTCACAGGGCGACGCTGTACGCCGCCACGCCCTCGTCGCTGCCGCCTGGCCGCATGGCGCGCAGGTCAGCGACAACACCCTCGACTCCTTCGTTCGCCGGCTCCGGACCAAACTCGGCGCGCTGGGCGTGGCCGATCGCCTAGCGACGGTCCGTGGGGTGGGCTATCGATGGGAGTGACGGGCTTTCGCGGGAGAGTCGTCGCGCTCGCAGTTCTGATCGCAACAGCGGTGGCCGCGGTGCTGGTGGTGGTCTCGCACGTCTTGCTGAGCCGGGTGACCGATGCTGACGCGAACGCTCTGGCGCATACGCGTGCAGAGGCAGTGGCGGCGAACGTAACCGTACGCGGTGGCCACGTCGTGCTGATCGAGAGCGGCAACGAAGCGCTGGACACGGTCTCGTGGGTGTATGCCGATGGGCACCTCATTGACGGGATCGTCCCTGGCAGCCTTCGTGGCCGCGTCGAGGCGCTTGCCGACTCCGGGCAGTCCCAGACCACCACGATCGGCAGATATCTGCTGTATGCCCAGCCGATCCGGCTCGAAGGCCACCGCGTCGTGGCGGTCGTGAGGGTGGATCTGACGCCGTACGAGACGTCAGAGCAGCGCAGCCTGGGGATGTCGCTCATCTTGGGTGGTATCACGATCCTGCTGGCAGGGGTCGTCGCGTACCTCGTGGTGGGTCGTGCGTTGCGGGTGGTTCACGAAATGGCCGCTCTTGCCGACGACTGGGGCGATCACGCACCCGGGCGCCGATTCAACCTCGGCGTTCCCCGCGATGAATTCGGGGAGCTCGGGCGAACGCTCGACCGCCTGCTTGACCGCATAGACAACGCGCTCGCCGACGAGCGCCGGCTCACCGAAGAGATCGCCCACGAGTTGCGGACGCCCTTGACAGCCCTGCGGGGCGAGGCACAGCTGGCGCAGCTCTCCGGTCACCATCTTGCACCCGAGTCTGTTCTGACCGAGGTCGACCGTCTGAACACGGCGATCACGACGATTCTGAGTGCCGCCCGCACACGGATCGACGGCGATACCCGCTGCGATCTCAGGGCGGCGGCACGACGGGCGATAGCCGGTCGCTCCATCGAACTCGCCATCCCGACCGACGTCGATGTCGCCGTGGCAACCGAACTCGTCGTGGCTGTGTTGTCACCCCTGCTGGAGAACGCCTTGCGCCATGCGAGCTCGCGCGTCTGGGTCACGGCGCGCATCCAGCCCCAGGGCGTCGTGGTCGACGTCCTCGACGACGGCCCGGGGTTCGACCCGGCGGAGGTCGACCGGGTCTTCGAAGCCGGCGTGACCAGCGGCAATGGGCACGGGTTGGGGCTGGCCGTGGTAAGGCGTCTCGCCGCGACCGCGGGAGTGGCAGTCCGTGCGATCGCGGATGGTCACGGGCGCGTCGAGGTGAACTTCCCCACACCGTAGGCGATCACGTAGTCAGGTTGTGTGCAGGTTGGCCGGGCCAACCTCGCCGTATGACAACGACAAGCGATGCCCGCACCCGCCGCAGCGGGCGGCTGATGCTGAACAAGGTTCCCGAGGTCACCATCTGGTTCTGGGTGATCAAGATCCTGTGCACGACCGTCGGTGAGAGTTTCGCCGACTGGATCAACATGAAGCTGGGCGTCGGCCTGGTGAACACGGCCTGGATCTTCACCGCGGTGTTCGTGGTGGTTCTGGGCGTCCAGCTGCGGCTGAAGCGGTACGTCCCGTTCCCGTACTGGCTGACCGTGGTCGTTGTCAGTGTCACGGGCACGCTGTACACCGACATCCTGACCGACCAGCTCAACGTGCCGCTGTGGATCAGCTCCGCCGTGTTCTCCGTCCTGCTAGCCGTTGTCTTCGGCGTGTGGTGGCTGCGCGAGCGGACCCTCTCGATCCACTCGGTCACGACACTGCCGCGTGAGTCGTTCTATTGGCTCGCCGTCCTCGTCACCTTCGCGCTCGGCACCGCAACCGGTGACTGGACCCTCGAGCTCACCGGCTGGAGCCCGGGAGTCTCGGTCCTGCTGCCGCTCGGCCTCATCGCGGCGATCACGCTGCTGTGGAAGTTCGGCGCGAACCCCGTGCTGTCCTTCTGGCTCGCCTACATCCTGACCCGCCCACTCGGTGCCAACATCGGCGACTGGCTCGGCTCGCCTAAGGTCGCTCAGCCGGGCGAGCCGACCGGCCTCGCTCTGGGCACCTTCACCACCAGCCTGATCTTCCTCGGCCTGATCCTGGCGACTGTCATCTACCTGACGGTGACGCGCTCCGACGTGACCGAAACCTACGAGGCCACGCACACCCCGCAGGTCACCGTCAACCTGCACAGGGAGCGCATCGCTCTGGCGGGCTTCGGTCTCCTCGCGGTCGCCACCGGGGGCCTGCTGGTCTGGGCGCACAGCCAGCCTCACGTCGGCCCGGCGCCGGAGACCGACGCCACCTCCACCGTTCACCTCGCCCCCGGACAGGCCGTGAAGAAGTTCCCGCCCGCGAAGGTCGCCGCACTGAAGGCATTTGCAGCGACCTCGCTCAAGGACGCACGGTCGGGGAACGCGACCGGGGCCCACGCAGCTGCCCAGTCGCTGCGGGATCTCTGGGATGCCGACCAGGCCTCGTTGCAGCCGCTGGACAACACCGGCTGGACGTTCATCGACGCCCAGATGGACCAGGTCCTGAAGACCTTCGGCATCGACCACCCGAACCCGCCGATGTCGCCGGCGCAACAGGAGGCCGAACTCAACACTCTCCTCACAGACATGCGCTGACAGACCTGATCGGCGCCGGGATCGCAGTCGCCGTCGGTGCGCTGCAACCCTCAGCGACGAGGCGCGGAGAGCGGTCACCAGCCTTGACGGGCCCTCCCCTCAAGGCCGGTATCGCGTTCCAGGAGCCGGGCGCCCAGGTCCCGTCAGTCTCCCAGCGCACGAACCGCTCATAGACGGTCTGCCTGGAGGTCTTCCAGCGCATGGAGCACGGCCGGAAGCACGGCAAGCCGCTGATGAGCGAGATCATCCTGGTCTCCAGCCACCGCCCCTGGGCGCCGATCCCGCGGACGGTGGGCTGGGACGAGCTCGGCGACGGCTCGGTCTTCAACGCCATCAACAAGGAGGGCAAGAACCCCGACGACGTCTGGAAGAGCGCGCACTCGGTGCGCCAGGAGTACGCCAAGTCCATCGCGTACACGGTGAGCAGCCTGGTGTCGTGGGTGGAGCGGTACGGCAACGACAACACCGTGCTGGTCTTCCTGGGCGACCACCAGCCGACCACCATGGTCAGCGGGAAGAACCCGAGCCACGACGTGCCGATCGCGATCGTCGCCCACGACAAGGACGTGCTCGACCGCATGTCGGGCTGGGGCTGGCAGGACGGCCTCCGGCCGCACCCGGACGCGCCGGTGTGGCGGATGGACACCTTCCGCAACCGCTTCCTGACCACGTACGGGCGAAGACCGCGCCGTAAGCGCGGCCTTCGCGGGACGGACCGGCGCGAACCGCGTCAGCCGCCGATGGCCCGGGTGAGCTGCTGGACGTTGTTCCAGCTGTTGTCGCCCGAGCCGCCGTGGGTGTTGTTGCTGTTCGGGGAGGCGATGGCGATGTCGGGGTTGCCGCTGTTGTTCGCGGGCCCGTTGATCGTGACGTTGAAGTTTCCGCTGTCCACCGGGCCGTTGGCGCAAAGCCGGGTGTGTGGCGTGCAGCGGGCGCGGATGTCGGTCGGCGCGGCAGCGAGCGCCGGCGCGGTCCCGCACAGCAGCAGGGTCCCCGCACCGGCGGTCATGAGGGCGTATCGCACGGCTCGTGTCATCGCAGACCTCTCGATCCTCACGCCCCCCGTGGGCGGAATCAGCACACATTGTCCGCCGGACCCCGCTGCCGGACCACTCGGCGCTCCCGGCTAGCGGCCCCGGCCGTCCTGTCCCCGGATGACCTGGGTGGAGTTGGCGCTGTCCACGGCGTCGCCGATCGCCACGGCACTCTCGCCCGGCAGGACACGGCCGAAGAACAGGGCGTCCTCTGCGAAGAACGGGCCAGCCATGACCGCGTAGAGCACGGGACGGACAGCCCGCTGAGCCATTCGGTGATGGCGTGTATTCGCCCTCCTCCACCCCGGCGATTCCCGGCCTCCGCGGCCGGATGCCGAGCAGGCGACGGCGACAGCACAACCTCTACAAGGTGTAGTAAATTTCAGAGAGGAGCCACCGAACCGACATCAGCGCGCCATGCGGACGTCGCCCCACGGTTGTGCGGCGGCCCGTTCACGGCACCGCCATGCCGACCGCAAGAAAGGGTTTTCCCCTCATGCCTCATGTGCGCCGATGGCCATACGTGGCCGTCCTGGTGTTCCTGGCCACGATCGCGCTCGGGCTAGTCGCCGCCCACACCTCGCTGATCCAGCCGCACGAGCTGGCCGCGGACCGGGCGATCCAGACCGACACCCGCACCGGGTGGCTCAACACGGTGATGCTGGGGGTCAGTGATGTTGCCTCGCCGGTGAGCGGGCTGGCCATCCTGGCCCTGTGGTGCGGCTGGCTGCTGCTCGTCCGGCACCGGCCGGTCCAGGCGGTCTCCACCTTCCTGGTGGTCGCGGTCGGCTGGAACGCCTCCGAGATCGGCAAGTTGATCGTCGCCCGCAACCGGCCCCCTGCCCTCTACTCCCTGGATCCCGAGATCGGCTCGAACAGCTTCCCCAGCGGCCATGTCGCCTTCATCGTCTCAGCGGCCGCCGCCGCCTACTTCCTGGCCCGCGGCACCCGCTGGCAGCGCCCGGCCGGCCTCGCGGGCTTCGCGGTCGTGGCCCTGGTGGCCTTCTCCCGCCTCTACATCGGCGCGCACTACCCCACCGACGTGCTCGGTTCCGTACTCATCAGCGGCGCGGCGATCGTCTGCCTGACCGGGGTGTGGCACGCCTGGCTGCTGCCCCGCCTGCACCTGGTCCCCTACCTCGCGCGCTTCGGCCCCGTGTCGGGCTCCGCCGTCGCGGCGGACGGCGAGCGCCGCCCCGAGCCCGCCGGCTGACCGCCGGCCGCCCGATGAGCGGGCGTGCCGTGCGGGTACATCGCGCCCGCGAACATCGCGTCGGTGTCGACTGTGGCCTCGGCCAGGCTGCCGCAGCACAGCACCAGCAGCAGGGCACCCGCGATCAGCGGGAGCGGGCGAAGCCGCCGGGGCGGGGCGAGCAGGGCGCGGACCCGGCGCGGCACCGGGCCGCCGTCCGCGGCCAGGGCTCCCGGGTGGCGGCGGGCGCGGGAGGTGGCCAGCGCCGCGCGCGCGACGGCGCGTGCGACCACCGTGCGGTCGCCCGTCGTGGCCGCGGCCTCCTCGTCCGCCCAGCGTTCCAGGACGAAGGCGCCGGAGGCCGCGAGGGGACGCAGCAGCGGGTTCACGGCGGCCGCGAGCCGCCAGGCGATCTGGAAGGCGTGATGGCGGTGGCGCAGGTGGGCGTGTTCGTGGGCCAGCAGGGCCTGCCGTTCCGCGTCGTCCAGCGCGCACAGCATGCCGCGGGAGACCACGATCCGGCCCGGGGCGCCGGGCAGCGCGTACGCCTGCGGCCGCGGGTCGTCCAGGACGGCGAGCTCACCGCCGGGCAGCCGCGCACAGTCGCGCCGTGCCACTAGCAGCGCCCGCAGCTGCCTGCGCGCGGCAACCCCCAGCGCGACGGCACTCCCGGCCAGGGCCATCCCGCCGACCACGGCCACCACCAGCCGCACCGGGTTCTCGGCCTGCAGCACGGTGACCGACCAGGGCCCCTGTTCGGCGACTTCGGGTATCTGCCCGACCCCGGTGAACGCCAGCAACGCCAGCGCCCCCGCCCAGCCCCCGGCCGTCACCAGCGCCGCGCAGGTCAGCGCCCAGGCTGCCGGGCGGGGCGGGAGCCGGGGCGCTGCCCACGGGGCGAGCAGCGCGAGCAGCGCGCTGACCACGAAAGGGACGTACACGCTGACCCGCACCGGTCACGGCTCCTTGTCTTCGCCGTGTTCGCCGAGCAGCCGCTGCAGCAGCCGCTCGTCGTCCGCCGACAGCTCCTCGACGAACCGGGAGAGCACCGCCTCGCGGTCCGAGCCGTGATCCAGCAGCGAGCGCATCTGCTCGGCGGTGTGAGTGGCCTCGTCCCGCACCGGCGTGAAGGCGTAGCCGCGGCCCGCCTTCTGCCGGGTCACCAGGCCCTTGTCCAGTAGGCGGGACAGGATCGTCAGCACCGTGGTGTACGCCAGGTCGCCGGGCAGCCGCTCGTTGGCCTGGGCCGCCGTCAGCGGTCCGTCCGCTGCCCACAGCGTCGCCAGCACGTGACTCTCCAACTCGCCGGGCGCCCGCCGGCGGCCGTCGGTTCCGCCTCGGTCTACGTCGCGCATACCGTCACACGCCTTCCTCGCCCCAGTCCGATACACCGTCGGCACCAGGTCCGGTGGCCGCTCCCAATGGCCGCCAAATCTACTACGCCTTGTAAAAGATTGGCCGTGTCGAACACTCGGCGAATTACTACACGACGTAGAAACTCATCTACTACACGCTGTAGAGTCTCGGATCACGCCCCGCGCCGCCCGAGCGCATCGGTGCGCTCGTCGACGTCTATGGAGGCTGATCGCTCGTGTCGTCCCCCAACAGTGCGGTCCCTCCGGCGTACCCCGGCAGTCCCATGGACCTGGCTGCGGACGAAATCGGCCTCCCCGGGCCCCGCCGGCCGAGCCCCGGCGGGCGGATCGTGATCGTCTCCGCGAGCGTCGGGGCCGGGCACGACGGTGCCGCCGGCGAACTCGCTGCCCGGCTCGGCGCGTCCGGCTACGCGGTGGACCGGCTCGACTTCCTCGACCTGCTCCCGGCCCGGCTCGGCAAGGCGGTCAGCGACGGCTACCACCGGATGCTGACCTACGCCCCCGGTCTCTACCAGCGGATTTACGCCGCCACCGAGCGCGCCGGAGGCAGCGGCCCGGGGGCGCGAGCCCTGCTGCGCAGCGCGGAAAGGCGGACACTGCGGGCGCTGCCGCCGGACACCCGGGCGGTGGTGTCGACGTACCCCGGCGCGAGCCAGGTTCTCGGGGCGCTGCGCCGCAGCGGCCGCCTGACAGTCCCGGCGATCACGTACCTCACCGACTTCTCCGTCCACCCGCTGTGGGTGGCGCCGGGCATCGACCTCCACCTGGCCGCCCACGAGATACCCGCCGAACAGGCCCGGGCCTGCGGCGCCACCCGCGCCCTGGCGTCCGGCCCGGTCGTGAACGCCCGCTTCTCCCCGGTCGGCGACGTCCAGCGGCGGCTGGCCCGCATCCGCTTCGGCCTGCCGCCCACGGCGCCGCTCGCGCTGCTGGTCGCCGGTTCGTGGGGGGTCGGCCCGGTGCAGCAGGTGGCCACCGAGATCCGCGACTGCGGCGTGGCGGTGCCGGTCGTGGTCTGCGGCCGCAACGAAGCCCTGGCCGGGCGGCTGCGCGCGTCCGGCATCGAGCACGCGTACGGCTGGGTGGAGGACATGCCCGGCCTGATGCACGCGGCCGACGTCCTCGTCCAGAACGCCGGCGGCCTCACCTCCCTGGAAGCCTTCGCCGCCGGCCTGCCGGTGGCAAGCTACGGCTGCATACCCGGCCACGGCCAGACCAACTCCGCCGCCCTGCACGACGCGGGCCTCGCCACCTGGATACGCGACCCGGCCGACCTCAAGCAAATCCTGACCGACCTGCTCGACGGCCCTCTCGGTGAGCGGCAACGCGCCGCGGGCCTCGCCCTGTTCGCCGCCGACCCGGACTCCGGCCCGGTGTTTGCCATCCTCCGCGCGTGCGGCGCGGGCACCGCCCCGGCTCCCGTACGCCCACCCGGCCGCCGCAACCGCCGGGGCCCGCGCCACCTCGCCACCACCGCCGTCCTGGCCACCGCCCTGTGGGGCACCGCCGTCGGCACCGGCATCGCCGCCACCCACAGCTGCGTCCCCGTACTCCAGGCCATCGGCCTGGACCACGTCACCCCCGCGTTCCCACCGAACGGGCACCGCCACTCCCGGGCGGACGGAGACCGCTGATGCCGACCGCCCGCACGGCTCGTCGCCTCGCCTGTGCCGCTCTGCCCGTAGTCGCCGTCGCGTACGCCGCCCCCGTCGTCTCCACCTTCGGGCCGCTGCGCAACCGCCTCATGCCACGCCTGGCCGGACGAGGCCGCACCGACCACGTGGCCCTGACCTTCGACGACGGCCCCGACCCGCTGTCCACGCCCTTCTTCCTGCGTCTCCTGGACGAACGGGGGATCCGGGCCACCTTCTTCCTCCTCGGCTCCGCCGCCAGCCGCGACCCGGGCCTGGTGCGGGAGATGGCTGCCGCCGGGCACGAGATCGCCGTCCACGGCTGGGCGCACCGGCCGCTGCTGCTGCGCGGCCCGCGTGCCACGCACGACGATCTCGCCCGCGCCCGCGACACCGTCGCCGACATCACCGGCCGGCCGCCCCGGCTCTTCCGGCCCCCGTATGGGGTGATGACCACTGCCGCCCACCTGTCCGCCCGCAGCCTCGGCCTCACCCCGATGCTGTGGACCTGCTGGGGCGAGGACTGGCGGGCGCGGGCCACACCCGACAGCGTGCACCGCACCGTCGCCGCCGACTTGGACGGCGGCAGCACGATCCTCCTCCACGACTCCGACTGCACCTCGGCACCAGGCTCCTGGCGCAACACCCTCGGCGCCCTGCCCCGCCTCCTGGACACCTGCGAGCAACACGGCCTGCGCGTCGGGCCGCTGCGCGACCACGGCCTACCGCTTATGTAGCCGACAGCCGAGCCACGACTGGCCAACCGACAGGGCTCGCGCCCTGGCGGCCTGCTCGGCACGGTCCCCTCGCGCCGTGGTGGGCGAGAGGAAGAAGACCGCGGCCGGGCACGCCTCCGTTGGGGTGGCCAACGAACGCCCCGCGCGCGCCGTCGGGACTCACCGCCCCGCGGTGAGCTTCAGTGAAGGGGTGAGCACCGGTACCGCCGTCGATGCCAGTGCGCGGCGCATGGCCCCGCCAGGCCGTCACGTCACAATCCAGGGGGCCCAAAACCACTCACCGCCCCCGAGACCCCCGCAGTGAGTACGGCCAGCGGACGGTGAGCAGCGTCGCCGACTACTCACCGGCACAAGCCAGTCGCGTAGTTGGCGGGCGGCCGGTGGCGGCTGGGTTCCGCCCGGCGCCTGCAGACGCAGGCTGTTCGGGGCCGGGCGTGGCATCTGCGGGCTCGTTCGTACCAGCTGCGATGGCGGCAGCGGCCGCAGTGGGTCACGGTGAGGGAAAGCCGAGGGCCACCGTCGTCTGAGATCGCTATCCAAGGAGCCCGGGCATGTCCGAACGCCATACCGTCTTGCGGAGCCTGCACGATGTGGGACTGGCCGCATGGCACGGCGGCTCCCTGATGGGCGCGGTCGGCCTGAACGGCGCTGCCCGGGCCGAAGGCGGCAACGAGCGAGGAAACGCCCGGATCGCCGCCTCCGGCTGGGAGAAGTGGGCACCGGTCAACGCCGCCGCGATCGGCTGCCACCTGGTCGGCGCCGGCGGCCTGCTCGCGGTGAACGCCCACCGCGTCGCCGTCCAGCAGGGCGTGGCGACCTCCACCCTGGTCAAGACCGTGCTCACCGGGGCCGCTCTGGCCGCCACCGCATACAGCGGCGTGCTTGGCAGAAAGATCCGGCTCGCGTCCTCCGACCGGCCAGAAGACGTGCAGAAGGCGGAGAGCACCCCGTCGACCTGACCACCGCGCAGCGTCATCTGGCGTGCCTGCAATGGCTGGTGCCGGCGCTGACCGACGCCCTGGTCATCGTCAACGCCCTGCACGGAGAACAACAGCGCCCCGCCCAGCAGGTACACGGCATGTGGCAACGCGCCCGCTCCCTCGCCCAGCACACCCCCTCACTGCCCACCCACATGCCCGCCGCCGCCAGCGGGTATCTGGCGCACTGACCCACACAACACGACGCCTACGACCGCGGCCCCACGGGCCGCGCCTTCAAGGCCGACTCCGGCCTGTCCACGCGTAGTAGCCGGTCTGCGGGGCAGACGCGATGTCAGGAGGTTGACGACATGGTTCCTTTGCTGCTTGTCCTGCTACTCGCCCTGGTCCTGTTCGGCGCGGGGTTCGCACTCAAGGCGCTGTGGTGGATCGCCATCATCGTGCTGGTGGTGTGGGCCCTTGGCTTCGTCTTCCGGGCCGCCGAAGGCGGCGGACGCCGCCGCTGGTACCGATGGTGAACTGACACAACCCAAGACCAAGGGTGGGGTTCGTGCCGCCGATCAGGCCGCGAACCTCACCCTTCGCAGTTCCCCACCCCGTTCGGGGTAGACGCAACCCAGGCGGCTCGCCGGCATCGCGTCCGGACCAGCGCGAACCTCCCCGGCGAGCCGCCGCCCTCCGTGTACAGCCCGAAGGCACGCCATCGAGCGCCCAGATCGAGGTGGTATCCGCCCCGCAGCGGGTACCCCGGCAGTGTTCCGAGCAAAGAGATTCGGCCCCCGTCGCGCGATGGGGCGGGGGCCGACTCATGGTGGAGAGCTCCGCCTGGAGGGTGAACAGAGCCCTCAACTACCGACACAGTGATTCCGATCATGGAGACGCGCACGCCGGGCGCCCCCCGATGGGGTGAGAACACCCGCACCGAGGATCTCCCATACGCCGCAACACAAGGGGAAGCCGACATCGGCCGCGTCCCGCTGCACGAACCAGGCGAGCAGCTCTCACGGCCCTCCGGCAAGCCATGGCCAGTACGACAGGTCGGGGCCCTAGGGTGTGCGGTGTCCGCCCCTGGCCGGGATGCGGTGGCAACGGCCGCCGCTGGGCCCCCGGCCGGGCGGACGACCCGGCCGAGCTACGAACGTGCCAAGGCGCCTGCCCCCCGTGTTTTCTGCTACTGCCGGGGGAGTTGGGTGGCGGTGTCGAGGTAGAAGGCGTCGATGCTCTGCACGGCGCGTTCGAAGTCGTCGAGGTTGACGGGCTTGGTGACGTAGGCGTTGGCGTGCTGCTGGTAGGCGCCGGTGACGTCGTCGGGGGCCGAGGAGGTGGTCAGGACCACCACCGGGATCGTCCGCAGGTCCTCGTCGTTCTTGATGACGGCCAGCAGCTCGCGGCCGTTCATACGGGGCATGTTGAGGTCCAGCACGATCAGGTGCGGCCGCGGGTTGGCCGCGTCGCGCAGGTACTCCAGGGCTGCGACGCCGTCCTGGACCTGGGTGAGGTTGCGGGTGCCGCACGCGGTGAGGGCGTCCTCGATGAGCATGGCGTCAGCGGCGTCGTCCTCCACCAGCAGCACGTCGTAGGGGCGAGCGGGGGCGATCATCATCGGGAGCTCCGGGGGGTGCCTGAAGGGCGTGGGGGGTGGGGTCTTGGCGGGTGGGGTCTTGGCTGATCAGTCCTGGCCATCGGCGGCGGGCGCCCTGCCGGGTCATGTTCGACGCCCTGCCGATCTGCGGGTAACCGGCACCGGCATCGGCCGCCTGGTGAGCGGCGGCCTCCTCCAGGCGCTCGATGGCCTGCCGGAGATGGACCAGCATGTGCAGGTGGGCCAGGGCCTCGGCCTGGGCGGGCGAGTTCTCGCCCCCGGGCAGGCGCTGGAAGGCACGACCGACGAGGTCACCGACGAGGTCGTCGACCGCGCCGGCGGTGAGCGCTGCGATCTCCTCCTCGCTCATCCGCAGGGAGAAGTGGATGCCAGGCATGCGCCCACTGTAGGCGCCCACCCCTGTGGGTGACAACAACGGTTGTCGATGCTGGGATACAGTGTCCCCGGCCGCACGCACGTGCGGCCGCGAACACACCGGGAGCGTCGTGATGCCGGCAGAGAAGGGCGCCGCCCGGCGTGCAGGGATATTCGCGGGCTGGACGACGCGGCGCTGGCTGCTGGTCGGCGTGAGCGCGGCGCTCGTCGTGCTGATGGTGCTCGGGGGGCTCGGGCTGTGGGCGATGAACCGTGCCACCTCGATCACCAGGGATCTGGTCGACACCCGCTCTCCGTCCCTGACCAACTCGATACGTCTGGAGACCGCGCTGGTCAACCAGGAGACCGGCATCCGTGGCTACGGCCTGACCGGGCAGAAGGAGTTCCTCCAGCCCTACCGGCAGGGCCTGGCCGATCAGAAGACGGCCGTGAGCCGCCTGCACGAGCTCCTGGCCCACAACCCCCAGGGCCGGGCGGACCTGCGAGAGGTCCTGACCCACTCGCAGGACTGGCAGCGACGCATCGCCGACCCGATCGCGACCGCCCCGGCCGGCGCCCCGGTGCCGGTGGCCAGCGACCGCGCCACCGAGGGCAAAGCGGCATTCGACCGGCTGCGCGCGGCGATGACCGCGCAGCAGGACCATCTGCGCGAGGACCGCACCTCGGCAGTGCGCGATCTCACCCGGGCCGAGCACCTGCGGGACCGGGTGCTCATCGCGATCGCGGTGGTGATCGTGCTCCTGGCCGTGCTGATCTTCGAAGGGTTGCGCCGCGGCATCACCGGCCCGCTCTCGCGGCTCGGCGCCGATGCCCGTACCGTCGCCCGCGGCGACTTCGCCCGCCCCATCACCGCCACCGGCCCGGCCGACCTACGCCACTTGGGTACGGATCTGGAATCCATGCGCCGACGACTGGCCGATGAGATCGCATCCAGCGAGCAGGCCCGGCATCAATTGGATGAGCAGGCCGCCGACCTGAAGCGCTCCAACGTCGAACTGGAGCAGTTCGCCCACGTGGCCTCCCACGACCTGCAGGAACCGCTGCGGAAAGTCGCCAGTTTCACCCAGCTCCTCCAGCGCCGCTACGCCGGCCAGATCGACGACCGAGCCGATCAGTACATCGCCTTCGCCGCCGACGGCGCCACCCGCATGCAGACCCTCATCAACGACCTGCTGGCCTTCTCCCGGATCGGCCGCCTGCACAGCGAGCACCAGCCCACCGATCTCGACACGATCGTCGACCAGGCACTGGACAACCTCAGCGTGTCCATCGAAGAATCCGGCGCCACCATCACCCGCGATCCACTGCCCGAACTCACCGCAGACCCCACACAACTGGGCATGCTCTGGCAGAACCTGATCTCCAACGCCGTCAAATTCCGCCACCCCGACCGCACCCCCGCAATCCACCTCGGAGCCACACCCGAGAGCGACCAGTGGCGCTTCACCGTCACCGACAACGGCATCGGCATCGACCCGGAATTCGCCGACCACATCTTCGTGATCTTCCACCGCCTCCACACCAAGGACAGCCACCCCGGCAGCGGCATCGGCCTGGCCCTGTGCAAGAAGATCGTCGAGTTCCACGGCGGCACCATCACCCTCGACCCCACCCACACCCCCGGCACCAGCATCACCTTCACCCTCCCCACCATCCCACCCACCGGCAACCCGACCAACACCACCAAGCACATCTGAATCCGCGGACACAGCCCCTCAGGCGAGCCCAGCAGCCCAACTCGCGCGGGCTGGCTGCACCCGGTGTGCACCCATTGGAGTGGCCGTCAGTCGCCGCGACGCCGCGCCGCACCATCGCGCGCTCGGCAGTCGGCTTCAGTGAGGAATGCGCACCGGTGTCATCGTCGCTTGCCGGTTCGCTCCGCAGGACCCCGCCAGGCCGTCACAACCCAGGCGGGGTCCTACGCACTCAGCACCCCGGCTCGTGCGATGAGTGCAGCCGGCAGGGCGGTGAGGACGGCTTTCCTCGCCGCCACCGGACGCCACCTGGCTGCCGCCGGCCCGCCTGCCGGGCTCGCCTTCCTGTTTGCGGGGGTGAGTGGAGGCCTCTACTGCCGGCACTGGGTTGATCCTGACCCTGGAAGCGCGCACGCACGCCGGGCACCGCCGATGATGTGTGGAGCGGCCCCGCCCTGAGGGGGCTCTGGTTCCGCTGGGCGGGACCGCACCCCACCAAGATGCGGTCAACCCCGACGGCGAGCCACGGGCGGCGACGGAGCCCCTGCCGCTACCCGGCAACAGGGGCTCTGTCATGGCTGGCGACCGGAGGGGGCCCAGCGCGCCTGCCGCTCCCCCACCCTGCCCAGCCTCGCCGGATGGCGCCCGTCACCGCCACCTCTCGGGTGACGGCGTCCGGCGCAGCCCTGTGCGGAGACGGGTACGCCTTCCACCCGTCGATCCGCTCGGACTGGGCGACCTTCCAGGACCTCGCGACCCGGGGCCTGGCCGCCGGCCCGGTCGCGGGCATGGCGGACCTGGAAGCCGCGCTCGCTCTGGTCCGAGGCCGGCCGTTCGACGGGCAGGAGTATCCGTGGGCGGTGTCAGTGCAGCAGGAGATGCTGTCCCGCATCGTCGACGTCGTGCACACCCTCGCGACCTGGCACACCGCCGGTGACACGCCGGACTGGGACGCGGCTCGGGCCGCGGTGCTGCGGGGCCTGGACATCGATGAGACCGCCGAGGTCCTCTACCGCGACTGGATGGCCATCGAGCAGGCCTCCGGGAATCACGCAGGGGCCCGCAAGGCGGTCGCCCGTGTCACCGAGGTGACCCGCGCCTACGACATCTCCATGGACACGCGCACCGAGCACGCCGTGGCCGCGGTGCTGCAGGAAACCGGGGACCTGGCAGCCGCACCCGGCGGCGCCTGACCACCACCGAAACGGGTGCCGGCCGCGACGGGGGGACACGGCCGGCACCCGCTGCAGAGCAGCGTAACGCCGACACGGGAGAGGTAAAGCATGGTCGCTGCCCTACGACTTGAAGTCACCGGTGCGGTCCAGGGATTCGAACTGCCCGAGGACTACACGAGGCAACGCCGGGTGCTGCGTTCCCTGCTGGGTGGCGCCGTCGACGGCGCGGTCTACCACCGGCGCGCCCTCCTCCACGTCCACGGCCACGGCGCCCTTAGCGTGGGCCGCGACCTCAACGCCGCGGCGTGGGCGCTCGCCAGCACCTGGCGCGGCGCCGAGCTGCCGTGCGGGCTGTATGGGACAGCGGTCGTGACCGGCCCCAACCTCGGCAACGGCGGATGCGATGACCTCGACGACGACCTCGCAGGACAAGTCCAGTCCGTGTGCGAAGCCACGTCCCGGGTGCTTACTGAGTGGGTGGACTGCCCGCCGGAGGGAGAAGCCCAAGCGCGGGCGCAACTCCTGGGCGCCACCGTCATCGGCCGCGCCGCAGCAGGCCGGGGTTCGATTCCTCGTCCGATCAGACAGTGACAAGACTGCCATGATCGACATAGCGTGTGCCCACCTGCACGAGAGAGGGGGGAACATCATGAGCGACACCTCTTGGGCCGCCGGTGACAGTACCTGGGGCTTCGACCTGGGCTGGTAGCCAGCACCGACGAAGGGGCTCCCGCCGCCACATGCTGGCGGCGGGAGCCCCTTCGGCTTCACGGGGGACGTCAGGCGACGTGTCCCCGCTGCCTGCAGCGGGCCGCCCACCGGCCCGGTGATGCGTAGCGGGCTCCGGCCGGCGGGCGGTCGGTTTTCGGCGCTGGTGCTGGGATGGGCTGCTGGTTGTCTGTGGGCTGGCAGCGCGGGCACAGTTCGTGGTGGCCGAGGTCGGTGACGATGGTTCCCCATCCGCGGCAGTGTTCGCAGTCGCGGGCCAAGGCGGTGTTGGCGCGGGGAGCGGGGCGTGCCCCGTTTGTCATGGGGTGCTTCCTCCGATGCGTCTCTTTTATGACCTTTGGGTCATTTGTAAGTGACCGGCACCACACCCGCCAAATACGTGTTCGACGGCTCTACGCGTCGCTCAGCATCTGGTCGGCCGCGAATGCAGCGCGGCGGCGCGGGAAGTCTTCCACGAACGGCGCCAACTTACCCGGGGTGTAGACGGCGTTGTACTGGCCGACAATGCCCCGCTCGGCGAGCAGCTTCGCGAGCAGGAACTCGTCGGGGGCGACGCCCTGGTCCTCCAGGTGCTCGTTCCACACGGCGTAGATCCGGAACACCGGCAGGTAGCGGCGCAGCGTGGAGGGGCTGACCGGGGCGCCGCCGCGGCCGGTCAGCCCGAGCGTGGCCAGGTGAGCCGACAGCACCTTGTCGGTCAGCTTGTCGTCGGTGATGGTCAGACCCTGCGCGCGTCGGTATGCGTCCCAGACCCGGTAGTAGCGGTCGACCATCGTCAGCTGCCGCCCTGCCCCCTCGGCAACAAGCGGCTCCTGGGGAGTGGCGGTGACAGCCGGGGGCTCTGGCGCAGGTTCCGGTTCGGGCTCCGGGACTGCCTCGGGAACGGCGACCGTGACGGTGACCCGACGGGAAGGGCTTTCAGACGCGGCCGCGGTCAGCGCCGGCGCGGCCGACTCGGGATCCCCTTCGGCACGGTCCGGCAGAGGCCGGACCACTGTGTCGTCGGCTTCAGCCCCGGGCCCGGGCAGCGGGACGGGGCCGGGTGTCTCCACGGTCGGGCGCTGCAGTACAGGGGGCAGTTCGATGCTGGCGGCCACCAGGCCTGCGGGGCCGGTCTCGGTCAGAGGGATGCCGAAGCGGGCGAACCGCAGCGGCATCAGCGACTCCACCGGGGCCTTGCGGCGCCAGGCGCGGCCGAACCGGGCACGCAGCCGGGCCTGGTAGATGAGACGTTCGCGCTCGAGGTGGATGACCTCGTCGTAGGAACGGAGCTCCCACAGCTTCATCCGGCGCCACAGGCGGAAGGTCGGCAGCGGCGCCAGCAGCCAGCGCGCGAGGCGGACCGACTCCATGTGCTTGTCGGCGGTGATGTCGGCGACCCGGCCGATCGCGTGCCGGGCCGCCTCCACCGACACCACGAACAGGATCGGGATGATGCCGTGCATCCCGACGCCGAGCGGGTCGGGCCAGGCCGCCGCACCGTTGAACGCGATGGTGGCCGCCGTGAGCAGCCACGCGGTCTGGCGCAGCAGCGGGAACGGGATCCGCAGCCAGGACAGCAGCAGGTCCAGCGCCAGCAGGACCACGATCCCCGCGTCGACACCGATCGGGAAGACGTTCGCGAACCAGCCGAATCCCTTGGCGAGCGCGAGCTCGCGCACCGCCGCGTACGAGCCCGCGAAGCCGATCGCCGCGATGACCACCGCGCCGATCACGACCACACCGATCAAGATCCGCTGGGCACGCCCCAGCTGCTCGGTGTCCTGTGCTGCCCCCTCCACGACCGGCGGCCCCTCCTGAATCTGCTGTCACACGCTGTAGCCAAGGCCAACACTCTCACGGCAGGCGGGCCCGTGGCACCCCTATGGCCCGCGGTGAATCGCGCCCGCGTTCGATCACGTTCGCAAGACGTCGCGACTATTTGCGGACAGCGAGAGAAAGGAACTCGGCTTTTCGTCATTTTGGAGAGCGCGGCTCCTTTCGTGAGCTAGGGTTCCAAGAAGACGTTCAAGAAGCACGCGGCTTACCGTGGGTGCGCTCCTTGGATGCGGCGTTCAGGCTTCCTGGACTCCGCATCCTAGGGGCGGACAACCCGGTCCGTCCCTTTACGAAGGGAGCTTCATGAACGGCTGGCGCGAGATCCTTCGGAAGTTGCTGCGTCGGCTGCGGCGGTGGTCGTGGCGCGGTGACGTGGCACTGTCCGTGCAGGTGATCGCTGCTGCGGCGCAGGTCATGGCCGCGAAGGGCCGTTGATCCCGGCCTGGTCTTAGCAGGCCGGGATCAACGGTAGGGGGCTCGTGACTCTCTCGGGAGTGGCGGGCCCCCGTCCGTGTAGGGAGGCATCCCGGGGTGGCGGTCCCCGAGTGCGCATCTGCGCACTCCCTTGTCGCTGACTCTACCCCGGTACGAGGGTAGATATCTCGCGTCTTCGAGCATTGTGTCCGACCAATCCGCGAACCTTCTTCGGCGACCAATCCGCGAACCTTCAGCCGCGAATTCACTCCGACCTGGCAATTCAGCGTGGTGTGGAAGTGTCACACGTGATTGCTCACCGCGAATTCGGACCGGGGAATGATTCACCACTTGAGTTTCGCAGCCTTCTTTGCAGGCTTCCTACGCTGCAGGAGCGCAGCATTGTTGGCGGGGAGCATTGTGGGGCCGGGGCGGCCGTTGAGCGGCTCAGGGCAGATATGCGCTGGTCAGGGCGTCGACCAGTACGCGCACGTGCAGCAGGGTGTCGTCGGTGGCGGCTGCGGGCGTCTGGCTGAGGGCCTGGACGGCCAGGTTGAGCACGCCGCCGAGCCGGCCGTCGGCGACGGCCGATGGGGCGCCTCGGAGCGCGGCGCGGAGGGAGTGCTCGCTCCAGTGGGTGCGAGCCAGACCGTTGGCGAGGCCGAGTTCGTGGGCGGTGGGGAGCCAGGTCCGGGTTTGGTAGTCCTGCATCAGGCCGCAGGCAGTCCGGTCCAGTGCGCCTGTATCAGGGGTGGTCAGCATGGATGGTGTAACGAGCGGCGTGCTGGTCTGGCGTCGGCGCCTGGCCGGGGGAGCTCTGGACCCGGTTGGGCGCAGTGGGGCTGCACACGAGGCGACGCCCCTGTTCGATGGTCGGCAGTGGCTCGGCGCGGCCCCCGACGCGCCGAGCCACTCGCTTGGGTCGGGGCGGTTGATCTGCATGGGCATTCCATCCGAGCAGGTCAGCCGGGTACGGTGACCGAACCGGTCAAGATCGCCTCAGGGGGAGGAATCGCCATGACGGGTGGCATCGCTTCGGGTCCCGGGAGACCCGCCGGGGAGACTGTCGAGCTCGATGGCTTGACCTCCCGGCAGGCACACATTGTCGAGGTCATCTTGGCCTCGGTGTCCCGGCGCGGGTATCCGCCCTCGATGCGTGAGATCGGTGCGGCCGTTGGGCTGACCAGCACTTCGTCGGTCGCTCACCAGGTGGGCGCGCTGCAGCGCAAGGGCGTGCTGGAACAGGATCCGCAGCGGGCCCGGACCTATCGCGTGCGTGCATCGTGGCTGCGGGGACGATCCACGGCAGCCGTCTCGCACGGGCCGGTCGACCAGCTCGACATGGGCGAGTGGGAGCGGCCGGAGATAGCGAGGCCGGCGTTCGTGCCGGTTGTGGGCAGGATCGCAGCAGGCGTGCCGATCCTGGCCGAGGAGGTCGTCTCGGATGTCTTCCCACTGCCCCGCTCGCTGGTGGGCGAGGGCGACCTGTTCGCCCTGGAGGTGTCGGGCGATTCCATGACCGGTGCTGCGATCTGCGATGGCGACTGGGTGACTGTCCGGCGCCAGCAGTCCGCCGACAACGGATCTATCGTGGCTGCGATGATCGACGGAGAGGCGACCGTCAAGCGCCTACGGCAGCAGAACGGGCGGATGTGGCTGCTCCCGGAGAACCCCAGCTACGCGCCGATCGAAGGCGACCGGGCCGCCATCCTCGGCAAGGTCGTGGCGGTGATCCGCTCGCTGTGACCGGGTCAACTGCCCTGACGGCTCAGTCGACTTCGAGGTACGCCACGATGATGATCGTGGACCGGATGGTCAAAAAGTAAACGAACCGGACGCCGGATTCGTCGTCCCGGTAGTCACGCAGGCCGTCCGGCCTCAGCACGCCGATGTCGGGCCGCGCTTCCAGGGCGCCGCGGGCCCGTTCGATCGCGCTCGCCTGGGCGACCGTGGTCACCTTCTCCAGCTGGCTGTGCGCGAGCGGGCTGTAGAACACTTCGGCCATGCGCGGGCGGCGATGGTCAGGCGACACGCCCTGCCCCGCTGGTGACTCGGGCCCACATCGCGTCGTGTGCCTCGGCGGCCGGCACGCAGTCCTCCAGGGCGGGTACGCCGTGCGCGGCGATGTCTTCCAGGACGCCGGCCAAGGCTTCGGCTTGCTCACGTTCGGCGGCCGCGGACGCGAGCAGCGCTTCCGGCTGGCCCTGGTGCAGGCCTTCGGGCACGGGCTGGGGGGACTGTGCAGTCATCGCAGCGTCTCCTGGGGTGGAGCTGGGGCCTGATCGTGGCTGGCTGTCACGTGGCTGGTGGGCGCGCACGCACGGTGCGTGCCCACCACGGTACGGGAATTCCCAGGCGGGTTGAATCGCGATGACCAGATCCGCTGGTCCGCAGGCCCAGTCTCACCGGTCTTAGCGAACGGGGATCAGGCCGGCCGAGCAGACCATCCGTTCGGTGGTCTGGTCGCGGTGGAGGTCGATGTTCACGCCGTACGGCAGCAGCAGGTAGGAGACGACCAGTGCCACCATCGCGGCGAGCGCTGCGGCTTCCGGCTGATCACGCCGTGGCGACCACCCGCGCCGTGTCGCCCACGCGGCCCAGGTGCGGACGGATCCTTCGGCTGGGAGTGGAGAAGCCGGCCCGGGAGCCATCCTCAGGGCCGGCCTCTTCACTTGCCGGAGTCCCTACACGACTCCGAGCCAGGCCTCTTGCCCGAAGGTCGCCTTCACATCGGAGGCGACAGCGTCGGCGCTGATGGTGGCAGGCAGTCCGTACACGGTGGTCTTGTGCACGCCGCGAACGTGGATCCGCAGCGGGGTGTCGCCGGGGTGGGAGGCGATGATGCGCTTGAGCTTGCCGATGGTCTCGTCGGTGATCTTGTGGGAGCGGAAGAACAGGCGCACGGGCGGGCGTCCGCCGTGCTCGGCTGCTGACACGTCGAGTACCTCCAGCTCACGGCCGAAAATGCTGAGCGCGCCGTCGCGGTCTTCGATCCTGCCCCGGACGGAGATGACGGCGTCCTCGACCAGGGCGTGTTGCACAAGCGTGTAGGACTGCGAGAAGAAGAGGACCTCGATCGAGGCGTCCCGGTCGGCGAGTTCGACCTTGGCCCAGAGGTTGCCTTGTTTGCTCTGCTTTCGGGTGATGCCTGTGATGAGGCCGGCGAGTTGGACGTCTCCGCTGTCGCGGCCGGAGCTGAGCAGGTCGGCGATGGTGGTCTCGCGGCTGCGGCTGAGGATGTGCTCGGCGCCGTCCAAGGGATGAGCCGAGACGTACAGGCCGAGCATCTCCCGTTCGGTGGAAAGGAGCTGCTTGCGGGGCCACTCGCCGGGGTCGATCTGCAGCGGGACCGAGAAGGCGCGCTCGCCGGAGTCGGACGCGAGGTCGGCGAAGAGGTCGTCCTGACCAAGGGCCGCGGCCTTCTTGACCGGGACCATGGCGTCGATGGCGTCCTCATGGACGGAGCACAGGCCCTTGCGGCTGTGGCCGAAGCTGTCGAACGCTCCGCCCTTGATGAGGGACTCGATGGCGCGCTTGTTCAGGGCCGGCAGGTCGACCTTGTCGAGGAAGTCCTCGAAGTCCGCGAACTTCCCCAAGGTCCGGCGGGCGTCGACGATGGCGTCGATGACGTTGGTGCCGACGTTGCGTACCGACTTCAGGCCGAAGCGGACGTGGTCTCCGACGGCGGTGAACTCCGACACGGACTCGTTCACGTCCGGCGGGAGGACGGTGACGCCGAGCTTGCGGGCGTCGGCCAGGTAGACGGCCGCCTTGTCCTTGTCGTCCCCGACGGAGGTGAGCAGCGCGGCTGTGTACTCGGCGGGGAAATTGGCCTTGAGGTAGGCGGTCCAGATGGCGACGAGGCCGTAGCCGGCGGTGTGGGATTTGTTGAAGGCGTAGCCGGAGAAGGGGAGCATGACGTCCCACAACGCCTTGATCGCGGGTTCGCTGTAGCTGTTGCCCTTCATGCCGCCGTGGAATTTCTCCCACTCCGCGGCCAGTACCTCGGGCTTCTTCTTGCCCATGGCGCGGCGCAGCAGGTCGGCGCCGCCGAGGGTGTAGCCGGCGAGTTGCCGGGCGATGGCCATGATCTGCTCCTGGTACACCAGGAGGTGGAAGGTGTTGCCCAGGATCGGGTCGAGGGCTTCCTTCAGTTCCGGGTGGATGGGCTCGATCTCTTGCCGGCCGGTCTTGCGGTGGGCGTAGTTGGTGTGGGCGTTGGCCGCCATGGGGCCGGGGCGGTAGAGGGCGAGGGCGGCTGCGATGTCCTCGAACCGGCTGGGCTCCATGAGCTTGAGCAGGGCGCGCATGCCGCCGCCGTCGAGCTGGAAGACGCCGAAGGTGTCGCCGCGGGCCAGGAGCTGGTAGGTGGTGGCGTCGTCCAGGGGGATGGTCTCGGTGGACAGCTCGATGCCGCGGTTCTCTTGGACGTTCTGGATGGCCTGGTCGATCACGCCGAGGTTCCGCAACCCCAGGAAGTCCATCTTGACCAGGCCCATCTCTTCGCAGGATGGGTAGTCGAAGCCGGTGATCTTGGCGCCGTCGTCGGCCCGCATGTGGAGCGGGATGCGGTCGGTGAGCTTGGTCTTGGACAGGATCACCGCGGCGGCGTGGACGCCGGTGTTGCGGATCAGGCCCTCGACACCCATGGCGGTGTCGATGACCCGCTTCACGTCGGGCTCGGCCTCGTACATCTGCCGGACCTCGCCGGCCTCGCCGTAGCGGGCGTGATCCGGGTTGAAGATGCCGGACAGCGGGATGGACTTGCCCATGATGTCCGGCGGCAGGGCCTTGGTGATCCGCTCGCCGTGCGCGTAGGGGTAGCCCAGGATGCGCGAGCTGTCCTTGACGGCGTTCTTGGCCTTGATGTAGCCGAAGGTCGTCACCATGGCCGTGTAGTCGTCGCCGTACTTGTCGGTGACGTAGCGGATCATCTGGTCGCGCCGGCGATCGTCGAAGTCGAGGTCGACATCCGGCGGGTTGATGCGCTCTGGGTTGAGGAAGCGTTCGAACAGCAGCTGGTGCTCCAGCGGGCACAGCTCGGTGATCCGCGTGGCGTAGGCGACGATCGAGCCGGTCGCCGAGCCTCGTCCGGGGCCGACGGGGATCTTGTTGTCCCTGGCGTAGCGGCAGATGTCGGCGACGACGAGGAAGTAGGAGGAGAAGCCCATCGGGCCGATGACCTTCATCTCGGTCTCGAACCGTTCCAGGACCTCGCCCGGGATGGGGTCGCCGTAGCGCATGGCCAGCCCCTTGAGGGTCTCCTTGCGCAGCCACGATTCCTGCGTTTCCCCTTCGGGGACGTCGGGGAACTGCGGCATCTCGTCGGTGTAGGCGAAGACCTCTTCGTAGGACCCGACGCGCTCGGCGATCAGGAGAGTGTTGTCGCACGCCTCGGGCAGCTCGGCGAACAGGTCGTACATCTCGTCGGCGGTCTTGAGGTAGTAGCCGTCGCCGCTGAATTTCAGGCGGTTGGTGTCGGCCTTGTTCTTGCCGGTGCCGATGCACAGCAGGCTGTCGTGGGCGTCGGCCTGGTCGGCGGTGATGTAGTGGCCGTCGTTCGTCGCGAGCAGCGGGATGCTGAGGTCTTTGGCCAGGCGCAGCAGATCGGACCGGACATCGCTCTCGATGGGGATGCCGTGGTCCATCAGCTCGAGGAAGTAGTTCTCCTTGCCGAGGATGTCCTGGTAGCTACCGGCAGCCTCGCGTGCCTTGTCGTACTGGCCGAGGCGGATGCGGGTCTGGATCTCGCCGGAGGGGCAGCCGGTGGTGCCGATGAGGCCGTCGGCGTGTCCCGCGATCAGCTCCCGGTCCATGCGCGGGGTGCCCTTGGGGAACTGCCCGGTGTAGGACGCCTCGGTCGCGAGGGCGAACAGGTTCCGCAGGCCCTGGGCGTTACGCGCCCACATCGTCATATGGGTGTACTTGCCGCCTCCGGAGACGTCCTTGCCGAACTCTCCGTCCTCGGACTTCGCGCGCTGACCGCCGGGCCCCCAGAACTCCGGCCGACGACTGTGACGGGAGGCAGGCGCGATATACGCCTCGATGCCGATGATCGGTTTGACGGATGTTCCGGTGGCCGACTTGTAGAAGTCGTAGGCCCCGAAGATGTTGCCGTGGTCGGACATGGCGACGGCAGGCATGCCCAATCTCTCGACCTCGTCGAGCATCGGCTTGATCTTCTGCGCACCGTCCAGGAGCGAGTAGGTCGTGTGATTGTGCAGGTGAACGAACTGCCGTGCCGCCAAGGGAGCACCTCCGGGGAGCCGCTTGAGGAAGCGCCTCACAGTAGGGCCCGGCACTGACACTGCAGCTCATTTGGCGGACACAGCAGAGGCAGCCGGGTCGGGAGGCGAGACGCAGGCCGCCGGGCCCCTGAGACCAGCAAGGCTGCGTTCCTCCATGCCGAGGAGCAGGTCGACGCCGTCTTGGATCCTGCCGCGTCACGCCTCCCGGCCGGACCCGGTTAGCCATCAGCGCCGCTTCGCCATCCGGTCCGACGGTGTCACCGCATTGTTCGCGCGGTCAGTGGAGCGGCTGGGGCGTGGTCGCCGACGTCGCCCAGGGCTTCGGAGCCGGAGTCCCCTGCAGCACCTGGTCGGAGTCGGCATCGTGCTCGTCTTCCCCGCGGTCTCGTCGCCGTACGGTCCGTAAGGTCCGTGACCGCCCGGTCCCGCGGCTCCAACGGCACGGGCTCCCTTGGCCCGGTGCGCGCCGGGCTTCACGCTTGCCCTGCCAGGGGCGGTGCGAGGGCGTCGACCAGGACGCGGAGAGTAAGTAGTGCGGCTGCGTTAGTCCCAGGAGAAGCCAAGGCGTGGACCGTGGTGGTGAAGACCTGGCCGAGGGGGCCGTTGGTCACGATGTCGGGCTGGTCCCGCAGCTGAGCTCGCACGGTGTGCTCGCTCCAGCGGGCGTGGGCGAGGCCTTCGGCGAGGTCGCATTCCGCAGGTGTGGGCAGCCAGCTGCCGGCGCGGAAGTCCTGGAGGAGCGTAGAGGCGGCAGCGAGGAGGTCTGCCGTGGTGGTGTCATTCGAGGTCACGGTCTGTGTAACGACGCGGGCCCCATCACGTCAGGGTGATCCGCCGGTGCGGTCAGGCCCGCCATGAGCGGATGCGCTCTGCGGCAGCGAACATGTCAGCCTTGCCGCTGACGATGTCCCGAGCCAGCTCGACCGGTGCATAGGGAGCATTCAGCGGGTGCCCGCTGGCGGTCATGTAGGCAACGGCCGCCATGGCACCGAGCAGTGCGTTACGGGCTGGCAGGGGCCGGAGCTGGATGATCGTGTGCATCAGCGCAGCGGCTCGCCAGGCCGCGTCGTACTCGGCACCGAAGGCAGGGGTGTTCACACGGTGGCGAGCAACGGCGGCGACCAGCGCGGAGTAGTCACGCCCACCGACAGGTCCGTCATGCGGGCCTCCTGGATTTCCAGGAGCCAGCGGACGTCGATATAGAGCTCCATCAGGCCGCGGCGCCTCGACGGCGCGGGACGTCGTCGGGGAACGCCTCGTCGAAAGCGGCGACCTGGGAGTCGTAGAAGCCCACGGCGGTGGTGACGAACGCGGTGCGCTGTCCGTCGCGGATGCTGGCCCACGTTCAGATCCGGCATGGTTCGACGGTACCGGATGGGACCACGTCGGGGTCTTGCGGCCGACGGCCCAGGTGCGGGGGCTATCCGTTCCTACGCCACTGCGCGACCCTCTGACATGAGTACGATCCGGCATCAGGAACACCCTCAGTGACGAGAGCGAGACAACCCATGCCGCAAGACAGCGCCACCCCCCCTGGCCGACGACCCCACCATCCAGCAGGAATACGTCCGGCGCCTTGAAGAGGACCTGACGCGCAACACTGCCGCCCGGTCGGAGGCCCAGGCCACCATCCAGCGCTGGCAGGAGCAGCTGGTCAAGCTGGATCGGGAAGCGGCATGGTTGGAAAATCTGCGGAGCACCCTGACTGGCCAGTCCACCTCGTCGGACAGCGACCAAGCGGCCCCCTCGGACGGGAAGGCGCCGGGTGAGGAGAGCGCCCGGCCCCAGGCGGTGCCCGCCCCCCGGGCCTCGCGCAGCAGCAAGTCCAGTGGACGGGGTGGGCGCGGAAAGTCTGCGGGTGCCGTCGGGCGGAAGGCCGGAGTGTCCAAGGGCCCCACGTTGGGTGTCGTGATTCACGAAAGGCTGATGGACCACCAGCAGCCCCGGACAGCCGCCGAGGTGAGCGCCGACCTGTCGGCAGCGCTCCCAGACCGCACTGTCGGTGGGCCGGTGGTTCGCAGCACTTTGGAGCAGTTGGTCGCCAAGGGCCGGGTCAGCCGGTCCCGGCAGGGGAGGACGGTCTACTACACGGCGGTCGGCAGTGCTGAGCCGGTCGAGGACTCCTCTGCTAAGACCGCCGAGTAGGCGTTGATCAAACTCATGCCCCCGAAGGTACGTGCAGAGAACCAGCCTTTTGGCATGTGCTCTTGGGACGCGGGAGGATCACCGGTCATGAGGATTCTTGTTCTGGGCGGCACGTGGTTTCTGGGTAAGGCTGTCGTCGACGATGCACTGCAGCGTGGATGGCAGGTCGCCACGTTCAACCGCGGCCGGTCTGGCCCCGCAATGTCCGGCGTCGAGGCAGTCCACGGTGACCGCAAAGTTCCTGATGACATGAAGTCTCTGGCAGGTCACGGTCCCTGGGATGCGGTGATCGACACGTCCGCCTCTGCTCTCGCTCCTCGGGAGGTCCTGGTCGGCGCCAGACTGTTCGGTGCCGCGGCCCGACGCTATGTCTACATCTCCACCGTGTCCGCGTACGCCGGCTGGCCGGACGAGCCTCTCAGCGAGGCTTCGGAGCTCCTGGATGGTCCTGCCGATGCTGGCCCCGACTACGGACGGATGCCGGACGGCTGGCACGGGCCGAATCTTCACTATGGCCGGCAGAAGGCGGGGACCGAACGCGCTGTCATCGCCGCTATGGGGGAGGACCGCACAGTGATCCTGCGCCCCGGGGTCATCCTCGGTCCGGGGGAGTACGTGGGCCGTCTGCCCTGGTGGCTGAACCGTGCGGCCCGCGGCGGCCGGATCCTTGCGCCGGGCACTCCCGAGACGACCATTCAGCCCGTGGACGTGCGGGATGTGGCGCGGTTCGCATTGGATCAGGCTGCCGGCGGCGCGGGAGGGGCGTTCAACCTCGCCGCTCCCGTGGGCCGGGATTCCATGGGGGGCCTCCTGGATGCCTGCCTGAAGATCACTGGATCGTCGGGGCGTCTCGTGTGGGCGTCCGCTGGGGTACTTCACGCGCAAGGCGTCCGGGAGTGGACCGAGATGCCGCTGTGGCGCAGTAACCGGGGCGTGTGGCAGGTCGACAGCCGCAAGGCCGTGGCGTCAGGGTTTCAGAGTCGCCCACTGGAGCAGACGGTGCGCGACACATGGCGCTGGTTGCAGGGGGGCGGGCAACCAGTTGAGCACCCGCGATGGGCCGAGCACGGCTTGGACCCGGAGAAGGAGGCCAAGGTCCTGGCCGCGCTCGGCTGACGGGTCAGGCCTCCAGTGCTGCGACCGGTCCAGGACTGAGGCGCGGCAACGCCTCGCGTGTAAAGTTCTCGATGCGTTCGCCCAAGGCAACTGCCGATGGCGCCGATCGGAACGTGCCGTGGGCCAGGACCTGGCGCACTGCGGCCGTCCTTTCCAGGAGGCCGCTGACCCTGTGCGGCGGTGCTACCGACCACACCGGCTCCAGCGCCTCCACCGCGGCGTCCACATCGCTGCGCAGCAGGCGCGCACGGGCGAGGTCGACACAGGCCTTTCCCATGATCGCGTCCGAGCGCTGCTCGGTGGGACGTGCTGACACCAGTTGCAGCGCGTGCGCGGCGAATTCCTCGGCCTGCTGGCCATCGCCGACCAGCAGCGAGGTCGACGCGCACGACATCACCAGCCGCTCCTTGGAGAATCCGAACTCGCCCGCGACGTCATCGTGGAGGTCGTCCCGTGCTCCGTGAGCGGCGTCCTGGGAGGCCTGAATCGCAGCGCGTGCCCTGCCGTGGTCACCGAGGTGACCGAAGGCGCGTGCTTGGATCGCCAGGAGCCGGCGCCGGGCCACGTCCCCGAGGCCGCTGAAGGCGAGCGCCGTCCCGACCAGTCGCACCGCGTCGCCCGGCCGGCCGGTGCGGTAGGCGATGTAGGCCAGCCCCCCGCCCGCGAACGCTTGCAGCGGTTCGCAGCGGGCCGTCTCTCCGTATAGAGCTGCGGTACGGAACAGCCGTGCCGCACCGGACAGCTGGCCCAGGTCGAACGCTGCACTGGCCAGGAGCGCTGACGCTTGGCCTGCCAGGATCAGCAGCTCCTGTTGCTGTATCGGGACCTGTGTCCGATCGCGGAGGTCTTCGGCCTGGTGCAGGAGAGCCTGCGCCTGGCTGAAGGTCTGGAAGGGGCCCGTTGCGGCGTACCTGCGGGCGAGGATGGCGACGTCGTCGCGGAGCTGGTCGAGGGTGGTGTCGGAAACGGACGCGGCCGCGGCCTCGGAGGCCCGGTTCTGTGCGTCACGTGCGGCCATGTTGATCTCGGCTTCCATGTCGATCTCGGGGGCGGACGGAGGAGAAAGGTCCTCGGCCGAAGCCGGTTCGAACAGCCGGGCCACTGGGCGCTGGAACAGGAGCTCCAGCACTTGACGGGCAGGACCGCTGGGCAGGCCCTTCAGATCGCCCGCCGTCCACCGCCTGAACTGCGGCTCGGAGACACTCAAGTTCCTCGTCGGCGCTCCATGCTCGCGATGCAATGTGGCCGCAGCGCGCTCGTACTCCGCCAGGAAGACGCTGTACGTCCAGCCGCGCCGTAGCACCAGTGCCTTCAGCAGCGTGACCCTCTCCAGGTCATCAGCCATTGCCCGGCTCCTCTCACGACAGCCGAACGGTGGCCGCCGAGTGGTCCCTTCAGGTCCTCCACCAGGAGGAGAACCTTCCGCAGCACCGCTAGGCAACGCCGTCCAGCCACACGACATCTCGACGCTACCCCGAAGCACAAACGGCGATATGACGATGTGGCAGATGAGTCCCCCGCGCCGTGGCGCGGACGCCGGTCTGTGCCACAACCTGATCACCCGTCACCGAGTGCCGCCGTGATGTCGGCGCCCTGCGGTGACGACTGAGCAGGCTCCGTCCCCGGACCCCCGTCGGGGACGGAGCCCATACATCAGCACCAAGACGTACGGGTGGAACTGGGAGGAACGATGCCGCCGACTGAGCAGGCTCTACATCGAGGCTTGGGAACCGACCTCATGCGCTGCTACTGGCGCGCGGAGGAACTCCCTATCGAGGCGCCCCGTACGGCCGCAGCACGGGCCCATGTCTCCCGCGTACGTGCTGAGAACACAGAGATCCTGCGGGCCATCATCAAGGAGCACGGGTGGCCCGGGGTCAGCCTGGTCGGCAGAAAAGCGGCCACGGCCGCCTGGCTGGTGGCTCACCACAGCGAGGACGCCGCCTTCCAGGAGTTGTCACTTCGCCTGCTGAGGGCGGCGGTCGCCGAAGGCGACGCCGAGGCAGAGCATTTGGCGCAGCTCACCGATCGCTGCTGTGCTCGCCGGCGCATTCCGCAGATCTACGGCACCCAGTACGCCAGGGACGCAGCAGGTCTCACGCTTCTCCCGGTCCTCGACCCGCAACAGCTCGACGACCGAAGGGCCGCGCTCGGCCTGGAGCCCCACGCCGAGTACGACGAACGCATGCTCGGCGCAGTCGTGCTCCTGTCCACACCGGGGTCGTTCGGAACCTGACGAACCAGCCTCTGCCCAGGCGACATGGCGCCTACCCGCCACCGGACGGCGCCTCCCACCTGCCACTCAACAGGGCGTGGCGCAGTTCGCGCCACGACGTCCGGCTGATGGCTCCAACCGACCTGACAGTCAGCCACATGGAAGGAGACCCTTCGCGATGCAGCTCCCGAATGTCCCTTTGCAGGTCATAGGCGATGCAGTCCCGACCGCCCCTCAGGACGCGGCCGTCGGCTCAGCCGCGGACCGGCTGCACGGCGAAGGGTTCCAGCGCACAGTCATGCCCAAAGTTGCTCTGTATGGCAGGCCCGGGGCGGGAAAGAGCACGCTCGCCGGACTGCTCGCGCAGGAACTGTCCCTTGCCGGGGCGGACGTGTTGGCGCTGAAGATGGGGGCGCCGCTGTACGAACTCCAGGCCGTCGTGCACGCCGTGGCCGGTTGCCCGCTGCTGAACGGCACCGATCAGGACGGCCAACTGCTGAACGCCCTCGGCACCCACCTGCGGCGTATCAACCCCAGCGCGCTGACCGAGGCGTTCACCCTGCGCGTGCGGCAGGCCGAAGACACGCGGCCGGACGCTGTGCTGGTCTGCGACGACCTGCGGGCCCCGGATGTTCAGGCGGTCACCGACCTCGGGTTCGTCCTGGTGGAGGTCACCGCCCCGGATGCGGTCCGGCTGAAGCGCAAGCGGATGCGGGCCGACCTGTCGTCAGGCGACGAGCACCACCCCACCGAGGCGCCAGTGACAGCAGCGGCGTGGCGTCGGGTGGACAACGCCGGCAGCTTCGACGGCCTCCGCGAGCGGGCGGCCGAGCTGGCCAGGGAGGTCCTGCGGTGATCCTTACCGGATCCGAGATCGTACGGCAGCGCGACCGTGGCGCCCTGACCATCGAGCCGTTCACCGCCGGTCAGCTGAACCCGGTCTCCTACAACTACCAACTCGGCCCCATCCTGCGGACGCACCGCGCCAAGGTGATCGACACACACGCCGTCAACGAACTCCAGGAATGCGTGATCCCGGACGACGGAATGGTCCTTGAGCCTGGCCGGGTGTACCTGGGGACCACCGTCGAGGAGATCGGCAGCTCGGTGTTCGTGCCGTCGCTGATCGGCCGGTCCTCCCTCGGGAGGCTGGGGATGTTCCTCCAGTACAGCGCAGACCTGGGCAACGTCGGCTCGTGCCACCGCTGGACGCTCGAGATCAAGGTCGTCCAGCCCACCCGCGTGTACGCGGGCATGACCGCCGGCCAGGTGACCTTCTGGTCCACCGTCGGTACCGCACGCACTTATGCCGGGCACTTCGGGCGGCTCAACGAGGCCACGCTCCCGCCGCCCGGGCTGCTGGCCGCCGCCCGGTGACCACCCGGCTCTTTCCGCCCCGAACGAGGAGAGCGCTGTGATCCTGACCGGACCCGAGATCGCCCGCGAACACGAGCGGGGCCGCCTCGTCCTGGACCCGTTCGACCCCGCGCAGGTCCAGCCGAACTCCTACAACCTCGCGCTCGGCCCCACCCTGGCCTACTACACCGGCGAAGTGCTGGACACCCGCCGCGAGAACCCGTCCATTGCGGTCCCGATCCCCGACGAAGGGCTCGTGCTGCAGCCGGACCGTATCTACCTCGGCTCCAGCCTCGAGGTACTGGGCAGCAACCACCTGGTGCCGGTCATCCGCTCCCGTTCGGGGGCCGCGCGGCTGGGCCTGTTCGTTCACGTCACCGCGGACCTCATCGACATCGGCTCGATCGGGCAGTCGACGTTCCAGCTGCACGCGGTCCAGCCGGTGCGGGTGCACGCCGGCGACCGGCTGGCGCAGGTGACCTTCTGGCGCCCCCAGGGCGAGATCACCCTGTACAACGGCAAGTACCAGGGCTCGCGCGGGCCGCAGCCGTCCCAGATCCACCGCGACACAGCCGAGGCGGCACGCCGATGACGGCCCGCCGCGTGGACGCCTCGGCCCTCGGCTGTCCCGACCCCACGGCCCGCGCCCTGGTCGCGGCAGCGTTCGCCGCGATCAGCAGCCACTACGTGCTGGCACGCCACCAGATCGCGGCCGCGGTCCTGGACGCCGACGGCGGTATCCACCTCGGCCTGCACCTGGACGCCATGGTCGGCCGGGCCTCGGTGTGCGCCGAGGCCGGCGCCCTGTCGGCGGCCCGGCTCGCCACAAGCTCCGACCTGGTCGCGGTGGCCGCCGTCCGCTACCCCAAACCCACCGAACCAGGAGTGGCCCGGCTCGTCCCGCCGTGCGGGCTGTGCCGCGAACTCCTCCTCGACCACGCCCCCGGCCTGCGCGCTGTCGTCCACGACGGCACCCAGGCGGCACTGACACCCCTGGCCGGCCTGCTGCCCCACAAGTACGTGGGCACCAAGTGGCCCGCCGCCCCCGCTCACCCCGACAAGGAGACACCGCAATGACGAGCGACTTCCGCACCCCGGCCCTGGACGCCCTGGCCGCGAAGATCATCCCCGGGCAGCACTTCGAGTTCTCCGCCGCCACCGCCCGCGACCGGTTCTTCAACGACACCCGCATGCTGGACGTCAAGCAGTGGGTCCACAACGCCTTCCGCACCAACCCGACGTCGATGCTCGGCCACATGCTCGACAACCTCGCCCTCACCGGCACCGAGGACCTGCTCGACCTCGGATGCGGCAACGGCTTCATCCTGGGAGATCTGCGCCCCCACCTCGCCGACGGCTCCATCACCGGACTCGACATCGCCCCGGCCGTCCTGGAAGCCGCCCAGCAGCGCCTGCACGGCACCGCCACCCCCTGCACCTGGATCGAGGGCAGCGCGGACGACCTGTCCATGCTCGGGGACGACACCTTCGACCGCGTCATGGCCAACTACATGATCCACTACGTGCCGGACCTCGACCGCTGCTTCACCGAGGTCCGCCGCGTGATGCGCCCCGGCGGCATCTTCCAGCTCACCACCGACCGCACTGACAGCATGCTGGAGATGTACGACGTCCACTTCACCGCGCTGAAAGCGATGAGCGCACCGCAGGACCTGTTCAAGGCCAGCCCGAAGGGACGGCTGTCGCTGACCAACGGCGGCGACCTGCTCGGCAGGCACTTCGAGCGGGTGGACACCGTGACCTGGCAGGACCAGCTTCGCTTCACCGACCCCGAGCCCTTCATGCGCTTCTACGAGGTCGGCCACAACCACTGCTGCGCCTCCTCGGAGGAGGACGAACGCCTCACCGGCGACTTCTTCGCGGAACTGCGCGACCGGGTACGAGCCCAGGTCACCGAGGCGATCGACACCCGCGGGTACTTCGCGGTCACGAAGTACACCGGCTCCTTCCTGTGCCGGTGACCACAGGGCCGGTCCGGATCAGCGATTGCCGTCCGGCAGGGGGCGGGAGCGTTGGTAGCGTCGGAGGACGCCGTGCCGGCCGGCGCGGCGTGCCGTTCGACCGAGAGAGACCTCATGCCCCCGACGATCCGCAGGGCTGTGATCCCCGCCGCCGGCCTCGGCTCCCGCCTTCTGCCGCTGACGAAGGCGATCCCCAAGGAAATGCTGCCGGTCGGCGACAAGCCGGTGATCGAGCACACCGTGCGCGAACTGGTGGCGTCCGGCATCACGGACATCACCATCGTCGTCTCCGGCGGCAAATCCTTGATCCAGGACCACTTCCGGCCCAACCCGGCCCTGGTCGAGCAACTGCGCGCCGACGGCAAGGCCGCGTACGCGGACGCCGTGGAGGAGGTCGCCGAACTGGCCCGCCGTGGGCACATCACCTACCTCGACCAGCACGGCCCGTACGGCAACGGCACCCCGGTGCTGAATGCGGCCCGCAACTTCGGCGACGAACCGATGCTCGTCCTGTGGCCGGACGACGTCTTCGTCGCCGAGGTGCCCCGCGCCCAGCAGCTGATCCATGCGTACGAGGCGACGAACTGCCCGGTCCTGGCCCTGCTGCCGATGGACCCCGGCGACTCCCAGCGCTACGGCGTGCCCGTGGTCAAGGAGGACCTCGACGGCGGCCTGCTGCGCATCACCGGCCTGGTCGAGAAGCCCAAACCCGCTGACGCCCCCTCGGCGTTCGCGGCCATCGGCGGCTACGTCATCACCCCCGGCATCATCGACGAACTGCGCGAGCAGACCAAGCGCTGGTACGAGCACCAAACCGGCGAGATCTACCTCACCGACGCCATCAACGCCTACGCCAGCAGCCGCGCCGTGTACGGGCAGGTCATCTCCGGCCGCTGGTACGACACCGGCAACCCTGCGGACTACCTGGTCGCGCAGATGGCCTCCGCCCTGGCCCACCCCGAGTACGGGCCGCTGCTGCGCCAGCTCTCCCGCGAACTCGACGACAACAACCGCTCCGGTCCCGGAGCGGAGACCACCACGACCTGATCCGCCGCTCCCCTTGGGCCGCCCGGCCACCGCGAGCGGCCCAAGGGAGCCACACATGGCACCGAACCGCGCCTACGAACCCGTCATCGACCAGCACGACACCTGGCTGGCGGTCAACCCCGTCCAGGGCTGCCCCAAGGGCTGCACCTACTGCTACCTGAAGGACCTGGGCCTGACCCGCACCAAGCCCACCGAGCTCGCCACCCCACAGGACACGCTCACCCAGCTCCTCGCCCACCGCTACTACCACCCCGAGCTGGTCCTCGCCCTCTACACCTGCACCGACGCCCTGGCCACGCCCGCCACCCGCGCGCACCTGATGGCCCTGCTCGACGTCCTGGGCGCCTCCGCCGTCCGCAACCCGGTGTGCCTGATCACCAAGTGCGCGATCCCCGACGACGTCGTCGCCTGTATCACCCGCAACCGGGACGCCGGGCTGCCCATCCTGGTCTACCTCAGCTACTCAGGCCTCGGCCCGACATCGAGCAGGGCATCGATCACGCCGCGCTGCGCGCCAACTTCCCCCGCCTGCACGCCGCCGCCATCCCGGTGATCCACTACTGGCGGCCCGCCCTGCCACAGAACAGCACCCCGGACGTCATCGAGCACGTCATGGACTGGGCCGCCCGGTACGCCGCGTGCACCGTCGCGGTGGGCACCAAGGTCAAACCCACCGCCCTCGACCAGATCACCAGCCTGTGGCCGGAGCTGGCCGACCCGCACCTGGACCCGCGGGCCGCCGACTCCGTCTGGCCCCGGACCACCTGGGACTGGCTCCACCAGCTGCCCGACCGCTACGCAGACCACCCCCTCTTCCAGACCAACAGCTGTGCCCTCGCCTACGTCCTCGGCCGTGCCGACCGCGCCGGCGTCTTCGACACCCCGACCTGCCTGGCCGCCAACCGCTGCCCCGCCCCCCAGCGCGACCGCTGCCGGCACACCGTCCCCAGGCGTCAGCCGGTCACCGGGACGGACGTCGACCGGCACCTCGCGAAGATCGGGCACCCCGGCCTGCCGTACACCCTCAACTCCGCCACGCGCACCGTGGTCCTCGGCCAGCCGGTCCCGCTGCGCGACCGTCACAACCTCGCCCAGGTCCTCGCCGTCACCGTCCGCTCCCCCCAGGACCCCGGCGAGCGCTACTGGCCCGGCCGCCTGTCGGGCGGACAGCCGCTGATCATCGACGCCCGCCCGTAGCAGCCCACTCCTTCGTCGACTTCAGGGGACCTTCATGTCTTCCCTCACCATGGACACCGCCGTCTTGTTCTGGCCCCGCGGCGGCAGCGCCCAGGTCATCCGCTATCTCCTGCGCGAGCTGAACAGCCGGGGCCTCACCACCCGCCTGCACGCCGGATCCCTCGGCGAACCCGGCGATCCCTCCCACGCGCCGAGCTTCTACCGGAGTCTGGACCTGCGCCCCTACGACCACAACGACGCGTTCGACGCCTTCACCCGGGGCGAGGACCCCCAGCGTTCCGACTGGCCCTTCCACCCCTCCTACGAGGACCGGGGGACCTGCCCCGACCCGCTGTTCAGCGCCGTACCACCCGCAAGCGCCGGCCACCTCACGCGCGCCTGGACCCGGCACCTGGCCGCCCACCGCAGCACCAACACCGGGCTGCTGCACCTGCACCACCTCAGCCACCTCCAGACGGCGGCCCACGCCGCGTACCCCGGCGTACCGCGCGTCACCACCCTGCACGGCACCGAACTCAAGCTCATCGACGCCATGGAGCAGCGCATCCGCATCGCCGAGCGCACCGGCACCTCCCTCGGCGAACTCGGCCGCCTCCTCCACAGCGACAACCCGCACCGCACCACCGAGGCCCTGCGCCTGGCCAAGACCACCGGCCTCGATGACGACGACACCGACCTGCTCACCACCACCGCCTGGCAGAAGTGGACCCACAGCGTCTACTGGCTTACCCGCCTACGCCAGGCCGCCGGCCACGCCGGGCACCTGGTCGTCGTCTCCGACCACGACCAAAACCTCGCCACCCGCCTGCTCCGCCTGCACGACGCGCCGCCCGTCATCCCCAACGGCGTCGACACCCACACCTTCCAGCCCCAGCACCTCGATCAGGCCCAGCGCCTTGCGTACCTGCGCCACTGGCTCGTCGACGACCCCCGCGGCTGGGCCCCCGGCAGCGCTCCAGGCAGCATCCGCTACACCGAGACCGACCTGCGCCGTCTCCACGACCAGCACGGCCGGCTCCGCCCGCTGCTGCTGTGGGTCGGCCGCTTCCTGGACTTCAAACGCGTCCCCATCCTGCTGCGGGCCTTCGCAGCCGCCCGTACCCGCCTCGACCCCGCCCCCGTCCTGCTGATGTGGGGCGGCTACCCGGGCGAGTGCGAAGGCGACCACCCCGCCGACATCGCCGCCGAACTCGGCATCAACGAAGACGTGTTCTTCGTCGGCTGGCGCGGCCACGACGAACTGCCCACCGGACTGAACTGCGCCGACCTCATGGTCGCCCCGGCCGTGGACGAGCCCTTCGGCATGGTCTACCTCGAAGCGATGGCCTGCGGCACCCCACCCATCGCCACCGCCACCGGTGGCCCCGCCCGCACCATCACGGCAACCGGCCCGGCCGCCACCGGCTGGCTCGTCGCCCCCGACGACACCGGCCACCTCGCCGACACCCTGACCGCCGCCATCCTCGACAACGCCGAGCGGCAGCTCCGTGGCACACGCGGTCATGCCCACATCGACAACACCTACAGCTGGACCCGTACCGCCGACCGCTACCTCGCCATCTACGACCGCATCAGGCCAGCACTGATCTGATCCCGCCGCAGTCCCCGACCGAAGGAGTCCCATGCCCGCCCGCATCGACGGCCTGCTGTTCGACATGAACGGCCTCTTCCGGCACTGGCACGACGCCGGCGCCCGGACAAGCGAAGGCCTCGCCGACCTGCCCGAGGGCACCATCGCCCGCTACGCCTACGGCCACCCCACCTACCGCCTGGCCCGGGTCGGCGTCCTCACCGACCAGCAGTGGGCCGACGACGTCACCGACCGCCTCGCCGCGGACTTCGGACCGCACGTACGCGATGCCCTCGGCCCCTGGCGCACCGATCGTGGAGAATCGCAGCCCCAGATGGTCAGCCTGCTCGCCGAGATACGCCAGCACCTGCCCGTGGGCGTCCTGTCCAACTGCACCGACGCCCTCCGCGCAGACCTCCAACACCACGGCATCACCTTCGACCACGTCTTCCCCTCTGCGGAACTCGGCGTCGACAAACCCTCACCGCACGCCTTCCGCAGCGCCGCCGACCGCATGGGCATCCCCACCCACGCCCTGGCCTACTTCGACGACGAACCCACCTTCGTCCACGCTGCACGAACCGTCGGCATGCACGCCCACCTGTTCACCACGGCAGCCGACTGCGCCGCACGACTAAGGGACCTCGGCCTGACCCTGACCCGCCGGTTCGAGACGGACACACCCGGCCGGATCGGTGAGCACTCCGGCTAGGGAACAGGCAACACAGCCGGCCCGGCAGCCATCGAGCCGAGCCCGCCGAAGCATGAGCCTTTCAGCCGAGCAGCACTACCGGCGAAACCCGCATGTCGACTTCCTGTGCCGCTGGCGCCGGTAGCGGCACAGATCCGGTGTCACCCGTCCCGCCTAATCCCTTGTTACCAGCAGGGCCGGAACGCCTTTCGCCACCCGGGCGCGCGAGTGACGCCTTCCCGTAGACGGGAGCACGGTCTCTGCTGCTCAAGGGGGTGGCGGTTGCATGATCAGTAGTTCAGCCGTGGCTGGCGCTGTGCAACCGCCTCCCATGACGAGTCTCGGTTGTTGATGCCCGTCGGCGCTGAGCGGACGCCTACGTCCCGCCTGGTCTCCAGACCTACGTTCAGACCGGCGCCGCTCAGGGCTGTCGAGCGTCAACAACCATGCCACTGGCTACTCGTTGGTGTTGGTGGTGCGAGCCCGCCGCACGGTGACCTCTTGCTATGCCCGAGCCGTTTGAGTTCCCGCGCAGACCGAGGCCCGTGGGGTGCGCTGGTGCCACGAACGGCTAGTGAGGTGGCGGCCCGGCCGCGATGCGGTCGAGGCCTGGGATTAGGTCGACGCGTGGCCCGCATGCGGGCGAGGCCGACCGCATCCAGGCCGTCGTTCGGGCCGACTGGGCCCACCAGCCGCCGCTGGTCGAGGACGCACTGGGCCAGCAGACGCTCGCTCTGCTCATCCAGCTGGAAGCTGCCTGCACCGCCTCCGACAATCTGGCCAAGGCAGTGGAAGAAGCCTTCCCTCGGCACCCGGACGCCGAGATCCTGCTGAGCTTCCCCGGGCTCGGCATCCAGCTGGCCGCCCGGATCCTCGCTGAGATCGGGGACGATCGCACGCGCTTCGCCGACGCCCGCGGCCTGAAGGCCTACGCCGGCTCCTCACCCATCACCCGCGCATCCGGGAAAAAGTCCAACATCACCAGAAGGTGGATCAAGAACGACCGGCTCAACCACGCTGGCTACCTATGGGCCTTCTCCTCGCTCCGCGCCTCCGTCGGAGCCAACGCCCACTACCGGCGTCGCCGCGAGGCTGGCGACTGGCACGCAGCTGCCCAGCGCAACCTCTTCAACCGTATGCTCGGCCAGCTGTACCACTGCCTCGAGAAGCGGGAACTCTTCGACGAGCAAGTCGCCTTCCCGGCCGAAGTGATCGTGGCCGCCGCCTGACTCGATCACGGCCTGCCATCCTGGCTACCTCACGGATGAGGGAGACATGACCGAGTCGATCGACGGGTGGATCTGGAGCCGCAACCTGCGGCCTTTCTTGGAAGTATTGTCGCGCTTCGCCGGATACGAGTTCGATGACACCGACTGGCGCACCGTCGAAGCCGCAGTCCAGGACACCGACGACGAGAATCCTGACCTCTGGTACGCGTATCCGCTGGTCGGCGTGAACGCCACGCTGGAGGTGAGTCTTGCCCAAGCCATCGGCGGCGAAGAGATGTCCGTCCGCGTCGCGGGAGCGGAGGCCCCTGAACTCAGGCTGCGGGCCGACACTCTGTTGTCTGCCTTTGCTGTCGGCTGACCGCGTCCGGAGCGGTCAGCTTGACGGCATAGCAACGTGAGGTGTCTGAGCGTCCGCAAGGAGCAGTTCGATATCGAACGCGCTGGGCGCTGTGGCTTCACGCGACAGCTCGGGCAGGGACGGGTGCATCAGAGCGGACCGGTGGAACGCGGCGCACTCGCGCAGCAGGCGCGCCACCAGCGACGTCCCGCCGGTGGCGGCAGACGCCCCCACCTCACGCAGAGCGGCGAGTGCGGCCCGCACGGCAAGGTCGGCCGCGTCGTCCAAGGCCTCGCCGAGCATCCGCGCACGGTAGGTGCCCAGAACTTCGTGCGTTCCGGCGTCTTCCTCTTCGCCGTCTTCGGTGCTGCGAAGGCCACAATGCCGGTCCGCGGCAGCCAGGTACTCATCCAGCACCCGGGCCAAGGCCGTACCGTGAGCCTGCGTTCCGCATGCGCGCAGCCAGGTCGTCGGCGGCACTCGGAACGCGTGCAGGACGGCGACGATCGCGCTGAACGTCCCGCCCTCATACAGCGCGGCCGCCAGCAGGTCCGTCAGCCGGCCCTGACGCTCCACATCGGCACGGGCGGCCGGCGCGGCGCTGCCCAGGCATCGCATCGTCGGGCGTGCCGTCTCGTCCACGGCTCGGAATGCCGGGGCCGCAGGGTACGTGGTCATCCTGGTTGTCTCCCATCGGGCAGAGGCTCCCGTTGCGGCGCGAGGGCAGCGGGTGTCCGGCTTCTTCAGCGGCGCCCGACAGCGAGCGGGTGTTGAGGCTCGCCGGACAGCAGCACGGCGGTGTGCCTGCCGAGCCGGTAGCGCTGCTGCTCTGCCCATCCGGTCTGCAGGTCGTGGACCTGGTCCTCGGTGAAGCCCCGTTGCCAGGGTGCGTCGGCGGGTTCCGCGCCCCGCTCCGGCCACACGCGCGCGACGACGTAGATCTGCCCGAGCGGTCGTAGCCAGCGGCGCGCGTCGACGAGCAGGCGCTGGTAGTCCAGGAACGGCAGCGAGTTGCGGCAGACGATCAGATCGAGGCTGCCGGGCGTGAGCCGGGCCGGGATCGGGTCGACGTCGAAGTCGTGGACGCCGTACCGCAGGCCGCGGCTCGTGCCGGCTCCGGTGGCGATGTCGATCGCGGCCGGCGAGAAGTCCAGGCCGGTCACGTCGTAGCCCCAGCGGTGCAGACGTCGGGTGAAGGCCCCGGTGCCGCAGCCGATGTCCAAAGCTGTGGCGCGGGAAGCGGGCCGGCGGGTGTGCTGGAGGAATTGGTCGACTTCGGCGTCGGTCACGGGGAGCCCCGCCGCCTGTCCGGTGAGGTGCCAGTGATCCCACTGCGTGCTGGTGGTGGCGTGCGTGGCCGCGGTCATTCCGGGTCCTTCGGGCTGTTGTCGCTGGCGGTGGGGACGGCGATCAAGTCGAGATCGGCCTCGCCGGGGGGCATAGGGGCCGTGTGCTGGATGTCGTGCAGGGCCTGTCCCCGTGTCCGGCGTGGAAGTGCCTCCGGCCGTGCGGTGGGCGGTGTCTGGGCCGTCACGTGGTGCTCCTGATCAGTTGAATGGGACAACGACGGCTGTGACGCCGGCGGCGACCATGAGGATGATCATGATCTGTGCGGCGATCTGCCGCCATCCCCATCCCCGGGCGTCCATCCAGCGTGCGGGTGTCCTTCAGGTCGGTGCGTCGTCCTGCGCTTCATGGGTCACGACGTGGACGAACGCCTGGTGCTGGTGGCCCAAGTGCTGGATTTCCGCGGCGTACTCGGCCGGATCGGAACTGACGTCGTGGCGGGTCACGACGACCACGCCCTCGGCGTATCCGCCCTGGATCTGGCGGCGTACCTCCGACCAGCCGGGGCGCTGCCCAGGGGGTGTGTAGGCGCAGAGGCGGCCGACCGGTCCGGCCGGGGCGTCGGTGCGGCGTTGCGCAGGCGTGGCGACGTCGTGGAGGCGGGCGTGGATGGCGTAGCCGCGCAGGGCCGCTTCGGCTTCGGCGGTGTCCCAGTCCGCGTCGGGCCTCTGCCCGGTCCCGATGACCAGGGCGTAGATCACCACTCGTAGAGGGCGGGGACGGTCGGTGCGGTTGACGGCCATTCGCTGGTAGTGGCGGCGCAGTCGCTCGGCCTGGTCCGGCTGGGGGCTGCGGCGGTGCGCGCCCCGAGTCGTCGGGCCAGGTGCCGTGGTTAATGCGGGTACTGCGTGTGTGGGGGTTTCGTTGGCCCGCACCGGGGTGCCTCCGTACGGCGAGTGCGATCGGGGGGCGGCGCCCGCCGCCAAGGGGGGCGGTGCGGCGGGCGCCCGGCCGGTAGCGCACCCGGCCGTTGTTCGCCGGCGGGCGTCACGGAACGTGACTGGGGGATCGTGACATGAAGCTCAGTCACTTTCCTGCCGGGCTCTTAGCTTGCTCCTTTTGGCGGTAGGTCTGCAACATGGAGGACAGAACTTCCAAGAAGAGGTTTGTTTTGGGGCGTCGTCGCCACGTCTCCGACGTGCCAGACTGCGCCCATGACGCAGAAACGTGCGACGCCGACCATCTGGCGGCGCCGGGTCGGTGCCCAACTCCGTCGCTACCGTGAGCCGTTGATGAAGTCGGGAGACGCGGCGCGGCTGATGGGCTGGGATACCACCCGCCTGAGCCGGGTCGAACGCGGCCTGTACCGCATCTCCGCCGCAGAGGTCCGCGACCTCTGCGGCCACTACGGCGTAGACGACACGGAGGCCGTCGAGGAGATCGCCAAGGTCGCCGAACAGCCGCCCGGCGCAGGTTGGTGGGCGCCCTACTCAGGCCGCATCAACGGCGCCTACCTCGACTTCATCGAACTGGAGGCCTCTGCGGACACCATCCGCATCGCTGAGCCGGTCGTCATCCCGGGCCTGCTGCAATCACCGGGCTACGTCCGGGAGATGATCACCCGGGCTCCGCTGGCGGTCAGCGAGGAACGGGCCGAGATGCTCGTCAACATCCGGCTGGCACGGCAGTCCGTTCTCAGCCGCACCGAACGCCCGGTCAGGGTGCATGCCCTCGTCCCCGAGACGGCGCTCAACGCCCGGTTCGCCGCCGGCCAGTCCATCATGCGCGACCAGATACGCAAGCTGCTGGATGCTTCGTCCTCCCCCAACGTGACCTTGCAGATCGTTCCGCTGGCCGCCCATCCGACGTTTCTTGCCAACGGGGCCATGACGTTGATGGGGTTCCGACATCCGTGGACGCCGGTGGTCAGCGCCGACAATCCCATGGGTGGCACCCACACCGAGGAACCCGACCAGGTCGCGTACCTGGAGAAGGTCTTCACCGGGGTCCACTCGATCGCTCTTCCCGTGGACGAATCACGGGAGCTGTTGAACAGGTACCTGGAAGGAACCAACGCGTGACCATACTGTCGGGCCTCACCGCCCCCGATCTGCCAGGCGCTGCCTGGCGCAAGTCGCCTTACAGCGGCGGCAATGACAGCCAGTGCGTCGAAGTCGCCACGAACCTCATCGCCAGCCACGGGGCCGTCGGCATCCGCGACTCCAAGAACCCCAACGGACCGGCCCTGCTCATCGAACCCGCGGCCTTCACGCGATTCATCACCGCGGTCCGCGACGGCCGCTTCGACAACTGAACACCTGACGGGCAAACGCGGCCCGGTTCCCCCCACGCCGAATGCGGGGGGAACCGGGCCGCTGCCGTCTCGCCGCTCCCACCGGACGGGGTGGGCGCGGCGAACGTCTACCGCCAGGCTCGGACTCGGGCGGGAACCGTCCCGGTGTCCGCTCCTGGCACTGTCACACCGCAGTAGGTCCGAGGACGACGGGGATCTGCTGGTGGCCGTTGGAGATGAAACTCGGCAGCGGCCGGAGTTCGTCGGGAGCCAGGGCCAGGCGCAGGGCGGGGAAGCGGGCGAAGAGGCTGGACAGGGCGATGCGGGCCTCGATGCGGGCGAGTTCGGAGCCCAGGCACAGGTGCGGGCCGTAGCCGAACGCGAGGTGGTCGCGGGCGGTGTGGCGGGTGACGTCGAAGGCGTCGGCGTCCTGGCCGTGCGTAGCCCGGTCGCGGCCGGCTGCCGCGTAGTTGATGGCGATGGCCTCGCCCCGCCCGAAGTACAGGCCCGTGGGCTCGTCATGGACGTCCTGGACGGGGAAGCGCAGCAGGATGGTGGCGATCGGCGCCTCGTGCCGCAGTGCCTCCTCCACGACCTGCTCCCAGCTCACCTCGCCGCTGGTGGCCATGGCGAGCTGGGCGGGGTGGCTCATCAGGCTGACCGCGGCGTGGTCGAGCAGGTTGACGGTGGTTTCGTGACCGGCGCCGATGATGAGCATGAGGCTGTCGGCGAGCTCCTGGTCGCTGAGCCGGTCCTCGGCCCGGGCCGCGACGAGCGTGGACGGCACGTCGTCACCCGGCTGCTCGCGCTTGACGGCGATCAATTCGGTGATCAGCTCGTAGACCCGAGCAGGGGCGGCGGCTGCGTCCTCGGGAGACAGGTCGGTGCTGAACAGCCCGCCGACCGCATCGCGGAATGCGTCGTGCAGGTCGTCGGGGACGCCGAGGAGGCGGTTGACGACCAGCAGCGGCAGGCGCCAGGCGAATTGCGCGCGCAGGTCGACCACCTCGTCCGGCCCGGCGTTCTGGAGCTCGTCGAGCAGATCGTCGGTGATGGCCTGGATCTGGGGCGCCAGCGTCCGGACCCGCCGGGGGCTGAACGCGGCGGCCAAGGGGCGGCGCAGGCGGCGGTGTTCGTCGCCGTAGGCGCTCAGGGCGTTGCGGACGTCGACCCAGATCCGCAGCGGCCAGTCGGGAGGCAGATCGCCGTTCTTGTAGGCGGTCCAGTGCTGGTAAGCGTCTTTGGAGACGTCGGGGGAGGTGAGGAGGCGGCGTATGAGTTCGGGGTCGGTGACCGACCAGGCGGGGATGCCACCGGGGAGTACGACGCGGGCTGCCGGGCCCAGGGCGCGCAGTTCGGCGCCCTCGCGCTGGATGGCGCTGCCGGTGGCGCCGAGGGAGTACGGGCATCCGGTGGCAGTGGGGGTCGGCGTGGTCATCTGGGGATTCCTTCGTGGTGGAGGCGGGTGTCGGGCTGGAAGCGGACAGGAAGGGAGGTCAGGCCGGCGTGGAAAGTCCCGGGGCGGTTGCGCAGCTCGTCCTCGGGGACGGCGAGCCCCAGGCCGGGGAGCCGGTCCAGTGCGCGCTCCATGGCGGTCTCGGAGATGGTGCGGGCGATGTCCGGGGCGGGGCAGGCGTGCGCGCCGGCGGAGAAGGCGAGGTGTCCTCGGTTGCCCGCGCGCGCTTCCTGAGGGACTGCCAGCAGCGGGTCACCGTTGGCGGCGGCGAAGGACACCAGGATCGGATAGCCCGGCTGCAGGTAGATGCCCTCGAAGCTCTGCACGCCGATCGGGTAGAGCGGGCTGTAGTTGGACAAGGGCGGGTTGTCCCACAGGACTTCGTCCAGGGCCTCCGCGACGGGCCGGACACCGTCGTGGACCGAACCTGCGAACCGCGGATCGGTCAGGTAGCGGCGCAGCCCGTTGCCGATGTGATTGCTGGACGGCGGCGCGGCAGCCCCGATCAGCAGCAGGATGGTCTGGATCATCTCCGCGTCGTTGAGGCCTGCGGCGATCAGGGAGCTGGTGACGTCGGACCCGGGGTGGGCGCGCTTGATGTGGGTGAGGTCCAGGCACGCGGCCTCGAGTTCGGCGTTGGCCTGTGCGGCGTCGCTGCCCGCGTCGAACAGGCGGGTGACCGCGTGGATGATCCGCCCGGCAAGGTCGGGTGCGCAGCCGAACGTGTCGATGGCGGTGAGCATCGGCAGCGGATCGGCGTACTGGGCGATCAGGTCGCACTCACCGGCCGCGGCGAAGCCGTCGATCAGCTGGTCGGCGATACGGGCGACGGTTGAGGCCAGCGCGAACGTGTCGACCCTGCCCAGGCTGTAGGTGATCGCGCGGCGCAGACGGGCGTGTTCGGCGCCGTCCTGCCACAGGGCATTGTCGCGGGGCTGCATCATCATCAGGGCCGGGCTGTCGGCGGGGATCCGCCCGGCGGCGAGGTCCGACCAGTGGCGGGGGTCCTTGGCGAACCGGGCCGGAGTGTTACGCAGCAGGTAGAGGGCGGAGCGGTAGGTGACGGCGAGGTAGCCGTAAACGCCCGGGGCGATCTCGACCGGCATGATCGGTGCGTGCGCCCGCAGCATGCGATAGGTGGCGTGCGGGTCGGCGCTGAACGCGTCCCCGTAGATCGGTGTCCACCGGCTGGGCGGGGCCGATGAGGTGTCGTGCTGAACGGGGCACGATCCGGCGGCAGGGTGTGGGTGCGTGGTCAACGGACGGGCTCCGGGGTCAGAGTCAGCAGGTAGCGGACGAGGTCGATCAAGGCGTTGCGGGCGCTGGTGTGGTCGCGGGCGTCGCACAGCACCAGGGGCGTGTCGTCGTGGAGGTCCATCACCTCGCGCAGCCGTGATACGGGGATGTCGGGAGCTTCGGGGAACTGGTTGACGGCCACGACGTAGGGCAGGCCGAGGCTTTCCACGAGGGTCAGGATGTGGAAGGTCTCTGCCAGCCGGCGGGTGTCGACCAGGATGAGCGCGCCGAGGGCACCGACGGCCAGGTCCTGGAGAATGCTGAAGAAGCGGCGCTGGCCGGGTGCTCCGAACAGGTACAGGACCAGGTCCGGGCTCAGGTGGAGGCGGCCGAAGTCCATGGCCACGGTGGTGCTGGTCTTGCCCGGCAGGTCGGTGTGGTCGATGTCCTGGGCCGCTGCGGTCATCACCTCCTCGGTGCGGACCGGCGGTATCTGGGACAGCACGTCGACGAAGGTGGTCTTGCCCGCGCCCAGGTGACCGGCGACAAGGACCTTCACGGTCTGCTCGTGGCCAGTCAGCGTCGGCGCGGGCCCGGCGTCAGAGTCGTTGTAGCCCGGCAAGGACTGCCTCCAGCAGCTCACGGTCGGGGGCGGCGGCGTCGAGGATGCGCTGCCGGGTGCTGATGAATCCGGATTCCAAGAGGTCCGCCAGCAGAATCCGCAGGACGCTCACCGGCTGGCCCACCAGCGCGCTCAGTTCAGCGACCGACTGGGCGCTGTGCGCGAGCGTCTGGAGGATCACGTGCTGCTCGGGGTTGAGGTGGTTGCGGCTGAGGTACTTCGCGGATTCGGATAAGACGACCAGGGTGATGTGGTCGAAGGTGTTGCGGCTGGCGCGCGACCGGCCGCCGGTGACCACGTAGGTCCTCACCAGCGGGTCGCCGCCACGCCGCGCGTCGCTCATGCGGGCTCGGCCGGCTGCCGGGGCGCAACCGCGAGCTGTTCGCCGAGCCGGTCGACCGCCTTGGTCATCCGGTGGGAGAAGCCCTCGACGTCCACGTCCCGGCCGGCCGAGGTCACCAGGAACGATCCGGCGCCCGCGGCGATGACGAACAGGAAGCCGAACTTGTAGTGGACCATGGTCAGCTGCCACGGGGTCTGCTCGTCACCGACGAAACCGGCCCCGTTCCGGGAGAGGGCCTGCATGCCGGAGGCGAGCGCGGCCACCTGGTCCGCCAGGTCACGGTCCACGCCGGCCGAGGCAGCCACCTGCAATCCGTCCGCGGACAGCAGGACAGCGTTGCGGCCGTGCGGGACCGCAACGAGGTCGTCGAGAATCCAGCTCACATCGGGACGGGTGCTCATGAGGACTCCTCATCGGAAAGGGCGCGTGCGGACCGGGTGCCGTTCATGAAGGCGGCCAGAGCCGCGCCGGCGTCCAGCGAAGGCGGCTCTGCCACAGGCCGGGCAGGACCCGCCGGTGGAACGGCGGCATGGCGGCGGCGCATGGGCAGGCCGTCGGCCGCCACGTCGAAACCGTGGTCCTCAGGCGGCAGCGGCGCAGCGGCAGCGGCGGCGGTGTGCGCCCGGTGCCGGGGTGCCGTCGCGGTGACGGTCTGGTGCGGGGCCGGAACGACCGGCGGTGCCGCGAGCAGCGGGCGGGGGACGAACAGAACGGCACGGACACCGCCGTGGATCGACTGCTGCTCGTCGACGTCGGCCCGGAAGCCGTACCTCGCCGCCAGCGCGCCCACCCCGAGCAGGCCGAAGGACGGAGGGTTGCGCAGCTCCGTCAGCCGGACCGGATGCTCCCCCGACAGGCGGAGCTTGGCCATCGCCAGGGACTCGGGCGACATGCCGGGACCGGCGTCGTGGACCTGGATGGTCAGACCGTTGTAGCCCTCCAGGATGCTGACCTCGACCGGAGTGGTGGGTGCGCTCTGCCGGCAGGCGTTGTCCAGGAGTTCGGCCAGCGCCAGGACCAGCGGCTCCACCACACGGCCGGCGACGTAGTGCGGTGACTCGTGGGGAACCCGCACGCGGGGGAAGTCCCGTACCCGGGACACCGCGCCGCGCACCACATCGAGCAGCGGGGCGTCCTCGCGCTGCCGTCCGGGCCACCGGTCGGTCAGGGCGGAGACGACCTGCAGTCGCCGGGCCAGCTGGCTGGCGGCGTGGTCGATGGGCTGGATCCGGGCGAGCAGTGTCTCGTCGTGCTCGGCGTTGAGGAGCTTCGTGATCGCGTGAGTGAGTTCGTTCACCAGCGCCATGACGGATCCCGTCACGGCGCCGACTGCCACGCGGGCCGATCCTTCGGCGTGCTCGCTCGCGGCGATGCTCAGCTTCCTGGTGTGGTCACGGATGACCAGGAACGCCTGGCCTGTGGGGCTGGCCGCAACGTCCGGGTGGAGGAACTCGGAGGGCAGATCCCCGTCCGTGAGCCCGTGTTGCAGTGCGGCCACGAGAGCCGGCAGGTGCACAGAAGCCAGGTACTCGGCCTCCTCGTGAAGCCTGCCGATGGCCTCACCGGCTTCCGCCAGCTGCTGACGGGAGGCGGCGGCAGCGGACTCGGCGGTCGTCACCTGGGACTGGAGGGCACGAGATCGGGCACGGTGCGTGCTGACCTTTCTGCCGAGGGGAAGGCCGACCGCGCCCGCGCCCAGGACGACGCCCGTCCACAGCGCAGGGTCGGAGAAGAGGGGAGTCATCAGATCCTCACGGACGTAACGGTGGGGGGCACGAGCAAGGAGACGTCCGGTGGGGAGGCGGCGTCCAACTGGTGCCGCCAGGGCGGCACCAGCCCCTCGTCCGGCTGCGGTACGGCAGGCACGAGACCGGCGGGGGATAACCGCCGTGCCGGTCTTGGGCGGTGGGAGAGCACTGGGGACCCCTTACGAGAGCGGATACGAAGACACAGCGCCAGGTGGGGACTTGCCTGCCGGCCGGGGGCTGAGGCCGGGCACAACACGCTTGTCGGAGTGATTCCGAAGATCGGAACTCCAAGCGTGCGGCCAATAAAACCACGCACCTGGTTGGTTTTGTAGAGGGCAATGAAACCCCGTCCGGTTGATGACGAAATACGTTGCGGCACGGGCACGTTGGACCCGGCCGCAGGGGAATCCGCGGGGTGCGGGAGGAACCTTTAGAGGGCGCCTGGCTCCAACGCTGTGCGCAGGCCGGGTTCCGGTGGTGCCAGCAGCGTGTGACCGCCCCGGATCCGCGCGTCGTACTCAGCGTGCGGCTCCAGGCCCAGGGCTTGCCGGCGCCAGTCCAGCTCGCCGGGGGCGATGCACGGGTAGAGCGTCAGCCCGTGCTGGCCCGGCAGGTATTGCGTGCCGAACATCTGGGGCCGCCGATGCCGGACGAAGTTGCGATCCGTGAGCAGTGCAAGGTCCTTGGCGTCGGCGTCGCCGGCGCGCACTGCTTCGTTGAGCAGGGGCAGTACACGGTCCTGGAAGGCGAGGTCAGGCGTCTCCACGGCGATCAACGCGGCCGCGTGAGCTGCCCGTTCGCCGACCAGCCGGTGCCCCGGCCAGCCGCGACCGGCGGTGATGATGACCGCCAAAATCTCCGTGTTCTCCCGGCGCACCCCTGCCAGGCGGGCTGCCGGCGTCCCTGGCGAGGTCGCCTCGTCGACGCGCCATTTGCAGCGCAGGAGATCCAGACCGAGGTCCGGCCGTTCGGGCTGCTCAGGCATCGGTCACAACCTCGCTGGCGCACAAGCCCCGCGCATCGGCAAGGCTCGCGGGCAGGACCGAGACACGGGGCGCGTGCCATTCCTCGCCGCCCTCCAGCGGGCGCAGCCACACGATGTCGCGGTCGCCGGCCATGACCTGCCCGAATCTCCGCGAGGCGGTGTCGAAGACCAGCGCGGTTCTGGCCAGGCACGTCACCTCGGCGGGAAGCCGCCGGGCGCTCACCCACCGCGCATTCCCCCAGGCGACGGCACTGAGGATCTGCCGCGCGCCCGTCATCCTCGGTGGCACACAGGGCGCGCCAAGCCAGTAGAGCCCGGGAGGCCGCAGGCGGTGGACGGCCGGGAGGCGCACGGCGTCGCGGCTGACGACGAGGACGTTCGGGATCGGCCGCCACGCCGTGACGGCGTCGGCAGCGGTGAAGAAGTACAGAGCGCGTTCGGCCGGGTCGACCATCACCGATCCCAGGCGGGGAATCCAGCGGACGACGTCGAGGCCGAGGTGGCGGGGCATGCGCAGGGCGCACCAGTCGCCTGCCTCGCGCTGACGGCGGGGCGTTTCCGGGTGTTCGTCATCGGTGCCTGTGTGCATGAGCCGTTCTCCTGTTCCGTGACACGGCTGTGCCGCGACGGTATGCACGAGGGAAGACGCCGACCCGTACTGTCGGTACGGGTGACCCTGGAGTACGGCCGGTTACCCCAGGCCCATACGGTCCGCGAGGCCTTCCACCTGGCGCCGGTACGTCGGGCGCACTCGCCTGCGCAGGCCCACGACCATGTCCCGGGCCAGAGGGCTGCGGGCGAGGTCCTCCGGGGCCATCGCCTCCAGATCCAACAGATGAACGAGAACGGCAGGGTCCTCCCGGCGCAGGGCGTAGCAGTGCGCCACTTCCAGCAGGAACGTAAAGCGCCGCTCCAGCGACGGCAGGCGGTCGGCGTCGACCTGGTCCGCGGCCCGCAGTGCTTCGGCGGCCTCCCCGGCCTCCATCTCGATGCTGACCTGATGGAGCAGCACATTCGTCGGCCCGAACACCGTCCACATCGCGTTGCCCTCCCCGGACTCCCGGGCCCGGGGAACGGCGTGGTGGGTGAGCCGGTGGTGCGCGGCCGACCATCGGCGGCGCCGCGAGTCCGCGACCACCGCCACGAGTTGCAAGGCGCCGGTCAGCGCCGGGACCACCGGATCGGATGTCGCCTGCTGCAGCTGTTCGATACCGAGCAGCGCCACTTGCTGCGCGCCGTCTTCTTCCCCGTCGGCCAGCAGGACGTGTCCGAGGTTCCACTGGGCCGCGGCGATACGGATCGGGTCGTCGGCGTCCTGCGCCGCCCGCAGGGCCCGGTCTGCGGCCATGAGCGACAGGTCGACCCGCCCGGTGCGCCGGCAGTACGAGCGGAGCATGAAATACAAGTCGGCTGCGCACCGAAGCACTTCGCGCCGCGCGGCGGCGTCGCTGCCTCGCGTGTAGGCGCGGGTGGCGTGCTCGGTGTCGGCAATGAGCGCCGGCAGTACCGCAGCCGCCTGGGTGAACCGCTCCGGGCTGCTCTGCCAGACCCGCCAGGCGGATTCCACCCGCTCGCGCAGCGCCGCCGGGGTCACCGGGTCCCGGCTCGCCGCCGGTCCGTAGCCCATCAGCGCCTGGGAAACGCTCGGCTCGATCCCCCACCGCGCGGTAACCGGGGATCCGGGCACCGGGTCCTCGCTCAGCAGGGCCGCGAGCGGCACACCCAACTCAGCGGCTAGGGCCTGAAGGACGTCCAGGGAGGGAGTCTTCAGCCCCCGCTCGATCTTCGACAGGTACACCTCGGTGATGCCGCACAGCCCGGCGACCGCCGCTTGCGTGCGGCCCCTCCTGCTGCGCCAGTGCCGGATCCGATCGCCAACTGCCAGCGGTGGAACGCCCATCCCTCCCCCTTTCCTGGGATGGCTCATGAAGGAAGCGTAGAGCGTAGCCGAAAGGTCGCGGTACGCAATCGGATCGGGTGTGCGAGGCTGGGGGCGCTGACGGCAGGCAGGAGGGCAACCGTGACGGATCGCCGGTTCGTGCTGTGGGACATCGACCACACCCTGATCGACACTCGCGGCGTCGGCCGTGAACTGTCCGCCGCGGCCTTCGAACAGGTCACCGGTCAGCCCATGCGGGAGCAGGCCAAAATCGACGGGATCACCGAACCGGTGATCTTCCGCGAGACCGCCCGGCTCCACGGCCTGCAGACCGGCCGCGCCGACTTCGAACGGTTCGCCCGCGCACTCGCCGACGGGCACCTGGCCCACTCATCGGAACTGCGGGAGCGCGGTCACGCTCTTCCCGGCGCCGCAGCAGCCCTGGATGCGCTGGCCGGCGTCCCGGGGCTTGTGCAGACGGTGGTCTCCGGGAACGTCCGCGCGGTCGCGGAGATCAAGCTCAACGTGTTCGGGCTCGACCGCCACATCGCCTGGGATCTCGGCGCGTACGGTGAGGACAACGATGAGCGGCCCGGGCTCGTCCGCACGGCGCTGGCACGACTGAGGGCAAAGTTCGGCGCGGTCGACCCCTCCGAGGCAGTGGTCATCGGCGACACCGCGGCGGACGTGGCGGCTGCCCTGGACAACTGCGTGGCCGTCCTCGCGGTCGCCACCGGCCGGACCTCGGCCGACGACCTACGAGCCGCCGGAGCCGATCTCGTGGTGCCGGACCTGACGCACACCGCCAGCGTCGTGCAGAGGGTGCAGGCACTGCTCGAGGGCTGACCCGCCCGCGTCAAGTGGCGACGAGACCGCCCGCCTCCGGGCTGGCTCCGTGATCTACTCCCGGTCATGCCGTTGATGCTGCTAGACCTCGACAACACCCTGGTCGACCGTGATGCAGCCTTCCGTGCCGCCGTGGCCGGCTTCCTCGCCGAGCACGACCTGCCCAGCTCCGACCTCACGTGGGTCATGGCCACCGACGCCAGTGGATACACCGCGCGTCACCACGTTTTGGCGGCCCTCACCGAACGATACGGCGACCTGGTGCCGGCCGACTCCCTCGCCCTCCTCCTCGACCACGGCGGCGCCGACCACGTCGTTCTGGCTCCCGCGGTGCGCGAGGCGCTGCTCACCGCAACAGCTCACGGCTGGACGTGCGTCATCGTCAGCAATGGACGCACCGCACAACAGGAAGCCAAGATCCTCAAGGCGGGACTCGACCAGCTCGTCCACGGCTGGGTCATCTCCGAATCAGTCGGGCACAACAAGCCGCAGCCCCAGATCTTCCAAGCGGCAGCCGATGCCGTCCGCTTCCCTCTTCCTGGAGCGTGGGTCATCGGCGATTCACCCCACGCGGACATCGCCGGCGCCAGCGCGCTCGGACTTCGCAGCGTGTGGGTGACGGACGGACGGCCCTGGACCCTCAGCTCCTGCGCCCCCACCCACATCGCCGACGACGTCGCCTCGGCGATCGAACACGCCATCGCAACGTCGAAGTAGGCCCGGGGCCGGAGCGCCCCGGGACCGGCATGGTGGTCTCAACGAACCTCGTCGCACCGGGCTGTCATTCCGCTGGGCGAGATTTCGCGCGCCGTCGTTCCACTCACTGAACTATTCGGCCCCTGAGACGGGTTCCGGCTTCCCTCCCGCATCACCTCTTCCTACCGTTGCCGTCGTCCCCGATCCCGGGGGCCTCTCACACAGGAGGAACTCCATGCGCCCCAACCGCGCCTCGCGCCCCAACCGCGCCGCCCGCCCGAACCGCGCCGTGCGGCCGAACCGGGCCGTGCGCCCCTACTGAGCCACCGCGCTCCGAGTGCCAGAAGGCGGCCGCAATCCTGCGGCCGCCTTCACTCGTCTCCCGCCCTGCAACTTCGACCGAAGGACCCCTCGTGGCTGTCACCGACGCCCCCGTGGCCCCCACCCGGCCGTCGACGTCGGCTCCCACCGCCCGCACCGTCGTGTGGACCCTGATCGGCGCCTCGCTCGTCGTGAAAGCGGCCGGGTTCGCCTGGGACTACCTCTCCTACTACGTCGCCGCCGGGCACGGCACGACCGCAGCAGGCGGGGCCTTGACCCTGTTCGGCGTGGGCTGGTGCCTCGGCCAGGGGATCAGCGGATGGCTCACCGACCGGGCCGGGCAGCGCACTGCACTGGCCGTCATGATGACGTTCGCCGCCGCCGCATGCGTCGCCCTGACCCTCGCCCACTCGCTTCCCGCGCTCCTGGTCGTCTCGGTGTGCCTGGGCCTGACCATGGAGACCTACCGTCCCGCGGTCTCCGCCGCGATCAATGAACACCTGCTCTCCGGCGCCGCACGAACCCGAGCGCAAACCGCCCTGTACTGGTCGATCAACGTCGGCATCGCTGTCTGCGGAGGCCTCGGCGGCTACGTGGCCCATCACTACGGCTACCGCCCCCTATTCCTCGCCAACGCCGCGGTGTGCGCCGCCTTCGCACTGCTGGCCCTGCGGCTACTGTCCGCCGACCGGCCAACGGGCGCCCGCGAGAACATCACGTACCGGCAGGTCCTCGCCGATGCTGCGCTGCGCTGGACCGCCACGGTGTCGGTGGCGGCCATGGTCTGCGCCTGGGGGCTGGTCTCCGTGCTGCCGCTCCTGATGACCGACGACGGTCTTCCGCCCACCGCCTACGGCACCGCGATGATCGCCAACACCGTGGCCGTGCTGGCGTTGACGCCTGCCATGACCCGGCTCCTGGTCGGCCGCGGCGACACCCTGCGACTCTCCCCCGTCACCGTCCTGGCGGCCGGTACCGCGATCCTGGGCCTGGGCCTGGCCTACGCCTCGTTCCAGCACACGGTGCTCGGCTATTCGATGGCCTGCGCGGTCCTGGTGCCGGGCGAGATCTGTTACAGCGTTGCGGTCGGCGCCTATGTCTCCACCGCCGTCCCGGACGGAGCGGTCGGCCGCTACCAAGCGGTCCTCTCCGCGGCTTCCGCCGCGGCGTCACTGCCCCCGCTGGGTATTGCGCTCGCTCTGCACGCCGGAGGCCGGCCGCTGGTCGCCTCGATCCTCGGCGGCTGCGCCGTTCTCGGTGTCCTCGCCTGCTACCCGCTGTCGCGCGCCCTGCGACGCACCGGCCACCACCACTGACCGACGTTTCTGGAGGATCCTCGTGACCGCGAACTTCCGCAACGTGCCCTGGCCGACCGGCCCGGCGCCGGCTCGGCGACCAGCTGCCCCCGCCCGGCCGCAACCGCTCGCCCAGACCGCTCAGGGCGGAACGCCCCCTTCGCCACAGACTGGCGGTGACCGCCCCAGAACCCCTGAGGCCGACCCGGCGACGCTGGACGTCGGCCCGAAGACCCCATGGTGGTGGTAGACGCCCCGGAAGTCCTGCACCACCGGTGATGCAGTGAGCGCGGCCAGGTCTGGGACCTGGCCGCGCTCAGTGCATGTGGTGCCCGGTGTTCAGTGCCTGATAGAAAACCCGGCGATCAAGACGTGGCACACCCGTCTCGGACGACAGTTGGCCCGACGTCGTCACCGGCAGACGCATTGATGGCGGCCTCAGGACGCCGCCGTGGTCCGGGGTGACGAGCCTGGTGCCGGCCGTCGCTGGAGACATGAACTGACACTTACGCCTACTTTCCGCGCACTCTGCAGTGGCTGCAGGGCAACAGCGGTCACACGCCCAGAGCGGAGATCCGCTGGCACCGCGGCCGCGATGAAGGGCTACCGCGTCCGCTACACGTTCGCCACGAAGACCCCGTGCCGGTTCGTCGGGCACGACCGGTGATGCACTGAGGGCGGCCAGGTCACAGACCTGGCCGCCCTCAGTGCATGGTGGTGACTGATGCTCAGGCGACCGCCGCGCCGACCTGCTGGATCGCAGGGGCCGGGTACAGCTGCGGGAGGTGTTCGGCGAGCGCGCCGAGGTTCCCGGTGTAGTGCAGGGTGTTCATGCCCAGCCGGGCCGCCGCCGCGGTGTTCTCGGCCCGGTCGTCGACGAACAGCACCCGCTCAGGGTCCGGCCATCCCGCGGCCGCCAACGCCGCTTCGTACGCCTGCTTCGCGGGCTTGTTGATACCGATGCGGGCGCTGTAGACGCTTCTGGCCATCAGGCTGCACGACCATTCGGTCATGTCGAGAGCCTCGGCGAGGGCATGGGGAGCGTTGCTGAGCAGGACGAACTTCGTTCCGGCCCGGTGGGCGGCGCGCAGCAAGTGGATCACGGCGGGGTCGACGGTGGTCCACATGGCTACGTCGGTCTTGATGAGTTCGGGCAGCAGGCTGGCGAAGGTGCGGTCGGTGCGTTGGACCATGCCGGAGACCCAGAACTGGGCGTCGCTGATGACTCCGGCGTCGTAGCCGTCGCGGCGGGACCAGAAGGCCTGCTGGAACTGTGTGACGCGGTCGGCGGGCCAGCTGGCGAGTGCGGCGAGGTTCGCCCATGCCGACGCTGTGGGCTGTTTTCCCAGGACGCCGTTGTAGTCGAGCACGACGGCGTCGTATCGGGTGGCGGGGGGACGGAGGGTCATCGCGAGGTCTCCAGCGCGGTTCGGGAGGCGGCGGCCACGACGGCCGCGAGCAGGACGGGAAGGGCCAGCGCGGCCGGGAGGCTGCCGGTCAGGGAGGCGAGTGCGCCGATGACGGCCGGCCCGGCCAGGAGACCGAGGTAGCCGGTGGTGGTGACGGCGGCGACGGCTCGGGGGCCGTGCCGTCCGGCGGCGGTGATCAGGGCGGGCACCGTTGCCGACAGCCCCAGCCCCAGGGCTGCCCATCCGGCCAGGGCCGCGGGTGCGGCGTCGGCAAGGAGCCCGGCGGCAAGGCCTGCCGTGGCCAGGACCGCGCCCATGCGGACGAGGATCGGTGCGCCGTATCGGGCGATGAGCCGGTCCCCGGCCAGACGCCCGGCGGCCATGGCGGCGCTGTAGACGGCGTAGGCGGAGGCTGAGACCGCGGCGGTGGCGCCCAGGCCGTGGAGGTGAACCGCGGACCAGTCCGCTGCCGCGCCCTCCCCCAGCAGACAGGCCGCGGCCAGCGCACCGAGCAGCCAGAGCCGGGCGCGGGGCGTGTTCGACTGGGCCGCGGGTTCGTGGCCGTCGCTGGCAGCCGGGGTGAGGCGGATGATGCTGCGGGTGGCCGGAATGGCGAGGACGATGCCGGCGACGGCAGCGAGTCCGGCGACGAGGAAGACCGTGCGGTGCGAGATGTGGGCGGTGGCGGCCGCGGCGGCGGCCCCGCCAAGGGCGCCGAGCGAAAATCCGGCGTGGATCCCGGACAGGATGCTGCGGCCGTAGGCGTCTTGGCAGCGCACGGCGGCCACGTTTGCTCCGACGTCGAGGAGCCCGTGTGCGACCCCGAAACAGGCCGCGGCCGCGATCAGCGTGGTCAGGGTGCGGCAGGCTCCAAGCGCGGCCAGGGCCGCGGCAACCGCAATGGCCGGGGCGGTCAGCAGCCGGGCCGGGCCGTGGCGGTGGGCGATGCGGCCACCGAGGTAGAGGCCGGCGACGATGCCGGCGGCGGACGCTAGGAGCACCAGGGACAGCAGCCCGGGTGTGAGGTGCGCGGCGGACTGGACGGCGGGCATCCGTGTGCCCCACACCGCCATGAGCGCGCCGAGACCGACGTAGTAGCCGGTGAGGAGCCTTCGTGCCGTCACCGGGGGCGATGCGGGTTCCGTGACGGCGGCCGGGGGCGCGAGGACGGTCACCATGAGGTCATCTCCGCTGTGGTGAGCTGGTTGAGGACGGTGGTGGTCAGGCGAGCGATGTCGGTGTCGACCGTGATCAGGTCGCGGTCGGTGGCGCTGAGGAATCCGGCCTGCTGGGCGGAGGCCAGGAAGTGGAGCAGCGGGTCGAAGAAGCCGCCGATGTTTGCCACGGCGATCGGCGTGTGGTTCAGGGCGAGTTGGGCGCCGGACCACATCTCGGCGAGTTCCTCGAGGGCGCCCAGTCCCCCGGGCAGGATCAGGAAGGCGTCGGCGAGGTCGCGCATCACGGCCTTGCGTGTTGCCATGTCCGCCACGACCTCCAGCCGGGTCAGGGCAGGATGCACAATGTCGGGCCTGTTGAGGCTCCGCGGGATGACGCCGGTGACTTCGCCACCGGCGGCGAGCGCCGCATCTGCGAGGGCTCCCATCAGGCCGATCCGGGCCCCGCCGTAGACGAGTTCGGCGCCGGCGGCGGCCAGCAGGGCACCGACGGTGCGGGCGGCTCGTCCGAAGGCGGGGTCCTGGCCTGGGGACGAGCCGCAGAACACGGTGACCCGCAGCGGCCGCTGCATCACCGTCTGGCCGGGCGCCGCGGTGCAGGTGGGGTCGGTCAGTTCTCGCACAGGGTCACCTCGAAGCTCCGGTCGGCCAGCGTCGGGAGCGCGGCGGCCAGGGTCAGGCGCTGCTGGTGGGCGTAGTCCAGGTGGGCGTCGGTGACTGCACCGGCGAACGCCGCGCGGCGCAGCCGTGCGGTCTGGCCGCGGAGCTGGCCCGGGTCGAGGCCTTCGCAGGCGCACAGGTCGATCAGTTCGCGGTAGCCGATCACTTCGCACAGATGCCTGCGGGCTTCGGGGTCCGGCCACAGGTCCGTGAGCTCGTCGACGAGGGTGCGGTCTGCGGGCGGCGTGCCGTAGCCGAGCATCCGCTCCACCCGGTCCGCGGTCCGGGTGGCGTGACCGGTGACGCTGGCCTCCAGCCAGCACTCGACGTGCACGGTGGCGCCGTCGCTCCAGTCGTGACGGGCGGCGAGTTCGTGCAGGATCGAGATCGATCCACCCTCCAGCACCAGCGTGCTGACGCCGGCATCGTTGAGGGATTTGCGTTGGTGGACCAGGTGGTCGACGGCTTCGGCGGCGGTGACCGGGCCGGAGCGCACGGGGCGCTGAATCGGGTAGATCCGCTGGGTGCCCTGCAGTTCGCCCATGGTGGGGCGGCCGGAACCGATGGCCAGCTGCGTGTGGCACTGCACGCGGTCCAGAGCCAGAACCGGGCTGTGGTGGCGGTGGGCGAGAGCGACGGCACGGGCCGTCTTCCCGGCACCGGTGATTCCGATGACGAGGTGGAGCGCGGTCATGCTGCATCTCTCCTGCTGCACATGCCGCCGCCCCGCGACGGGACGCCGGATCAGGAAGGTGGAGGGCGCGGCCCGAACAGGGCGGCGCTCGGGGCGGGGCCGCCGGCCCGGCCGGGTCAGGTCGTCCGGGCCGGCGGCCCCGGCTCATGGGGTGCCGGGATCAGATCACCGGTTGTACGGGCACGCCGTGTTCTCGGGCAGGCACGTCTGGGTGTCGAGGTAGGCGGCGCTGACCCAGCCGTAGGTGCCGGCCTTGAGGCCGGTGCGGGTCTTGGTGTCGGTGGAGACGTAGTACCAGGAGCCCTTCGTGCAGCGGGCGGTGAGCCGGTCCTTGCTGTACAGCAGTCCGAGGGCGCTGTAGCTGGTGCCGGGGCCGGTCCGCAGCCGCAGGCCATCGGTGTACGGCCAGACGTCCTGGTCGCGGATGTTGACGGTGCAGGCGCTGGAGCCGACGGCGGCCGACGCGGTCGGGGCCAGGGCGATGCCGGCGCCGACGAGGAGGGCCGAGGCCGCCGCGAGGGTGGCAGTCGTAGTGCGGAAACGCATGTCAGGTCTCCCTGGGGTGTGGTGAAGGGACAGGTGTGGTGGTGCGGTGGGCGAGGAGGGTGAGCGCGGCGGCCGCGGCCGCGAGCGCGCACAGCTCGTAGCCGTGGTCCATCCGGCCGCCGAGGCCAGTGCCGACAGCGAGGCCGACGTTGACCACGGCGACCAGCCACCCGAAGGCCTCGGTGACCGTGCCGGGCACGGCGAGGTCGTCCACGACCTGGTAGCCGACGGTCAGCAGCGGCAGCCACAGCCCGCCGGGCACCGTGATCAGCGCGAGGGCGAGTACGGGCGGCGGGTCCATCAGCAGGAGCGGCAGCCAGGCCAGCGCGAACAACGCGGCGAGGGTCTGCAGTTGGACGGTCCGGCTGCCGGGCCAGGCTCGGCGCCCGTAGACCAGGCCGCCGGTGACGCCGGCCAGCGACAGCGCGGCCGGTAGAGCGCCGGTCATCCACAGTGCGTCGTGCCGGTCTGCGGCCGCCGCCGCGGCCACGTTGAGGCCGCCGAGCACGATCCCGACAGCGAAGAACGCGACCAGGACCAGCCGCATGCCGCGCGGACGGAGCGCCGCGACCAGGTCACGGCGCCGCGGAGTGGGACGCCAGCGGCGCAAGGGCTTGGACGCGGCGACCAGCAACGAGCCGACCAGCCCCACCACGGCCACCGCGAGCAACGCGGCCTTTGGCGACAGAGTCGTCGCCAGCACCGTGACCAGCAGCGGACCGACGACGTACACGATTTCCTGGGCGCTGGAATCCAGCGCGTAGGCGGCCTTCAACACCGCGGTCCTGTCGGACAGAAGGTCCGGCAGGACCGCACGCAGGCAGGACTCCAGCGGCGGGCTCGCCGCGCCCCCCAGCACGACGCAGCCCACCCCGGGCCAGGTCGTGGTGTCCAGTACCGCCGCCGCGGTGAGCGCTGCTGCCGAAACGGCAGCGCCCCCGGTGAGCGGCAGGGTCTGCCCACGCCGGTCGGCGAGGCGTCCGAGCAGCGGCTGGCCCAGCGCGGCCGCCAGCCCGTACGCGGCGGCGAGCATCCCCCGGTGCGCCAGGCCTCCCCCGTCGGCGGCCACGACGAACATCACCGCCAGCGGTGTCATTCCGCCGGGCAACCGGCCGATGTGGGTGGCCAGCATCAGGAAGGCCACCTGCGGGGTGCGCAGCACCGCGCCGTAGCCGAGCGTCCTGCGGTGGCTGGCGGCGCGGAGCGGTGCCGTTGTCGGCAGCGTCATCGCAGGAACTCCCCCACATGGAAAGACGGCACGAGGAAATGAGGCGAGCGGTGCCCGGCGAATTCGGGTGCGTGCGGCCGGTGATTACGCCTTGTCGGTGAAGTGGCCGATGTTGATGACTTTGGAGTTCGGGCCGTAGCCGTACACGTCGAAGCGCAGGGTGTGCTTCTCGATGTAGTTGGGGTGCTTGCAGCTGATGGACTTGCCGTATCCGCTGATGCCGCATTCGGCGAGGTAGGAGATGTCGGCGGTCTGGTCCCAGACCCACACCGTCAGACCGAAGCCGTCGTTCTTGGTGTCCTTGACGTAGATCGTGTCGGTGGCGCTGGTGAACTTGACGATGCCCCGGCTGTAGGTGTGGGTGCTGGTGGCCTGGGCCGTGCCCGTTCCGACGACGAGCGCGAGGGCAAAGGCAGCCCCGGTTACGGCAGCCAGATTCCGTGCAATCTTCATGTGCAAGTTCCGTTCATCAGTCGAAAAGGGGTGCAGTGCTTCGGGGCGTTCGAAACCCGCGATCGAGCGAGAAGGGTTTGGCAAGGCACGCTGCGACGGCGTGATGGACGCGGCATCGCTCGGGCTCTACTCGATCCTGTTGACGGCGCCAGTGGCAATCACGAAGGCCTTCAGGCGCCAGGTTTTCTCACCCAGTGGAATCCTGGAGGTGCTGGTATCACTCACCGGAATCGCGACCGCAACGCGGCCGCATATCCCTGCGGGGACTTGGAGCGCGCAACGGGTGCGGCCTCCTGAAGGCAGCAGTGGCCGACCCCAGAGATGGTGCGAGAAGGTGTGGTCGTGATCGGCGATGAGATCCACGGACTGGCGGCATGGTCGCCGTGGGTGCCGTTGAACGGCGCTGAGCCTCCGCGACTGCCCGGGGTTTACCTCGCGCGGCAGGGCGCGAACGGTCCCATGGTCTACACGGGCATGGCGGGTGAGCGTCAGGGTGAGGGGCTGCGGGGCCGGCTCAAGCGGTACACCAGCGGGAGGGCACTGGCGTCAGGCCTCGGTGAAGCGGTCTTCGACCGGGCCTTGGCCGACCCGGCGTGGTTGCGCGAGCGCCTCGCCGAAGTCGAGGCCGGCCGGCCGATGCGGGCGACCGACTGGGGCAAGGCTGCGCTGTCCTGGGCGGATCCGCATGTCTGCTGGGCTGTTGCCGCGAGCGGACAGGAGGCCAGGGCCTTGGAGCGCGCGGTCCTGGCGGTGGCGAGCGAGGCCTGGTGGAACCGTGCTCACTGACGACAGCGCGGGTCGGTGCGGCGGGGCGTTGACGCGTGCTGGGTGACGACTCACCAGGACGAGAGCGGGGCGTGACTTCAACGCGCAGTGGTACGCGCGTCCTTACGCCGTTCGCTGTCCGCAGGTGATTCCGCCTCGGCTGCGCAGCGTGACGCCGGCTTCAGTGAGGAGACGGTGGACGAAGCCGTAGGACCGGCCGGTGCTCTCGGCCAGCGTCCGGATGGTGGCGCCGCTGCTGTATGCCGCGCTCAACTCGGTTGCGAGCTTGCCGCGCTCTGCTCCGGTGACCCTCGTGCCCTTGCCGACCATCGTTGTTCTCCTTCGCTGTGTCCAAGGGGGGGTGATCTTCTCGCATCGCCTCGGAGCTCGGCAGTAGAACAGCGAAGCCGGGATGGGGAATCCCACCTGGCTGCTACATGTCCTGCCGTACCGCCTCGAGCCGACGCGAGGGCTGTGCTCCTGTCGTGGCAGCTGCTGCCTGGATACGGTGCACGGTCGGCCGCGCCGTGACCAATGCGCAAGGGGCCGACGGGCGGGTGAATCTCACTGAGTGGAAGCTGAGCGTGTTGGATTCCTGGTGGTGGGATGCGCCCGGCCGTCGATGGGGGGTGGGGTGCCGTCGACGGGGGTGAGACGGCGCCCCACCCGGCCCTGGGCGTCGTCGGGGGTCTGCAACGACGCCTGCAGGCCGCCCGGAGATGCGAGCCGGGCGATCGGAGGCACTTCATAGGTACAGGTAGGAAGCCGTTTGCCGCCACCGTTGCGGCGACCTCGGGGCCAGGATTCTCACCTGCTGGAACGGTGGGCGTCTCGGTTCCGCCCACTGGCATGGGACTCGATCGCGGCGAGATCTTGGGCCCGAAGTCCGGAACCGTAGGGTCCGAACTTGAGGTGTGCACAGCAGATCAACATTGTTTTTCCTGTGGCTGCCGTGAATGATGAGATCACCAAACCACGCACCGGGTTGGTTTACGGCGTGGCTGGCTGCATGCGGACGGGGTCCCTGACGCTGAGCCGGCCTGCGTGACCGCCCTGCCCGCGCGCGGCCGGGGCGCCGGGCGCTCTGCGGTGTACGCCACCGGCGCGGAGCACCTGGACAGACTGATCTTTCCTGCCCACAGGTTGATAAAGGGGGTCTCCTGGTGGTCACAACCCTTGCTCCGGCTCCGACGCCGGAGCGTGCCAGTGCCGTGTCCCGCACGATGGCTGTCCTGAACGCGGTGCGGCGGCCCGGTTCGCACGGCCCGATCGACATCGCCACCTGCGCCGGGCTCCCGGTGTCGACGACGCACCGCTATTTGCAGGCCCTGGTGCGTGAGGGCAGGGTCCGCAAGTGCGAGGAACCCAAGGGGCATTACGTGGCGTGCGCCGATGCGGCGCCGTCCGGCGGGCTGGGCGCACTGGAGGAACTGCCTTTGCGGGTTCCGGGGAGGACACCGCCGGCGATTCGCGCCGCGCTGTCGTCGCTGCAGGCCCGCACGGGACAGATCGTGCTGCTTCACTCGCTGGTCGGGATGCCGATGATGCGGCTGTGCACGCGTCGGCTGCTCGGCGGGCACGGAAGGGATCTGCTGGTGGCGCCGGTGGGGCGGCGGGACATGCTGTGGGGGGCGACGCTGGAGACCGATCCGGATGCATCCGGGCTGGTCATCCGCGCGTGCCTGGACGAGCTCGGCGACGCGGCGTTGCGCGAGATCCGCAGGCAGGGCTTCGCCAGCGAGAGGTCCCCTCTGCCGGGCTGGCACAGCACGGCAGCGCCGTTGTGGCGCGGCACGACGGTCGTCGGTTCCGTTGCGGTCCTGTCCCCCGGCGGGCGGGAGACGCACGTGTACTCCGTGATGGACACCGCGGGCGTCATCAGTGGCTACCTGACCCGGACGGCGAACCGCAATACGGGATGAGCAGCCGTCGCAGCGTCATCAGTCCGCCGCAGGATTCCGCGGCGGACTGATTGCTCTCCCGGGCAACGTCGGGGCCTGTCCGGGGAATGGAGACGTCACACGGGCAGCAGGCCGCTTCCCTGCGTGGTGATGGGGTGGTCGAGCAGGGCGTCCTCGGACACCGCGAAGCCGGCCGCGAGCGTCATCGCGTGCGGGGCGAGGTCCTCAATGGCGTTCTCGATCGCGTCGGGAAGTTCTTGGACCTGGGCACAGGTCAGGCGGCCGTCGGCGAGCAGGTCGCCGCTGTAGGCGGCTATCCGGCGCAGCGCGAACAGCCGGTGCAGGTGGTGGAGGAGGTAGTCGGCGTCGGGGTGGGTGGCGTTCTGGGCGGCGTCGCGGAGCGCCGCGGCGGCTGTGTGGTGGGCGTAGGCGTCGACCAGTTTCAAAGCTGAGCCGACGGTGCGGTTCCATCGGTTGAGGGGACCGCCGGCCGCGCCGCTGCGCAGGCGGGTCCGGGCCCGGGTGTGCCAGATACGGGCGAGGTCTGCGAGGAGGTCCTGGAGGAAGCCGGAGTCTGCCAGGTCTCGGTCCTCGGGGAGCGTCGGGCTGGGTTGTTCTGGTGTGAAGTGCCCGAGAAGGAGTTCACCGGCCGCCTTGGTCCAGATGACAAGGTTGTCGCCTTCTGCGGTGATCGTCCCCTCGTTGGCCGCGAGCTGGAACGCGATGCCGTTGGACAACAGGAGGCCCTGGGCGCCGCACCGCTCCCGGCACTCGGTCATCACCTCCCGGGCCTTCCAGGTGATCCAGCCCTTGGCGATGGCGGTCAGCCGCTCGCCGTCCTCGCGCTGCTCGGCGGTGGCGGCCTGCGCCCACGTACGCAGAGCCGTGCGGTGCAGGAAGTTCGCGGCGTAGGTGGTGGCGAGGGCGTCCAGCAGCGGCGCGTGGTGGCTGCGGTGCGCGAACAGCGGGACGCTGTTGCCGCCAGTGGCGCCGGAGGTCTGCCGGTTGTGGGCGTGACGCACGGCGACGGTGACGGCGTGACGCATCGTGCCAAGGCTGTAGGCGGACATGCACAGCTTGCCGGTGGTGACCCGCCCGACGGAGGTGAGGAACCGTTTTCGGGAGCTGCCGATGGAACTGCTGAACTCGCCTTCCGGGGTGAGTCGGCCGTGGTCGCCCTGCAGGAGCGCTTCGTAAGGGAGCCAGACGTTGTCGAACGTCGTGGCGCAGTGGTCCACGGGACTGGTCGCCGTCTGCGGAAGCCGCTCGATGTGGATACCGGGCAGCGGCCGGCCGGTGGCCTCGCTCAGCGGGACCAGGAACAAGAAGACGCCCCGGTCGGTGCCCTCACCGGTGATGAGGCGGGCCGCGACGACCGCCGCTTTGCTCCCGCCGGCGGAGCTCGTGTTCGGCATGTACTTGCGCGCGGCCGGCGTCGGGGTGTGCAGGGTGAAGGAGCGGGTCGCCGGATCGTAGGTGGCGGTGGTCTCCATCTGCGAGGCACTGTTGCCGTGTCCGGCCTCGGTGCACAGGAACGTGCCGATCCGGCGCATGTCGGTGAACGGCCGCAGATCGCGCGGGTTGTCGTGATCGACCAGGCTGCCGAGGAAGAGGTTGTAGTGGATGGAAGCGATCGTCGCCATTCCAGCGTCGGCTGGTCCGGCCCACTCGTGCAAGGCGGCCAGTCGCTCCACGTCCTGGACGAAGGTCTCCGGGTCCGTGACGGCTGCGTTGATTCGCCGGAGACGGGCGTAGGAGAGCGCGATGCGTTCGTCGGGGAGGAGGCCTTCCTGAAAGCGGAACGCGTCGGTGCTGAACAGTTCGCGCCAGCCCTCGTGGTCCTGGGTGAACCGGTCGCCGAACAGTGACTGGGTGAGCGCTGCGATGGACGACGTGCTCTGATCAGGCAAGAGTTGGAGTTTCACGCTCCGGAACGCTATCGGAGATGACTCGAAACGATCAGACCTGACCGACATGATGATCACCACGATTGGCGCCACCGGAATGGCGGTATCTACCCGCGGAATATGCGCTGATGCGCAACGCGCCTGTGGCGTACGCGACTTGTGTCGCACCGGACGCTGGGCATATCCGTGATACCGGGTCAGCGAGCTTACCGTGCAGTGGATGCACCGTTGCACCCACCCCCGCCCCGGCCGCCCACGTCATCGGGACCTGCTCATTCCTCGCCCGACCGTCGTCAGCGACGTCGCCCGAGAGACCTGCAAGGTCCGGTGAACGAGCTCCGGCCCGTAGACGGCCTCGGCGGCTAGCCGGCCGAGGATCTGAACGGCAGAGGTGACCAGGGAGCCGTCGCCGGACAGGAAAGCGGCCCATGCCGCGCGCCGCATCGCTTGCGACTCTTCGCTGGTCAGATCCTGCGGGCTGGCAAGGGCAGGCAGCTCCTCTCCCCCGCCGGTAGCCGCGGCAGCACTTTCCATGACCGCCAGGGCGACCCTACGACGGACGGCGAGACTGCTGGGCATCTGCCAGTCCCCGTCGAACCGTTCACCGCGGTCCCGCACCCGCACGATGGCGTGTCGTCGGGCGGCCTCGAGGGCGGCGTGCCACCGTTCCACGGCCCGGGCGCGTCTGCTCGGGGTGTCGAGGATGGATGCGACCCCGTCCAGCAGCGTGGCCAGCAGGCCGGAGGCGCGGTGCACCCGGTTGGGCTCGCCCCGCAGATGGAGCCAGGCGCACACTTCATCCGCGCTCCATCCGGCATCCGCCACGGAGCGGATCACCCACGCGATCCGCGGGACCGAGCAGCCGCGCAGCCAGGCGATGCGGGCGATGAGCTCGCGGGCCAGCTGGTAGCGACGGCCCACCTTGTTGAGCGGGCGTCGTCGGCCGCCTTTGCGAGGTGATCGCGAGGTGTTCTTCCCCTGACGGAGCTTGCTCTCAGAGGGAGAGGAGGTAGTACCCGCAGTTTCAAGACGACTTGAGCCACCCTCCATTGGGGTGCAAGGCGACGTCGCCGAGGATCGGACCGCAGAGCGGCTTGGGGCGCGGCGCCGACGGCCACGCCGGGTCAGGCTGCGCGCCATCCTCGCCAGGCGGCGCATCAGCGCGCGGCCGCTGTCGGCTACCCCGGTCAGAGCCCGGATGTAGCGGTCGCTGGGGCGGGTGATCAGACCGAGGGCGGTGTCGAAGGCTTCCGGGATCGTCCACACGAATTCGGAGGCCCGGCCTCCGATGCCGGCGACGCGTGTCCCCTTGGACCGGTAGGTGAGCAGGCCGGACTCGCGCAGGATGCCCAGGTGGTACTGCACGGTGCGTCGGGACAGCCCGAGTGCCTGCACCAGGTGGTCGACGCTGGGGCGGCATGGGGAGAGACGGGCCAGTTCGGCGGCAACCCGCAAAGTCGTTTCCCCGATGCGCTTCGGGCCGTGATCCCGGACCGGGCGGTAAGCCGATGCGAGACGTGCCCAGCAGACGGCTTGCATCCAGGAGTACGGGTCGGGCGCGATGCGGCTTGAGGTTGTCGACAGCCACTGCTGGCCCTCGGGCAGCAGCAGGGGGGCCGGTTCGAGAGCGGATTGCCCACCGCGGGCGGCACCTGGGGAGATTGGCACGAGGGATCCGTTTCTGGGTAGCGCGACATGGACCCGTGGCGCCGCGTCGGGCGGTACGGGCCTGGAGGCCAAGGCAGGGCGCTGTTCTGCGGCAACTTAGAGATTGGTCAGGCGCACGCTCCTGATGTCAGCTGCCGAGCGGCCTGTGCGGCAACGGACGCCTGATGGGCGCTGTTCGACGCGGCAGAGGCGGCAGGCGCCGGCGAGTCGGCCCGCGCGTGGGCGCCAGACCTACAAGGGCATCGCGTCGCACATTTCAGCAGTTCACGGTGACGTACCGGTCGCTCGGGTGAGCCGGACCGGAGGGAAGACGCCGGCGCCGCGTGTCCGTCAGCACCCGAGCCCTGTCCGGCTGCGTCGGCCTTCGCGGGCGGGAAGGTGGGGCCGCGGTACCGCAGGGTGTTGATGCGGTTGATTAGCCTGCCGGCTGGTTTGCTCCGGGGTTGAGTGAGCGGGCGCGTGCCTGGCTGACGGGCGCGGGAACGGAGGTCTGGAAGGGTGAGCGCGGTCGCGTCACGCGCCGGACCAGCTCTCGCCGCAGTCGCCGCGGCGTGCTGCGTTCGCGGCACCATGGGGTAGCCCGCACGTGCTGCGGGCTGGAGACTGCGTTGCGGTGCCGTTCGACTTGCCATGGTGACCCCCGTCACATGAAGTCGGAACCTGTCCACGCTCGCGAAACCGACCAGGTGCGTGGTTTGATCGAGATCATGATTCATGGGAGGGCACAGATTTGCAATGTTGATGTGGTGTGCACACCGCGGGTTCGGATAATGGCGACTAGCCGATCGACTCCGGTGTCACCGCGCTCGGTTCGCACTGTGTCGTCACCGTGGGGCTGAACGACCGAGTGGAACCCCAGTAGGTGCCGACCGGTCGTGCGGTTCCCTCCGGTCACCGGTGGGTCGCAATGCACAGCACAGCAGCAGGAGGAAAAGCATGCAGGTGGTAGAACGACGGGGACCGCAGCCGCGCGGGATCGCGACGCGCGCGCGGATCATCCGCGGTGCTGCCGAGTTGTTCGCTGACCGGGGGTACGACAAGGTCTCGATCCGCGACATCCAGGCCTCGGCGGACGTGAAGAAGGGGGCCCTCTACCACCATTTCCCCTCCAAGGCTGCGATTGCCGCCGCGGTGGTGGAGGCGGGGTTCGAGCAGGAGTCCGTCGCCGGGCAAGTCCCCAGGCTCCAGGACATCGTGGACGCCGGCATGGTCCTGGCCTACCGCACGCCCCGCGAGTTCGAGGTGCGCGCGGCCGCGCGACTGGCCACCGAGCAGGATCACGAGTTCTTCGGGGCCCTTTGGAGGGGCTACATCCCGATGGTGGCCGACCTCTTCCGGCAGGCCGACGAACTGGGCGAGTTGCTCCCCGACGTGAACTACCAGAACACCAGCCGCGTCTGGGTCGCCGCATTCACCGGCATCGACCTCATGCTCCGCAACGAGCGGACCCCCGGCGTCCTGGAGGACGAGGTCGCCATCATGTTCCAGACCCTGGCCCGGGGAGTCGCAACCCCGGAGACCATGAGGCGCCTCGACCTCGCCAACGACCGGGGCGCACGCTTGGTGAAGGCCGCCTCCCTCGGCCCTGCCCACGTACACGAAGCGGGGCCGGAGAAGTAGCCCTGCGACCCTGGCGGTGAGCCGCAGGCTGGTCTGGCGCGTGAACACAGGGTCCGCGTCAGACCTCCACCCCCTCGGGGCGTGGTGCCCAGCGGCAATGTGACGGCGTACCAGTATTCGGATGCCTTGCGGTGAGGCATTTCGGCATCAAAGGGACGCGATTCCAAGACCCTCTCACCAAACCAACCAGGTGCGTGGTTTGATCGGAACTGCTGCGTCCCTGCGTCAGGGGAATCGCACGGTACCCGCTGCTCGCATGCCCGAGCAATGAGCCGGGCCATTCGGACCTATTGACGGAAAAGGAGGTCGTTTCGTGTCTTCAGGGGCTGCCAGGCGTGAGTACCAGGTGCTCTTCCGGCAATACCGCAGAAGCCTGACGCGACCGGACATCGGACTCAAGGCCCTCCCCCATGCGGGAAACAGTCGCAAGCCGCTACGACAGGCGGATCTCGACGAGGCCCTTGAGGGCGGTGCCGGCGTCTACCAGAAATTCGAATCCGGGGCCCTTGTCCCCTCGCCCGCCTACGTGCGTCGCGTAGCAACGCTGCTGAATTTCAGCGAAGAGGACTACTACCGGGCACACCAGGACCTGTTCCCCGGCATCAGGCCTCCGTACGTGCTGAACCCGAGCGACGAGGTCTCATCCCTGTGGCAACGGGTGGTCGACGGTCAAGCCTCGATGTCCTGCGTGGTCAAGCACGGCGGTGACATCGCCGCCAGCAACGAGGCGTTCAAGGCCCTCTTCTCCCGCGGTGAACTGCCCTCCAGCATGTGGCGGTGGCTGCTACTGGACTCTGAAGCCCGGGATCACGTGCTCGCTGACTGGGACACCGCCTGGGCGCCCTACCTGGTCTCCCGGCTCGATGTCGCCGCCACGAACGGCCCGTATGCGCCTCAACTGGCTTCGTTACAGGCCGAGCTGGAGTCCGACGACCGCCTGCAGAAGGCGCTCCGGAACGCGCCGGAGATGCCGAGCGCACAGGAGGAGGCGCACCGGCCTTTCCGTCACCCGGTCCACGGCCTTGGCACCGCACAGCTCATGACCGCACACCTCGACACCGCACCGGGCGCCCGCCTGGTGACGATCCTGTTCACGAGTGGGCCCCAGGGTTCCTTACCCCGGGCGCCGGAGTCGGGCCGCTGAGTCCTCACTGCCGGCGCCGTCACCGCGACGTCGCCTCAAGGCCCGATCCCCACGGTCCCACCGAAAGGAAGCACTGTGCTTCGCAGGCTCGTGCCCGCCGACGCGGTGTGGCTCGCCCACTTCATGGCGATGGAGGACCCGTTCCTCCACTCCCTCGAACTCGACGCCCAGGCCCTGTACCCCTCACCGATGTACGAGGCCCTCGACTGGCCGGTGCTAGTCACACACGCCTACCGCGCCTGGGAGAGGGTCTTCCGCGCCCTTCCGGGCCCACTGCGGGAACTGGCCCTGCGCGTCGGCCGCGGCGAGGTGTTCTTCCCCGATGCCGCCGCTGGCGGATACACACTCAACAGCCCCCGCGGCGACCGGCACGTCCAGCTCTACGTCCTGCACGTGGACCCCGAGGACCTGAGCGCCCTCGCGGGTCTGCTCCACCGACTGCAGACTGCAGTGGAGCGCGACACCGATCCAGAGCTCGTGGACAGTCTGCGCCGCATCGCGGAAGACCTGACGCCCTCCAGCCCCGGCGGGATGTCCTCACCGACCAAGTGCGTCGACGGCTTCGAGCGCGCGCTGAACGTGCTGCAGATCAAGCCCGACGATCTCCTGCTCTCGTGCATCCCTGACGAACTGACCGGCCAGGTCGTGGCCTTGGATTCAGCACAGGACGCTGCCTACGACGCTTTCAGCCAGCGCATCTCGTCGGCGGTGACGGCCCATGATTCGCCGTGGGCATTCCTCATGCATCGGATGTTCAACGCCTGACACGCCGCCTGCGGTCTGTCGTGGCCCGGATTGCCCGTACCGCCCCCCATAGGATGTCCAGGCTCCGCTCGCCACAGGGCGGCGGTCCGGCCGGCGAGAGGATCCCAGAGTGCGCCACCCGGCTGCTCGCGCGGCGGTGTTCTCTGCCGGTTCATGGGGCACAGCAGTCGCTAAGATCATGGCGGACGCCGGCACCGACGTCACCGTACACGCCCGCCGCGGCGAGATCGCCGAAGCGATCAACACCGCTCACCGGAACCCCGGCTATCACCCCGACGTCGACTTGCCCACCAACCTGACCGCGACGACCGACCCTGCCACCGCGCTGGCCGGTGCCGACATCCTGGCGCTCTCCGTCCCTGCCCAAACGATCAGGACCGGCCTCACCGCATGGGCACCGCTCATCGGACCCGACACCGTGATCGTCTCGCTCATGAAGGGCATTGAGCGGCACAGCCACCTGCGCGTCAGCCAGATCATCGCGGCAGGACCGTGAGCACGTTCGGCGTGGTCATCGACCCTCCTCCTGATTCTGGCGGCCGGCGGCGGCGCCCACAATGACCGTATCGGCCCGCTTGGTGTCTGCGCAGGCGGACCCCCCAACGGGGGATCCCAGGTCAGTGCGGGTTTCGTCGGCGCCGAAGCCGTCCTCCTTCTCTCCCCCTTCCTCCTCCGGATCGTCGGTGAGGTCGTCGACGCCGCCCAGACCGGTCTCGGCGAAGAGGGCGTCGTCGTGTCGGACCCCAACCGGCCACAGTCCGACGCACTCGCGGTTGTCCAGGACCAGGCAGCCGGCCTCGGTGAGGAACCGCGTGGCCCAGGCGAAGGGCCGCTGTTCGCGTGGCACCACAGGGCTGGTGTAGTCGTCACGAGGGCATGGGGTGTAGAAGCCGACGGCGGCGCCGATCGGCTCGGGGGTACCGTCTTCCCTGGTGCCCCGGATGATCGCGCCGATGGTCGTGGGGAACAGGCATCGTGCACACGAGCAGTACGGCTGCTTCTCGGTGCCTGCCGGTGCTGGGGTCCCCAGGCCGGCCAGCGCCGTGGCGGGATGTCCCACCCCGACTTCTTGCGGTTTTTCCGGATGGTGGCGCAGTCCTGGCAGTTCCTCGGCTCCTTGCCGTGCGCGCGCCGCGACTCCGGAGGTCGTGCACCCGCTCGTGCTGACCCACCCCGTAACCGGCGCCCGCTCGCTGCTGCTCGCCTCCATGGTGATCAGCGGCATCAGCACGCTCGCGGAGCAGGAGAGCCGCACGCTGCTGGAAGAGCTGCTGGAGCACGCGACCAGCGCGCCGTACGTCTACAGCCATCGCTGGGAGCAGGGCGACCTGGTCGTGTGGGACAACCTCGCCACCCTCCACACCGCCTCTCCCTGTGACAGCTCCCACCACCGCCGGCTGCTCTATCGCGCCGCCGTCCGATAAGCCGAAGCCACCGCGTTCACACCGATGGATGACCCGCGGCGAGAACACGAGGATGCCCCTGTACCGGCCCTAGGGTTTGCCCATGACCGCGAAGGTTCCCCTGAAAGAGACCGCCCTCAACGCCGAGCGCATCGCCCGTATCGGCCGCGAAGTCCACGCCGTGTGCCCCGATTTCAACACCGACGCGTTCGTGGCGTCGGTGATGGCGGACCTTCCCCGGCTGGAGCTGAGCGCCCGGATCGCCCGGACCAGCCAGGGCCTGCACGACCACCTCCCGGTCACCGGGCCCGACGCGCTCGACATCCTGCTGTGCTCGCTGCCGCCGACGCCCGCGGCCGCCGGGGTGACCAACGACTTCGGGCTGCACCTCTACTCGCCCCACTCCGACTACGTCTCCCGCTACCTGCGCACCGCCGAGCACCTGGAACGGTCGCTCGCCGCGCTGGCCCGTATCACGGGGTACTTCTCCGCCGAGCTCCCGGTGCGGCACTTTCTCGCCGACTTTCCCGACGAGACGATGAAGGCCGTCGACGCGTGGAGCCGCGACGAGGACTTCCGCGTACGGCGGCTGGCAAGCGAGGCCACCCGGCCCCTACTGCCCTGGGCCCCACGGATCGCGCTCCCCGCCGACGCGGGCCTGCCCGTCCTCGAGACCCTCTACGACGACCCGCACCTCTACGTCCGCACCTCCGTGGCCAACCACCTGGGGGACATCGCCGCCACCCAGCCCGACCTCGCGCTGGCCACCCTCCAGCGGTGGAAAGCCTCGGGCCGGGTCACCGGCGAGCAGTTCGCCTTCCTCGCCCGCAACGCCCTGAGCAACCGGCTGAAGGAGGGCTGGCCGCCCGCCTACGCCCTCCTCGGCTACGCCCACGACGCACCCATCTCCCTCACCCCGATCGCCCTGGAACGCACCGCCCTCCGCGCCGGCGACACCCTGAACTTCTCCGCCGCGCTCACCGCCACCGCGACCGCCCCTGTGCACGTGATGATCGTGATCGCCACCACGGGGCCCAGCGGCCGACCGCGGGAGAAGGTGGCCTTCCTGCGCCGCGCCACCGCCGAGCCGGGCCAGGAGTTGAAGCTCGCCAAGGCGCACCCGCTGCGCTCGACCGCGCGATGGAAGGTCTCCCCCGGCTCTTACTCCCTCGCTCTCCAGGTCAACGGCCGGCGCTTCCCGGCAGTCGCTTTCACCGTCCTCGACACCTGACCCCCGCGCTCCAGCCCTTCCAGCCCCGAGAAGCTGCCTCCGGGCCGCCGCCGTCGCGCGCCCCGGCCCGGTCCGTGCTGTCCGCAATCCCCCGGAGGAGTGACTCGACCTGATCGAACGAGTTTGAGCGGCGACTGCCCAGAGCCCGCACGGCCCGACCCCGGCATTCGAACTCGCGTTCACCAAATGCCCTCCGATCGGGCCGTGACGGGACCAGATCCACCGCGTTTTTAGAGCATCAGTGCCACACCGACGCCCAGACGGAGGACGCCATGCACCCCACCCTCACCCCCTTGCAGCAGCCTCCCGGAATCGAACGGCGACTCGGCCACCCCACCCACGGCGTTGACGGCACGCGCACCTCAGAACGCCCGGATACGGGGTGGGCGGCATGAGTGAGCCCACCGATGCATCAGCCGACAGCGTTCCGGGACCGCGCACCACCACCGCGCCGTCCCCTGCCCCCTCCCGGGCCGCCCCCTCGGCGGCCACCGCGCCGACGCCCGAGGGACAGATGCGCTACATCGACCTGACCGGCAGCCGCGAGGCGGCCGGCCGCTCGATCCGGATGCGGGACATGGCCCGCCGCCTGCCGCAGTTGGTCCGCCGCTCGCTGGCCCTGGCCTGGCGCGTCGACCGGCGGGCGACCGTCGGCCTCCTGCTGTGCCAGCTGGTCACCGGCGTGATGCAGGCGCTGGGCCTGGTCGCCATCGCCGGCACCCTGACCGCCCTGCTGCGCGACGGAGACGTCCACCACCGGCTCCTTCAGGCGTGGCCCTCCGTCGCCCTGCTCGCCGGGGCCGCCGGCGTGCGCGCGCTCCTGGGCATCACCGTCAACTCGCTCTCCTCCCGGCTGGGTCCGCTGATGTCCCGCGAGGCCGAGCAGATGCTGCTCACCGGCTGCGCCGAGGTAGAGCTGTGCGCGTACGACGACCCCGACTTCAACCGGGACCGCGAGGCCGCCGATCGCGGCGCCCAGGTCACCGGCGACCTGATCAACGAGGGCCAGGACCTGATCGCCTCGGCCGCCGCCTTCCTCGCCGGAGCCATCGTCCTGGCGGGCGTGCACTGGGTGCTTCTCCCCCTCCTCGTCGCCGCCAGCCTCCCGCAGACTCTTGCCCAGGTCAGCGCCGCGCGCGTCCGCTACCTGGCGAACCTCCGCAGCAACGGCGACAACCGGATGCTGTCCGTGCTGCGCTGGCACATCTACACCAAGGACGCCGCCGACCAGATCCGCGCCGGCACCATGGCCGACTTCCTCTCCGGCCGCTACCGCAGCACCGTCGCCCGGATCAACCGCGAGGACCGGGCCGCGGCCGACCAGGGCGCCCGGATGTCCCTGGTCGGCGCGATGTGCGGGGGCCTGGGATCGGCCGTGGTGTGGGCGGCGGTCGTGTGGCTGCTCGCGACGGGCCGGATCACCGTCGGACATGCCGGCACGGCCGTCTTCGCCCTGCAGACCGTCGGCATGTCGGTCCGCGGCCTGGTGGCCGTCGGCGCCCGCGCGGTGCGGACCGGGCTGTACATGGACGACTGGACCGGCTTCCTCGACAAGGCCGGCGGCTTCCGCATCCGCCGCGGCCCGCACCACCCCACGGCCCCGGAGACGATCGAGATCAAGGCAGTCACCCACCGCTACGCCGGCAAGGACCGCGACGCCCTGTCCGGCGTCTCCCTCACCCTGCGCCGCGGCGAGGTCACCGCGCTCGTGGGCTTCAACGGCTCGGGCAAATCGACACTATCGAAGCTGGTCAGCGGCCTCTACCTGCCCACCGACGGTCAGGTCCTGTGGGACGGTGTCCCCACCGGCGATGCCGACCCGCAGGCCCTGTGGCGCCAAGTCGCCCTCGTGCCGCAGGACTACGCGCACTGGCCGCTGACCGTGCGCGAGAACGTCACCCAGGGACAGCCCACCGCCCGCGGCGACCAAGCGGTCCGCGAGGCATGCGAGGCGGCCGACGCCGACGAAGTCGTCGACAAGCTCGGCGCCGGCCTGGACACCCTCCTGGCCCGCGAGTGGCTCAACGGGGAAGAACTCAGCGGCGGCCAGTGGCAGCGCATCGCCCTGGCCAGGGCGTTCTTCCGCCCGGCCGGTCTGCTGGTCCTCGACGAGCCGACGGCCAACCTCGACCCCCGCGCCGAATTCCGCATCTTCCAGCGGCTGCGGACCCTCGCCCGGGACCGGGCGGTACTGCTGGTGACCCACCGCATCACCAACGTCGCCATCGCCGACCGCATCGTGGTCCTCGACGAAGGCAAGATCGTCCAGGAGGGAACCTACGCCCAGCTCTCCCAACAGCCCGGTCTCTTCCAGCAATTGCTGTCCTACCAGATCACGTCCGAGCCCGACGGTGACAAGCACGAGACCCCCGCGTGAGCCGCCCCCCGCGCCACTCCCGCGCGCCCCGCCGAAGCGACCACCCTTATCGCCGCGGACCTCTCCGCCCCTCTTCCGCCGTCCCGAGGTGATGACGTGACGCTCACCCGCTCCCACATCCGCACGACCGCCGAGGCGTACCTGGCCCGGCATCCGCACGAGCGGGACTCCCTCGCCGGGCTGATGTCCCTCCTGGACGGCGCCGCCGACCCGGCCCACCGCGCCACGCTCCCCGGCCACGTCACGTGCAGCGCGGCGGTCATCGACCGTGAACAGCGCGTCCTGCACATCGGCCACCGGAGCACAGGGCTACTCCTCAACCCAGGCGGCCACATCGAAGGGGACCGGACACTGCTGGCCGCGGCACTGCGGGAAGTGTGCGAGGAGACCGGCCTGCGGCCGGCCGACCTCTGTCTCACCCCGCAGTTCCTCGGCGCCCCGGACTGGGGAAGAGGCAGTGTTCCAACCCTGCAGTATTCGGGGGCGAGTGACGTGATCGACTCTCAAATCCTCTCCGACTTCCGCGGGCAAGTGAGGGAAGCGGCCGGCGGGCTATCCTCCGGCTACCTCCGGCAGCGGAGCTGTATCGCCTGTCCGGCTAGGACGGCCTGCCGCAACGGTGAGCGGCAGTTCGCGCACCTTGCCTGCGGGGCTCAACGCAAGGAGCAGCCAGGAGGCGGCCAGGGGTACCGTCATCACCCACATCGTGGGACGAATGCCAATGGCCGAGCCCAGAAGGCCGCCCAGTGCAGAGCCGATGGCGATAGTGCCCTGGTTGGTGGCCATGGAGGCGGAAGCGACGCGGCCGAGAATATCTGGCGGACAGTAGTTCTGGCGAAAGGTGCCTACGACGACGTTGCCCACTCCAACGCCTACGCCGAGCACGAAGGCTCCTACGCTGAACAGCAACAAGCCGGCGCCGGCCGTGGTGAGTGGCAACAGCAACGCAAACGGGCAGGCGAGCGCCTGCGTGATCATCATCGTCCGTCCCGTTCCCCAGCGACGGCACAGACGCGTGGCGATCAGGGCGCCCAGTGTCCCGCCAAGGCTTGCGCACATGACCAGCACGCCCACGGCGCTGGCGCCTACGCCTACCGTCCGAACGAGAAAGATGATCTGGACGGCCTGGTAGCCCATGAGCAGGAGATTGAGGGTGGCTCCATAGATCACTATGGGGCGCAGGTAGGGATCGTGAACGAGGAAGCGCAGGCCGACGCCGATCTCTCGGATCAGGCTGGCCCCTTTCTCCTGGCGTACGGGCCTGTCCTCACGCGTTCTGATCCTGAGCAGGCAGGCCGTGGAGACGAGGAAGGTGAGAGCGTCCATGAGCAGCCCCGTGGCCGCACCGAGAGCCTGGGCGACGAAGCCAGCCACGCTGCGCCCCAGCACGCGTGTCGCAGCCTCGCTGACTTGCAACTTGGCGTTTCCATCCGCGAGGTCCTGGCCGCCGAGGAGGGTGGGTACAAATGCGTGGGATGCGGTGTTGAAGAACACTGCCGAGGTGCCACATGCCAGCGCCGCGATATAGAGGTGGGCGAGTGTGAGTTGGTGGAGCCAGGCCGCGACCGGCACACTCGCGTACATTGCCGCGGACACGAGATTGCAGACGATCATGATGGGGCGTCTGGATAGCCGGTCGACCCAAGCGCCAGCCGGTAACCCGACGATCAGCCAGGGAAGCCATACGGCCGCGGCGAGCAGGCCAACATCCAGGGCGTCTGCTCGCAATGCGAGGACGGCCACGAGAGGCAGAGCGACCGTGGTGATGCCGTTTCCCAGGCCACTCGTTGTCTCGCCGATCCAGAGCAGGCGGAAATCCCGCTGCACCAGCACACCCCAACGGCTCTGCTTCGAAGCCATGGCCATCCCTTCCTTGAGTCGTGGCAACGCTACCCACGAGAGGAGGTGGAACGCGGCGGCTGCTTCAGCGCAACTCCGCATTGACGTCGAGCTGCGGTGGTCAATTCTGAGCAAACTGGATAAATGTCTTTGAACGCACCTGGTCAACTACCGCTGAAGGTCACAAGGGACGTGATGGCTGCACTACTCCTGGAGCGCGAGGTAGTCGGTCCAGTTCTGTTGGGCGAATTTGGCCCACTGGAAGGTCGTGGAGGCCGAAAGCCCGAACAGGTCGCTGACCACGATCGGCGGCAGCTCGGTGATGGCGGTGATCATCGCCGTGTTGCGTGCCGCAAGGGTGGGCAGATCGTGGTTCCGCAGCCGTTTGATGAGGTAACTGGCGCTCAGGGGGCGACCTGCGTGTCGACCCGGGAGAAGGTAGTCGGGTCCGGAGGACGCGCGGGACTTGAGCATCGAGCTGGCCTGCGGGCTGGCTATGTGGGCTTTGATGAGCCGGGCCAGCGTCGGCGGCAGCAGCACGGGGTGGCGATCGATGGTGAGGAAGGCACCCGCGTCGTTCTGGTGGAACTGGGAAGTAGTGAGCTCCTTGATGCGCGAGATGGGAAGCGCGTAGAGACGGATCAGGGCTCCCACGATGCGGAGTTCTCGGGGCAGAGCCTCGTCGGTAAGGCATCTCCGCAGCTGTTGCTCATGCTCGTCGTCCGTCTGGAAATTCGCAGGGAATCCCTTACGAACGAGCTGCGCCACGAGCGGCCGGGTCAGTCTTCGCTTCGTGAGCCATCGGACGAAGGAATGGACGGCATTTCGTCGGGTGGGGTTCTGCGCAAGCCACAGATCCAGGTCCTCCTGGCGCAGGTCCGGGAGTGTGAGTTGGTGCTGGTCGAGCCGGTTCAGCAGGAGGATGGCGGCTCGGATGTTGCCGCGGTCTGCGGTGGCGGCGCCTGGGGTGTAGCGTCCGCGTTCCGCTCGGTGGCGTGCATCTCTGATGACGTGCCATTCTGCGAAGGGACTGACGATCCGGGACTGGTGTGGGGGCAAGGCTTCGAGGGTGGCTCTCGCCCACAGTTCGAGCCGGGCGAAGGTCTCGTGGCGTTCGGGGAGGGCTCCGGTCATGACGAGGTGGTGCCGGACATTGCGGGTGACCGTGCTCTGAGGCAGCCGATCGAGAAGCCCATGACTGATCTCGGTGTGCTCCGTGGTGAGTTCGTCGAGGAGTCCAGCCGCGGCGCTGGTCCGCAGCCAGCTCATGACCGACCAGGGCTTCTCCGCTTGGGTGAGTGCGTCGGCAAGGGGCTGGAACGGTGGGGCGATCGTGCCATCGGTTCCTGCGAGAAGTTGGGTGACTCGATCGGTGATAGCACAGCGGGTGCATCGGCCGTTGGCATAGATGTCTCCGGGGTAGTCACATTGTCTGCAGGTCGTGTGCAGGTCAGGGCGTCCACTGCAGGGGCCGCAGAGGTCCCCGCCCTCCGAGGTGCGTCCCGCGGCTATGCGAGTGTTGCCGCATTCGGCGCAGGTTCGGGGGTTGCGCCGGCGGTGGTGGTAGCAGGTGCTGCAGAGGACGCCAACCGGGTAGGTCGCGGTCACAGGCTTGGACTTCCCGCAGTCAGCGCAAGTCTGAGGCGTCCGTGGCCGGCAGCTGTGACAGAGGAAGGTGCCACCTCTGCGAACAGCACCTCGGCGTTGATGGCCGCACGCCTCACAGACCGCGATGCGCTGGCGCGAGCACGGCTCGCAGATGTCGGGGCTCGTGTCGGTGGCACGGATCTTGATGGGCGTGGTCTGTCCGCAGATGCCGCATGGGCGCGTCGGCCGTTCGTAGCAGCGGGGGCAGATCGGGCCAGCGTCTGTGTTGGTGCTGGCGCGGGCGACGGTGCCGCAGTGGACGCAGGAGCGTTTGGGTCGAGGGCTGCAGGAGGAACAGAGGTTCGTGCCGTCCGGACGCCGGCTGGTGGGGCGAAGTCGCTGGCAGCGGTCGCACTGACGGTGGTTGACGGGGTCCTTCTGAAAGCAGGAGCGGCAGACCGGGCCGTCTGCCGTACGGCTATGGATGCGAGTTTGACTTTCGCATCGGGTGCACTGCTGAAGGCGATCGCGTTCGACGCACCAGTTGCAGAGACGCCCGACGGGCGAGTTGCGAGGCAACGGGTCGTCGGTGCGTCCGCAACGTGCGCAGGCGAGCCTCGTGACGGCGAAGCCTGCCGCGGCCAGTTCCAGCAGGAGCCTGGGAAGAGCTGCTGGACTGTGGGATATCGGTGCGGTGAGCGCGTCAGGGTGCTCGGCCAGGTGGGCGGCCAGAGCTCGGGCGGGCCGAGGCTCCCAGGCGTTGGCTGCCTCCAGGATGCGCCGAGCGTCGCTGGAGGTGAGTTGTGATCCGGCAACGGTCTGGACGTGGCGTACCAAGTCAGCTCTGCGACTTGCCAGTTCGGCTCGCGTGTTGGCCCGGCTGGGCCGGCTCACAGGAGCACTCACGTGCCCGGGCGGCGGACGACCGTCCGGCGCGGTTGCGCGGGCGGGGCGACGTCGGAGTCACCGCCCGCGGTCTTGCGGACCTGAACGTTGACGACTTCGGGCTTGATGAGGTCGTTGGGTGTGCAGTCGAGGATGTCGCAGAGGGCCACCAGGGTGTCCATGCTCATGCGCTGCGGGGGCTGGGTGACCAGGCGGTAGACCTGTTCGCGCGAGAGCTGGATGCCGCGTTCGGCAAGCAAGGGAACCAGGTCGGTGGTCTGGAACATGCCGCGTTCGGCCATCAGCTGACGCAGCTGCCAGTGGTATCCCATCTTCTTGATCACGCGGTCACGTCCCAGACGTCGCCCAGCCGGTTCTTCAACGCCGCCTCCAGCAGGTTGTTGCGGTACTCGTTCGACACTCCCATATAGATCGCCGTAGTGGATGCGTGAGAGTGCCCGACCTGCTCTTGGACGAATCGCGCCGGATACCCGAACTCAGTGAGATGGGTGATGTAGCTGTGGCGAAGGCAGTGGAGATCCAGATCCGGATCCAGCCCGGCCGCCTCGCGCGCGGTGGTGAACGCGGAGTTGATCGACCGAGGCGACAAGCGCCCCGCGCGCTCGGTGACCCACAGTGCCGGGTGGCGTCCCGGGACCAGATGTGGGCATATCTCGGCCTGCCAGTGCTTCAGGACCTCGACCACCCAGTCCATTTCCGGGACGGTCAGGACCGTCCGCCGCTTCCGCGGAGCGCCCTTCGACGACTTGCCGAAGCGCACCATCATCGAGCCGAAGTTCCCGAAGTCCGGCGCTTGTCTGTTGCGCCGCAGGTCTACGAGGTCCAGACGCGACGCTTCGGTTCGCCGTATGCCGAAGGCGTAGACGGTTTTGATGACGGCCGCGTCTCGCATCGCTGTCAGAGCGCCCTTGCGTCCCTGCCCGCGGATCTTGGACGGCAGGGCGTCAGCGGCGTCGAACAGGGCCTGGACCTCGTCGTATGTCAGCGGTCGGCGCCGAGGGTCTCCCTCGTACTCGACCGTGTGCATCACCGAGTTGCCTTCGTGGAAGACCTCTTGAGGCACCTCGCCGAACCGCTCATCGCAGACCTTGAGCCAGTCGTACCGGCTGTCCCTCAGGTACTCGACGAAGAGGCTGATGATGACCTCGTATCCACGGGCGGTCGACATCTGGATCGGCGTCTGGCCACCTCGCAAGTCGGCGATGAATGCCTCGCCCTCCGCTGGCGTCCATTGCCACGGGTAGAGCCCGGTGAACTCCTCGAACCGCTCGATCAGCCGCCGCCGCGGGTCGATCGTCGAGCTCTTCAGAAGACGAGCCGACTGCTGCCTCGCCCACCCATCGAGCATGGCCTTGAACACCGCGGCCGCCGGGTCCAGATGAACCACGTTCCGGGCGAGGACAAGGGAGGCCGAACCCGGCGCTGTCGCACTCACGCCGCTGTTGTATCAGGTGCAACATTGTTGAATCAATACGTAGCACCCCAGGTCAATGCCATGCCGCTTCTACCGCTCCCCTTTCGTCGACCCACCGGAGCAGCCAGAATGACGTCCTCACTGCCGGACGGAATGTTGCATCCAATGCAACTCATCCCGTTTATCGACATCGACGTCCACGACATCGACGCCAACCCCGCCAAGGGCGAAGGCGCCCACCAGCACTTCGACTTCCGCTTCGTCTTCTACCTCGTGCCCGAGCAGCACCCCCGGCTCGCCTTGCAGGACGAGGAGGTCTCCGGCGCTTCCTGGCTCGAGTTCGCCGACGTCCGCTCCTCGACGTTGCGCGCCAAGCTCCTGGACGCCCGCGAGCAGGGTCTCGACGGGAGGCCGGAGCCCGTCAACGCCTCCGCGCTGATCCACGACGGCCACGGCAGATACCTCCTCCACCTGCGCGACAAGCGTGAAGGCATTTGGGCCCCCGGCACGTTCGCGCTCCTGGGCGGCGGCCGCACGCGGGACGACGTCAGCCTGGAGGCGACCCTGCGGCGGGAACTCGCGGAGGAGACACCAGGGCTGGAGGTGGACCATCTGGCGCCCTACGCGCTGGAGGAGGCGACGAGCATTGACGGCCTCGCGGTGCCGATCCAGGTCTTCCAGGCCCGCTGGAGCGGCAACCCGGAGACGGTGGACCTGCAAGAGGGCGTGCTGCTGCGGTGGTTCGCCCCGGACATGCTCGGGCGGCTGAACCTCAGCCCTGGGCTGGGTGACCTCATCCGACGGCACGCCGCTGAGCATCCCCCCGCCAGCAGCCCGCCGCCCCCGATCCGGCTGCTGCAAGGCGAGGCGCCGCAGGGCACCGAGCTCCACATCGTCGGTGTCCACCTCTACCTGGAGGACTCCCACGGCCGGATCCTCCTCGGCCTGCGCCACCCCGACTCGGCGTACGCGGGCAACACGTGGCACTTCCTGGCCGGGCACTGCGAGCGCGAGGAGGCGGTCAGCTGCCTGATCAGGGAAGCCGAGGAGGAGGCCGGGCTGGTCATCGAGCCGGACGACGTCGAACTCGTGCACCTCGTCCACCTCGTTGACTCACCGTCCGCCCGCCCCCGGATCGGCCTGATCTTCCGGGCCCGCACCTGGTCAGGCACGCCGACCGTCCGGGAGCCCGACCGGTGCGTCGAGTGGCGGTTCTGGAACCCGAAGGATCTCCCGGACGCCGTCGTGCCCTACACCCGCCAGGCGATCGAAGGCGTGCTCGCCGGGCGCCTGTACTCACAGCGGGGGTGGGACAGGCGATGACGACCCTAGACACGAGCCCGGCGACCCCCGGCAGCGACCCGCTCTCGGGCGCGGTGGACCCGGCTGCCGCGCGCAGGGCGATGGTGGCTGAGCTGGAGGCGAGGCACGGGCTGCGGCCCGGACCGGTGCGTGATGCGCTGCTGGCACTGCCGCGCGAGGTCCTGATGCCACAGGCGTACGTGCGACGCAGCGCGCCGGGCGAGGACCCGCCGCGGTGGGATCTGCTGGACTGGTCGGCGCCGCAGGACCGCCCCGAGTTGCTCGGGCTGCTGTACGGCGGGGGCAGTGTGCTCGTCCAGCACGACGGGGAACCGCTGCTGGGCCGGGCCGGCGGGTCGCGCTCGGGAGCGTCGATCACGTCGATGTCGACGGTGATGGGCCTGACCGCCTCCCTGCTGGAGGAGCTTGAACTGCGCCCCGGGCAGCGGGTTCTGGACGTCGGCACCGGTGCGGAGGTGACCGCCGCGGTCGCGTGCGAAATCTGCGGCGACCGTGGAGTGGTCACCCTCGACCGGGACCGGCATCTCACCGACGCGGCCGCGGTCCGGCTGGCCGACCTGGGCTTCCGGCCCGCAGATCGTGTGCGGCTCGGGCGAACAGGGAGTGGCCGGGGCGGAGTTCGACCGCATCTTCGTGTCGTACGCGATGGAGCACGTACCGACAGCGCTCGTCGAGCAGCTCGCCCCCGGCGGCCGGCTCCTCGTGCACGTCACCAGCGCGTCGCCGTCGTGGCCGGGCCTTGCCGTCGTGGAGCGCACTGCCGGCGGGCGGATCGCGGCGGAACTGCGTGCCGTGGAGTTCGCCCACCGGGCCGGGCACGGTATAGAGCGGATCTGGCTGAGCGAGGAGTTCCGCCGACGCATCAATGCCGAGCCGGGGACCTGGACTCAGCGGAGCATGCTGGCGCCGCCGGCCGATGCCGACCGGGGCCTGTGGCTGGCCGCGGACCATCTCCTCGGCGGACTGGTGAGGGACTTCGGCGCCGAGCACCTGGTGATCGGCGCGCCCGGCTGCGGCTCGTGGCTGCGCGTGGAGCCGGTGAGCGACAGGCGGTGGAACATCACCACGCGGGGGCCGCGCGACATCTGGAAGGAGGTTCAAGACCTGGCGGCCCGGTGGCGGGCGGCCGGCAGCCCCAGCCGCTACCGCCTCCACATCGATCCGGACGGCGGCCAGCGAGCCACATCGGCGTGCGGCCGCCTGTCCTGGCCTCTTCCCGCCCTCCGCCCGCTCGACGAAGGACCAGCCGCATGACCTATCTCGACGATGCCGTCCCGAACCCGTGCGGAGACCAGGTGGAGCTGTTCGCCGCGGCCGCCGCCGGCTACGACCGCTACCGCCCCGGTGCGCCGGCCGAAGCAGCCAGACTGCTGGCCGACACCCTGGCGGATCTTCCCGATCCGACGTTGCTGGACCTGGGCACCGGCACCGGGCAGGCCCCCAAGGCCCTGCTGAAGGCTCTGCCCTCCCTCGCCCACATCGAAGGGGTCGACTGGAGTCGGCAGATGCTCGACCAGGCCCGGGCCGCGCTCACGCCTGTGCTCGGCAGCTCCACCCTCAGCCTCGTCCAGACCTCGGCCGACGTCTACGCGCCCCTCGCACCGCTGCGCGGGGAGGAATGGTGGACCCCGGACCTGATCACCTGCTGCCGGGCCTTTCACTGGATGAGCGGCCCGGACGTGCTGGCGATGGCGCACCGGATCGCCGCGCCGCGGGCCTCGCTGGCGATCATGGGAGACGGCAGCCTCTGCACCTACGACGCGGACTGGACCGGGGCCCTGCGGGACCTGATCCAGGGCTACCTGGGGCCCGGACGGCGCGCGGGCGCGCTGGGCGAGTACCCCAAGCCCATGCGCCCCTTCCAGCAGGAGCTCGCCGACTCGGCCTGGAGCGACGTGAGCGAGCACCGCTGCCCCCTCACGCGGTCCTGGACTCCGGAGAGCGTGCTCGGCTATCTGCGCACCACATCCTTCGCCGGGGCCGACCTCTTCGCCGACCGGCACGCGGCATTCGAGGCCGAGGCCCGGGGGCTGCTCGACGACCTCGCGGACGGCGGATCGCTGCTGGAGGAGACCGAGTTCACGGTCCTGCTCGCCCGGCGTCCGGCAGGTGCACGATGAACGGCCGGCAGCGACACACCGAGCCGGTGGACGTCCACCTGATCCTGCGCCGGGAGACCGCCGCAGGACCGCAGGTGCTGCTGTCACGGCGGGCCGGGCAGGTGTACGCCGCGGGCCTGTGGCGCCTGCCGTCGGGACATCTGGACGGTCCGCACGAGGACGTGGTCACCGCCCTGATCCGCGAGGCGCGGGAGGAGACCGGCGTCGTCATCGACCCGGTCGACGTGCGAGCCGCCGTGACCGTGCACCACCGCAGCCCAGGAGGCGCCTCCCGTACCGGGTACTTCTTCGAGGTCCAGCGGTGCACGGGCGAGCCCGAGATCGCGGAGCCGGACGTCTGCGACGCGATGGACTGGGCACCCCTTCACGCCCTGCCCGCCGAGATGGTGGCGTACTGCCGTGCGGGCCTGGACGCCTACACCGCCAGCGCGCACCTCGCCGTGCACTTCCAACTGCCCGGCGACACCATCGCCTTCGACGCCGGCGCCGACCGGCTGCGCCTCGTGCCGGACGTGACCGGCCAGGCGTTCGGCGCCCGTCCCGACGCCATGGTCGTGGAGTCGATCATGCGCTGGTGGCTGCTGCAGCAGGAACACGAGGGCATCCGGGACGCTCTCGGGGCAGGACAGACATGGGAGATGCTGGCGGGCGCGCTCGGCCTTGGGTCTGTAAACGCTGCCAAGGAGCATGCACAGCTCTTGGAGTGCGTCTTCGGCCCAGAAGAGGCGTCGCACGGGACGGGCTGAGCAGCCAAGGCAGCCCGGATCGGGACGTGCCCAATTCGGGGTGTCCCGGCCACGTACGGCGGCTGGCCCGGCTGGCGCCAAGGGCTCTCCGCCGTACGGCCGGACTCTCTGGCGAACTTCCCAGTCCCCGTCGACCCGGCATGAGACGACGGCACTGCGGCTCTCCTTCATCCCCAGCGTTCGCTGACGGTGCTGCACCGCGACTCCGGCGGATCACGTTCCGAATCGCCCCAGCGGCTCTTCTAGCTGCTGGCGTACGGGTGCACGTACCTGCCTTTGTTGAACGGGGTGAACCAGGAGTCGAGATCCATCGGCGCGATGCCCAGGGACCCTGTCTCCGGAGCCTCGTCGATACCGTCCGTGGAGTCGTCGTAAAGCCACTCGAAGTCCATGTCCTCGTAGACGCCGTCGGCGAACGCGTCGAGTGCCGACGACACTCCCGAGCTCAGAAGGCCGTGCGTGTCGAGAACGACGCTTGCCTCCCGCAGCAACAGCTTCAGGGCCAGCTCTTCGGCGACGCAGCTGAGCTGCTGAAAGGTGCCTTCCGTGAAGCGGGTCGTCATGGCGAGGGCTGTCACCAGGAAACGGCGGGTGAACTGAGCGTCGTACTGGAGGGCATAGCGGCCAGGTAGCTCATCCAGCAGCCACATCATTCCCTCACACTCGGCGACGTTGCTGTTCTCATGGCTCAAGGTCTCAGCGTCCTGGAATAGCTCATCCACCAGCAGGCTCGTGCCGTACACCAGGGCCCCGGCCGCGAGCTCGGCGTCGCTGGCGCTGGTGCCGAAATCCTCGGCGCAGGCCGACTCCGGATCGCCGTCCTGGAGGTCCTCCTCGGTCAGGAAGCCGAACATCCCGGGCCCGAATGCCCGAAGCTCGGGCGCCATGGATCGTATTGACCGTTCAGTTTCTTCGGCGTCTGCCTGGGCATTGAACGGCTCCGTTTCGGCTCCAGCCTGAAGTGAGTGCCCGAGAGCTGCCCGTCGGGCCGCAGGGTCATCAGGAGGAGCGTCGGGTCCATCCGCGGCTTCCAGGCTCTCACGGGCCAGATCTGGGTGGAGCTCGACCGCACACCGCTCGATGGTCCAGTCAGCCAGGAGCTCGGACCTGTCCAGGAGCTCGGCGACTGCCGCGGACACGGATTCTTCGGCGAACTCCAATGCCGGCGCCTCCACGAACACCTTCACCATGGCCCCGCCGGGGTAGACAGCGACGATGCTGTCGAGGAAGGCGACCTCGATGCCGTCCGGTCCTTCGATTGCTTCGATCGCATCGAAGCCCTGCTTGAGCAGTGCCAGCGCCCCGGTCCGGTGCAGGGCGTCCATCTCCGCACCACCGGCGGGAATGCGGGTATCCACGGTTACGACGTACACCACCCCACCAGCGTGACAGGCCTGTGCACGCTGTGAGGCCGATTCTGTGAGTCTTGCGGGAGCGCACCGTTGGCCGCGTTTGCGCGGCAACTCGTCCGGGCCTGCGTCCCGCCTGATGGCCACTGGCTACGCGGCTTGCCGACGAGGCGCCGGATAGAAAGCGCCCGCCCGAAGACCTTGATGACAAGACGTCCGCTTCTGCCCCATCATGGTCCGTGATGGCGGCGTTGGGGGGAGTGCGCGCTTCGCGGCGCAGGGGCTGGGTGTCACCTGCGACGTCGGGAAGTGCTGTCCGCGCGACGGTCTTCTCGACCACCGGCACCGCGCTCGCGGTCGTCGTGCACCATCTCTCGTTCGACCAGACACCGTCCTGGGGCCGGCGGCTGCTCGCTGTGAGCCTGGCCTTCCTGCTCCTGCTCCCCGGCTGCCGCCGACCGTCCACGCCTGGAAGCCAGTTGCTGATGGTGCTCAGCGCGCAGGCCGTCATCAGCTGCTGCTTCGCGACCTCGGGGTACGTCGTCGAGGCCGGATGGATCGCGAGCGTCTACCATCTGGTGGCGACGCTCGCTGTGGGATGCCTCCTGCACAGCGCCGACAGCGTGCTGTCCAGGGCGGTCCGGTTGATCGCACCTCCCTGGCGAGGGTTGTGTGCGTTCCTGCACCGGCTGCTCCGTCCGGTCCCCATTCCCCACGTGGCCTGACTGAACGCGGTCACGGTGCGGCAGTGGCGCGTACCCGCCGACAGCAGAGCACCACGCGACCTGCTGCGTGCGCACGCCGTCATCCGTCGCGGCCCCCCGCTGTTCCCCCCGCCCGCCGTCTGACAACACCCGGCAACTCGCCCTGGCGGCGCGCGGCTTCGGCGTACCCATCGCACCGCAGCCCAGAGGGGGGAACACCCATGTCCCAGAACGTCGTCGTGATCGGGGCGGGCCCGTACGGCCTGTCCACTGCCGCGCACCTGCGCCGGCGCGGCCTGAACGTGAGGATCTTCGGTTCGCCGATGGCGAGCTGGAGCCAGAGCATGCCGGCCGGCATGCTCCTGAAGTCGCCGCCGAGCGCCTCCACGCTGTCGTCGCCCGTACCGGGCCAGACCTTGCACGACTACTCCCGCGAAGCGGGCGAGCCCGTACTCGGCGAGCACGACCAGGTCCCCATCGAGATGTTCGTCCGCTACGGCCTGTGGTTCGTGGGCCAGCAGGACTTCGACGTCGAGGACGTCCGGGTCCTGACCGTGGACCGGCACTCCGACGGCTTCCGCATCAAGACCGCCGCCGGCGAGGAGCTGCGCGCCGGGGCAGTCGTGGTGGCCAGCGGGCTCACCGGCTTCGCGCACCTGCCGGAGGAACTGGCCCGCGCCGTACCGGACGGACCCGCCGCGCTCGGCCCCGTCTCGCACACCTCCCACCACACCGACCTGGGCCGTTTCGCCGGGCGCCGGGTCGTGGTCGTCGGCTCCGGCCAGTCGGCGCAGGAGAATGCAGCCCTCCTCCACGAGGCGGGCGCCCAGGTGACACTGCTCGCCCGCACCCCGCGCATCGGCTTCGGGGCCTCGCCGACCAGCGGATGGCACTGGCAGCCCGACACCCCGCTCGGCCGTGCCTGGTCGCTGTACGCCGTCATCCGCTACGCGAACGCCGTCCCGTTCCTTCCGCCCGCGACCAGGCTTCTCCTCGTCCGTGAGGTCCTGGGTCCGCTCGGGGCCTGGTGGCTCAGGCCCCGAGTGGAGGGCGTCGTCCCGGTCCTCGCGGGCCACCGCATCACCGAGGCTGAGGTAGCCGAGGACGGCGTCGTCCTCACCACGCGGGACCACCAGGAGGGCACCCGGAAGATCGAGGCCGACCACGTCATGGCAGGCACCGGCTACCGCGTCGACCTGGCGGCACTGGACTTCCTCGCCCCCGAACTGCGGTCCTCCCTGGACCGCACCGGCGGCTTCCCCCGGCTGTCCCGCACCTTCGGTTCCTCGGTCCCCGGTCTGTACTTCACCGGGCTTCCGGCTGCGGCAACCTTCGGGCCGGTGATGCGCTTCGTGTGCGGGACCGAGTTCGCCTCACCGCGGGTCGCCGCCGCCGTGACGGCTCACTGCAACTGACCCCGGAAGACGCAGGGTTCGGGGGCAGGACCGTCAACGGTCCTGCCCCCGATCAGTAGTGGTGGACGGCAGGGGAGGGGTTCTCGCTTCAGGGCCGTTCAACGGTGGACATCCACAGAGGATCGACATGCGGGCTCCCCAGACCTGGCGAGTTGATGATTGCTCATCAGCGCGGTGTGGCGGTCTCGCGGTTGCGCGGGGCGCGTCCGGCCAAGTCCAGTTACTCCCTGCCCCGATGAGGCATGGGGGTGATGGGTGGCGGCCTACTGCACGGCGTTCGCCGGCTGCGTGAGCGTGGCGGGCACGTCCCGCGCGCCCATGCGCAGGTGCTCCACGTGGTACAGGGCCTGATCGAGGAGCTCGGCGACGTGGTTGTCGTACAGGGCGTAGATGATCGAACGGCCCTGGCGTTCTCCGCTGACAAGTCCCAGGTTGCGCAGCAGGCGCAGTTGGTGGGAGCAGGCGGATGCCTCCATGTCCACGGCCGTGGACAGCTCGCTGACTGAGCAAGGCCCTTCCTGGAGTCGCGCCAGGATGCGCAGTCGGGAGGGCGTGGCCAGGGCCTGGAGAGTCGCGGCGACATCCGCGATGCCGACGGTCTCCAGGCGTTCGCGGCTGGTGGTGGCAGCGCTGTCCGATCCGTGGCCCATGTCTCCATCATACTGATGACGAATGAAGACCTGTTCATATGTTCCTGTATGGTGGACGTGTTGCCTTCCTCCGCCCGTGAAGGGTTGTTTTGTCATGTTTTCTGTCCTGACCGAGCCGCAGGCCGGCAGGCAGCGCGACACCGCTCCGCGCCGCCGCACCCGCCTCCTCGGCGTGCCCGAGGCACGCTGGGCGCTGGTGGCCTTGGTGCTGTTCCTGCTCGCGCTGCCGGTCCATCTACTCGGCGGCCCGGCCTGGTTGTGGGGAGTGCTGTTTGCCGCTGCTTACGTCACCGGCGGCTGGGAGCCGGGGTGGGAGGGGCTCAAGGCTCTCAGGGGCAAGACGCTCGACGTCGATCTGCTGATGGTCGTAGCGGCTCTGGGTGCCGCGTCGATCGGGCAGGTGCTCGACGGCGCCTTGCTGATCGTCATCTTCGCCACTTCCGGTGCCCTGGAGGCCATCGCGACCGCCCGCACCGCCGACTCGGTGCGTGGCCTGCTGGACCTGGCCCCGGAGACCGCCACCCGCATCGGTGACGACGGCTGTGAGGAGACCGTCCCCGCCGACCGGCTCGCGGTGGGCGACATCCTCCTGGTCCGCCCCGGCAAGCGGATCGGCGCCGACGGCCGCGTCCTGGACGGCGTCAGCGACGTCGACCAGGCCACCATCACTGGCGAACCCCTGCCGGTCGCGAAGGCTTCGGGCGACGAGGTGTATGCCGGAACCCTCAACGGCACCGGTGCCCTGCGGGTGAAGGTCGAACGCGACCCGGCGGAGTCCGTGATCGCGCGGATCGTCGCCATGGTCGGGGAGGCGTCCGCGACCAAGGCCCCCACTCAGCTGTTCATCGAGAAAGTCGAGCAGCGCTACAGCCTCGGCATGGTCGCCGCCACCGTCCTGATCTTTGTCATCCCGCTCCTGATGGGCTCCGAGCTGCAGGACACGCTGCTGCGCGCCATGACATTTATGATCGTCGCCTCGCCGTGCGCCGTGCTTCTGGCCACCATGCCGCCCCTGCTCTCCGCCATGGCCAACGCCGGACGGCATGGCGTTCTGATCAAGTCCGCCGTTGTGATGGAACGCCTCGGCCAGATCGACACCGTCGCTCTGGACAAGACCGGCACCCTGACCGACGGCACCCCCCGAGTCACCGACCTGTGCCCCCTGGCCACCAGCAGCCTGGACGAGACCGGCCTGCTGCGCCTGGCTGCCGCGGCCGAACACCCCAGCGAGCACCCGCTGGCTCGCGCCGTTGTCGACGCCGCCCGCGACCGGCGCATCCTCCTCCCCCACACCGAGGACTTCACTTCCGCGCCCGGTACAGGCGTCACCGCGACCGTCGCCGGCCATCGCATAACCGTCGGAAGTCCCGCGCGCATCCTCGACGGCACCAGCACACCGGCCGCCGCCGTCGCACTGCGCATGGAAGAGGAGGGCCGCACCGCGGTCCTGGTCAGCCGGGACGGACAGCCCATCGGCGTCCTCGGTATCGCCGACCGCCTGCGCCCCGAAGCCGCCCTCGCGACCCGCGCCCTGCACCGGCTCACCGGCCGGGCGCCCGTCCTGGTCACCGGCGACAACCCCCGCGCAGCCGAACGCCTGGCCGCCGAAGTCGGAATCGGCGACGTCCGCGCCGCTCTGCTGCCCCAGGACAAGGTCACCGCCGTCCATCAACTCCAGGACAAGGGCGGCAAGGTCCTCGTTGTAGGGGACGGCGTCAACGACGCCCCCGCCCTGGCCGCAGCCCACAGCGGCATCGCCATGGGCCGCGCCGGCTCCGACCTCGCCCTGGAAACCGCCGATGCCGTTGTCGTCCGTGACGAACTTGCCGCCATCCCCACCGTCGTCGGCCTCTCCCGCCGCGCCCGCCGATTCGTGATCCAGAACCTCGTCATCGCCGGTACCTTCATCGCCGTCCTCGTCGCCTGGGACCTCATCGGCACCTTGCCGCTGCCCCTCGGCGTCGCCGGACACGAAGGCTCCACCGTCATCGTCGGGCTCAACGGCCTGCGACTGCTCGCCGACCGGGCCTGGCGCAACGCACGCCCCGAGGAGGCCTTGTGAGTCACCGGCACAAGAAGGGCACCACCCCCACCGGGCCGGTGTCCTGCACGGTCACCGTCTGCCGCGGCTGCTGCTGCGGCACCCTCAAGGTCCCCGGCATTGACCACGCCGAACAGCTCGCCGCCCTGCGCCGCGCCATGCCCGCGAGCGGCAAGGTCCGGGTCACCGACTGCCTCGACGCGTGCGAGCACGCCAACGTCACCGTCGTCCAACCCTCAGCCGAAGGCCGCAGAAGAGGTGGACGCCCGGTGTGGCTCGGCCTCGTCAATGACCCCGGCACCACAGCGGACATCACCACCTGGATCGAAGCCAGCGGCCCCGGCCTCGCCGAACCACCCGGCATCCTCGACCTCTACACCTTCAAACCCTCACGCCGCATCCAGGCCGAACTCCACGACGAATAGCGCTCCCGATCCACACAGCACCGCCGAACCCGCGCGCTGAATGTCCCAGGCTCCCCAGCGCGCGGGAGCTTGCGAGAGGCTGTTTGCCCACGAGTGCGGATCTGGTGAGTACACACAGCCCCTGACAGGGCGCGTTCTCAGGTCGATCCGTCAACGGCGGACATTCGCGGACGGCTTCCGTGCGGGAACGGTCGTGCGGGCCGCCGGGCCTTGTGCGTGCGTCGCGATGGAACGGACGTGTCTGCCCTCCTCGTTCCTGACCACCTTGCGGCACCGCGCACAGCCTTGGGCACCCTGACTCACCGGCACTCCACCGCGTATCCCGCACGTCCGCGCAAGGCGGCGTGCCCCTTCACCGGAACGCGTCGGGCACCCATGCCGCGATCGCCCCGGCGATGAGCAGGCCGATCACCAGGTCCCGCAGGATCGCGGCCCACTCCATGACGAAGACGTGGCTGGTGGAGGTGAAGCCTTCGCGGGACAGCAGCCGGCGGGCGAAGGGGCCCTCGCGCTGGACGGACATGTCCATCGCGGCGTGGCCTTCCATCGACCCGGCAAAGCCCCGCTCTGCCTGTTCACGGGCCTGGCGCAGGAGCCGGTTGCGCAGTAGCAGGCGGACAGCACGGCGAGCACCACGATCATGTTCGGGCCGCCGACGAACTTCGCGAGCGTGAATTGCCAGCCCATGAGTAGCGCGAGGATCACGCCGAGCTCGACGACGAGGTTGGTGGAAGATCTCGAAGGCCATCGCGGGGGTCAAGTTCGTGCCCTTGCGGAACAGCGAGCGGCCCAGCGCCACCGCGGCATAGGAGCACGAGAACGACGCCGCCCCCAGGTCGGCGAAGACCGCCAGCGTGCGGGTCGGTCGTCGCCCAGCAGGGAAACGATGGTGGACCTGCGCACCACGACCTGTGCCACCGCGGACAGGGCGAAGCCCAGGATCAGCGCTCAGGTGATCTCCCAGGTCATCGAGCCGGTGATCGACAGTGCGTGCAAGATCGCGTGCATACGCCGCAGCCTCCCCTACGGGTGCGGATGAAGTCCCGGGCGCCGGCCCCCTTACGACGGGGCGGGGCGGACTGGCCGGGAAGGTCGCGGGGGCGCCACCCGTGGGCGGCGCCCCCGTGGGTGGGACTCAGCCCACGTTCAGGGTCAGCGCGGCGGTGTGCAGGGTCCCGGAGGTCTGGAACTGCAGGAACAGCCGCCAGTTCCCGGATTTCGGCAGCTCGGCGTGGAAAGACAGGTCCGGGCCGCCTTGGTCGCCGTTGACCATCGTGGTCGGGTGCAGGTGAGCGAACGCGGCGTCGCCCTCGTGGAAGGCGGTCAGGTGGGCGTAGGTGTCCAGGTAGGGCTGGAGATCGGTGACGGGCTTGCCGCCCTTGGAGACGCGTACGGTCAGCGGGTGCTCCATGTTGGCCATCAGCTCGCCGTTGACGGTCACGGTGTACCCGTCAACCGTCGTGGAGGCGGCGGCCGCAGGCAGCGGGGTCTTGGTGGCCGTGCCGGGGACTGTGACGGTGCGGGACAGGACGAACGCCGTGCCCTTGCCCGTGCCGCTGTCGGGCGTGAACGTGGCGAACATCCGCCAGGAGCCCGGTGCGAGCGCGCTCAGGTTCGCAGTCCAGGTGCCGTTCGCGGCCATGGTCGGGTGGATGTGCTGGAAGCCGGTCAGGTCCGAGCGGATGGCGTAGAAGTGCAGCCGCTTGGTCTGGTCGACAGCGAACGCGGTCACCGGCTTTCCGTCCGGACCGGTGACCGTGAACCGGTAGGCGGCCTTCCCTGCCGGGAGCGTGTCGTCGGTGCTGGTGAAGCGGTAGCCGTCCGTCGAGTCGGACAGGCCGTTGCCGCCAACCGCCTTGTCCATGCCCGGCATGCCCGGCATGGACGCGTCTTCGTGGGAGGAACCGCTGGCCGAGGTCGTGGGCGACGCGCTTGTGGCCGACGGCATCGCGCCGTGGTTCATAACCGGCATCGACGAGTCGTGGGAGGACGAGCCGCCGCAGGCCGCCAAGGTCAGCGCAAGCCCGGCGGTGACACCGGCAGCGGCCAGAACACGGCGGCGCACAGCAGAACGAGAGGAACGGGGAGAACGGGGGGAAGCAGACATGGCAGTCAGGTCTTTCCGGGTGGGCGCGCGCCACACTGGCGCGCGAACGTGATCAGGGCCGACGGAGCCGGTCCGGCGTCTTGGCCGGTCCGGCACAGCCCCGATCAGGTCCGCGCGATGCTCACGTGGAGCAGGAGACTGCGACCACCCGGTGGCGGCGGCCCACGCCTGCTCGCCCGGCCCCGCACCACCGCACGCCCGGCAAGGACCACCACGGCCAGCACCGTGAGGACCAGCAACGCGTTCACAGGCAACGGAGCCCGCTCGCGGGCCGGGGTGGACACACACATCGCCGCGTGCGCCATCGACGGCACCCCGGCCTGCACGGCGGATCCGCTGCCGGGATGCGCCATCGCCTTGTCCGCGCCGACAGCCGGGGAGGCCGGCGCGGCGCCGCTCTCCCCCATGGGCATGAGGGAGGGCATGGACGCCGATACAGCGCCATGACAGCCTTCCGCGGCAGTGGCCGGGGCGCCGTGCATCAGGAACAGGCCGGCCAGGACCGCGCAGACCATCAGCAGCCGGGCGATGCCCCGCCTGCTGGTCCGCCGGGTGCCTGCCACAGCCGGCCCCTTTCACTCACACCACCTGGGCGCGCGCCTAAAGACGCGGCCGCTGCGAGGATACCCCGCCCGGGTACCCGGTGGCCTGGAGTCCTGGAGTCACGCCGTCGCCGCCGCCGATGGCGCCGGTGCGGGTGGCCGGTGCGGTTCGGGGCGGCCAGCGTGGTGGCGCAGGCCGCCCGGAGTCCGGCAAGGTGCCCCCATGGCGGCCGCAAGGTCTCGTGCAGGCCCTCGAGTCATACAGGGAGCCCACCGCCGGGTTCCAAGCCGCGATGATGAGCCGACTGCGGTGCTGTAGGTGGCGATCAGGCGCAGTCCGGACAGCCGGGCGATGGTGTCGATCGCGGAGGGGTGCAGCAGCGTGCGGCCCGCGGCCAGCTGCGGCGCGCACCACTGGTCCGGCCGCCTCAAGGGCTGCTGCCGGGCCGTTGGCGAAGCCGCGGGTCCGCGCACTCACGGTGCCGGTCCGGTTGGGCGTGCTTCCACCCCCTGGCGCGGCCGGTCGCCCGGCAATGCCGCCTCGATGAGACCGCTCCCGGACCGGTAATGGGCCCCGCGATTGTGGCCGGGATTAGCTGTTCGGGTCGAAGGCGCCATCGAATTCGAAGACCGAGTTGGGGACGTCTTTTCCGGTCTTGTCGGTGATAGTGGCCAGGCCGATGAGTTTGGACGGACCGCCCGCGACGTAGGTGGAGTCTGCCTTGACCTGCGGTTCGAACTTGCCGATCTCCACGTGGTGGGTGTCGTCGTGGAAGGTGACCATGCAGATCCATACCGGGTATGTGCAGGATGGCGGCCTGCTGGACGTAGAGATTCGCGAACGTCGGGGCGAGCGACTGTTCCAGACGGGTCTTCGTGACGTCTTGCCCGCTGTAGAAGGCGGTAGACGCGGTCACAGCGGCTGCTGCGATGACGAGGGTCAGGCTGCCGGTGAGCAGACGAGTGCGGTTCATGGGTCAGCCTCCGGTGATGTCGCGGCGCTGCAGGGAGAGGTAGGCGAAGGCCAGGCACACGACGGTCCACGCGACAGCTCCACCTTTCCCCAGGCGGCAAAGATCCGTGTGGCATAGCCGCCCCGGCACCCCCTGCGCCTCAGGGGCTTGCCTGTGGGGGTCGGCGGGGGCTGCGGCACCGACGCGGTTCAGGCCGCCGAGAGTCCCCCATGGGCGGGGGGCATCAGGAGTCGAAAAAGAGGGGCCAGCCGGCCATCAGGCCGCCATCCAGGGCGAAGATCTGGCCGGTGACGTACCCCGCCTTGTCGGAGCCGAGGAACTGGACCGCGGCAGCGATCTCCTCCGGGGTGCCGGGCCGGCCCATGGGGAGCACAGCGTTGATCGCGTCCCGGTTGGCGTCGCTGCCGGTGGCGCGTTCGTACATGGAGGTCTGCGTGTAGCCGGGAGCCACGGCGTTGACGCGGATACCGTGCCTGGCACCCTCCAGGGCAGCGGCCTTGGTGATTCCGATGACGGCATGCTTACTACCGACGTAGAGACTGTAGTCGGGATAGCCCATCAATCCGTAGGTGGAGCTGACGTTGATGATGCTGCCGCCGCCCTGTGCCTGCATGGCACGGAACTCGTGCTTCAGGCTGAGCAGCGTGCCCTTCACATTGGTGTCGAAGGTGGCCTGGTAGTCCTCCTCCGTCACCTCGGTGACCGGCGCTAGCTTGCCTTCGGTACCGGCGCTGTTTAAGGCGACGTCCAGGCGCCCGAAGCGGTCCACCGCGCGGTCGACCAGGTTCCGAACCTCGGCGTCGTAGCGCACGTCGGTCCTCACGAACAGAGCGCGTCCGCCGCTGTTCTCGAGTTCCGCGACGAGCGCGTCGCCGGCGTCCTGGTGGCGTCCGCAGGCCACGACGTCGGAACCCTGGCGGGAGTAGGCGAGCGCCGTTACGCGGCCGATGCCGGTCAGCGCGCCGGTGACGAGGACAACGGGGGCAGGCACGAGGTGGTCCTAGGGCCTCACTGGCATGAGGAATCGATGTCAGCGGGTGGATGCGACGTGTAAGCCGCGGGCCGGGAGGGCGGCCCCTAGATCCCCGCTTTGCGGATGTCGTCGTACAGCCGCGCCGCCAGGTCGGTGAGTTCGTCGCTGTCACGGACGTTCGCCTGCAGTTCGAGCAGCAGCTCGTCGACGCCCGCGGCCGCGTAGCCGCCCACGTCCTCCACGATCTGCTCGACGGTGCCCACGAAAGGCTGCCGCTTGGCGCTGCTGACCGGGGCATCGGTGAGAGTAATGTTAGCCCTCCCGCACATCCGCAGGGCGCTCGCGTCGCGCCCGTACGAGGCGGCCCGCTCAGTGATCTCGCGCCACTGGGACGCGACCTGCTCCGCCGGGATGCCGGTCGGCAGCCAGCCGTCGGCACGGCGGGCCACCCGGTCCAGTGCCTTTCCGCCGGTCGCCGCCAAGTAGACCGGGATGGGGCGCGCGGGCTTGGGTCCGACCTCGGCCTCGTTGATCACGGTGTAGTGGCCCTGATACGACACAGGATCCGGTCCCCACACCGCCGTACAGACATCCAACAGCTCATCCAGCACCGCTCCGCGCTCCTCGAACGGGGCGAAACCGGCCGCCGCGAACTCGTCCCGCGACCAGCCCGTGCCCAGTCCTGCGATCACCCGGCCGCCGCTGGCCGCATCCAACGTCGCAAGGGTGCGGGCGAGCTGGAAGGGCACGTGGAGCGGCGCGATCAGCACGCTACTGCCCAGCCGGGCCCGCTCTGTCGCCGCCGCCGCGAGCGGGAGCACCGTCAAAGGGTGGGCCACCGAGCGGTACGAGTCCGGCCAGGCCAGCCCGGGCACTCCGTACAGGCCCTGCTGGGGCTGCAGTGGGAACAGCGCCCGCTCGAACACCCATAGGCTCTCATAACCGATCTGCTCCGCCGCCTGTGCCACCCGCGCCGGATCGCGCGACAGGTCGTACCACTTCATCTGCGGTATCCCGAGTCCGAGCTGTATGGCCATGGCCCGATCGTCCCCCGTCGCCCAACTGGCCGCAGCCGTTGCACCCCCATCCGTAGGACAGGTGCGCGCCCACATGGCGCGATCATCCTTGCCGCGGCAGGCTCGTCGTGCCGTACGGCGGCACCGTGGCCGACGGAGCCGAGTGACGATTCCTCTCTAGAGCCGCGAGGGCCCGGGGCGAGCGGACCCGGTGAACGAGATCCGGACCCCGCGGGACGGGAAGCACCCCTCAGAAGATGCTGGCAGGTGCCTACCCTCATCCGGCGACGTCGAACGGCTCGCCCGTAGCCCCCAGCCGCCCACGAAGCGCCTGCCACGCGCCGACGCCGTCGTGGTTGACATCACTGGATGACATCCACGCCCAAGGGACAGCTGCGGAACGCGGCAGCCAAAGATCGAGCATGGGCCGCCCGTGTAGGGGGCTCCCGGCAGGCCGCAACGGGTCGGATAGCTGCGGCTGTGGCTACACTGATCGTCGGCGCGGGGGCGCTGCTGCTGGAGGACTGGATCCCGCATGGACAGGCTTCTGCCCGCCCCCCGTACGCCCGTTGGCTACCGGCTTGACGGTCGCCCGATCTTCCCGATCCTGGGCGCGGACCCCACGGACCCGTCCAGCCAGCAGATGCCTGGCACGGTCACGGACCCGGCCGGCCCGCCGGCGGTCGGACAGCCGGTCGACCAGGAGGCGCTGAACCGGGTGCTGGCCCGCGAGAAGCAGCAGGGCGAACGCGCTGCGGTCCGCAAGCTCGTCGAGCAGCTGGGCTTCTCCAAGACCGACGACCTGACGGCGTTCGTGCAGGCGCAGCGTGACGCGCAGGCTGCGCAGCTCTCGGAGATCGAGCGCCGTGAGCAGGCCGCCGCCGCGGCGACGTCCGCCGCAGAGCAGCGCGTGGCGCAGGCCGTGGCGCGTGAGCGTGCCGCGGTACGCCGCGCCGTGCTGGTGGCGCTCGGTGCGACCGGCGACGACCTCAAGGACGCCGAACGGCTCCTGGCCGTCGAGGACGACGCCGACGAGGACGCCATCACCGAGGCCGCTGCCGCTCTGCAGGCGCGCAGGCCCGAGCTGTTCAATGGCTCGGCCGCAGCCCTGACGGCTCCTGCTGCGCCCGGTGGCTCCCCTGCGGGCGGTCCGCCGCCGCGTGGCGGCAACGTGCCCAAGCCTGGCCAGCAGGGTGAGGCGATGGCCCGCCGGCGCGGCTACGTCACCAGCGACTGAACTTCCCACCGGCGGGTCAAGGCCGGACCTACGGGGACCACGCCCCACCCCTTTCGTGGACGACGCCACCGGTCGGTGAGCGGACGAACTGCCCCACTCGTCTGATCGTCCACGGGAGGACTCATGACCGTTCCGCCGGTCACCACCACCCAGAGCCTGACGGCCGACCGGTCCTGGCTCGCCAGCCTTCACGGAACGCGCGACGTCGACTCGATCACCCTCGACATGTCCACGTTCGTGGCTGGCACGCACTACATCGCCAGCACCGACACGAACATCCCCTACAGCCGGTTCCTGTCCGGCATCCCCGTCGGCAAGATCACCGCCAGTGGCCTGTACGGGCTGTACGCCACTGGGGCCGCCGATGGCCGACAGACCCTGGCCGGGTTCGTCTTCGCCGAGGTGCTGTTCGCGCCCGCGCAGACGAAGGTCGGGGCCGCGATGCTGTGGCACGGCTCGGTGAAGACCGCCAAGCTCCCCGTCGCTGTCGCGCCGGTCGCCCCGTCCGCCACCTGCCAGATCCGCTTCGTGTAAGGAAAGGAGGCCCACACTCATGACTATCCAGGACCTGATCAAGGGCGTCACCGTCAAGGACCTCACGACGTTCGCCCGTGCCATCCCCACCCCGGCCGACTTCCTGCTCACGCAGACGATCTTCCCGAAGGTGAAGGTCGGCGACGTGATGTGGCGGATCAAGAACCAGGGCCGCTACGTCAACGCCGCGAAGTACCGCAGCTACGACTCCAGCGTGCCGTTCGCGGACCGCCAGGCGTGGACGACGAGCACGCAGGGCATGCTGCCCGCCCTGGGCCAGAAGCTGCTGGTCGGCGAGATGGAGATCCTGCTGCAGGAGGCCTCCCGCGGCGCCGACCAGGACCGCCTGATCGAGCTGCTGTACGACGACGTCGAGCGGCACGTCGAGGCCGTCAACTCCCGTCTGGAGCTGGCCGCCGGCGATGTTCTCACCGACGGCAAGTTCTCCCTGTCGGGGGAGAACGGGCTGACGATGGACCTCGACTACCAGGTGTCGGCGGCGAACATGCCGACCGCGCCGGTGGCGTGGTCCGACCCGACGTCGGACCCCATCAAGGACGAGCTGGGGTGGCTGGACTACCTCGACTCCATCAGCGCCCCGTTCCCGGAGTTGGTCCTTACCAGTCGGCGGGCGAACTCGTACCTGGGGAGGAACAACGCCTACCGGGCCGCGTACTACGGGTCGGTGAACCCGTCGAACACGCCGACGGCGACGCTGACGCCGCAGCAGGTCAACGTGGTGCGCGGCAACTACAACCTGCCTCCGATCCAGCTGTACAAGGGGCAGGTGCGGGTCGACGGCGCGAACGTGCGGCCGCTGCCCGACGACCGGTGGGTGATGGTGCCGCCGGACCGCACCAAGTGGGGCCAGACCATGTACGGCACCACGGCGGAGTCCCTGGTGCTGTCCCGTGGCACCAACCCCGGAGATCACCCGCGAGGACGCTCCGGGTCTGATCATCACCAAGGGCACGCAGGACGACCCGCCGCAGGTGTGGACCAAGGGCGCGGCCGTGGCCATGCCTGTGCTGTTCACGCCGGACTGTCACATCGTGGCGAAGGTGCTGTGATGGCGCGCCTGGCTGCGGCGGTGCACGTGGAGCACCCCGAGACGCATGAGCTGCTGATCCTCCTGCCCGGCGAGGACGTCGACCCGGTGGTGGCCGAGGCCATCACCAACCCGGACGCGTGGGAGCAGCCGGAGACGCCCACGCTCGACGACCCGGCACTGATCGGGGAGCAGCCGGACACGCCGACGTTCGACGACCCGGGGCCGACGCCCGCACCGGAGCTCGAGTCGGCGCCCGAGCCCCCCGAGGCCAAGGCCGCGCCCGAGCCCGAGGCGAAGCCCCGGACCCGGGCGCGCAAGCCAGCCGACGAGAAGTAACCAAGCCCGGTACGGCCCGGCACCCGCTGCGGGGTGCCGGGTCGTGCCGCTATCCGGAAGGACCCGCCCGTGGACCCCGCAGTCCTGGCCTGGCTCCTGGCGCAGCTCGGCCCCGCCACCGACCAGAGCGACCTGCAGACCCGCTACGGCCGCCTGGGCAGCGCGAGGGCTGTCGCCCTGGAGGTACTGTCCGAGCGGCGTGCCAAGCTGCTCGCCGAGCCGCTGCAGCTGACCGTCAACGGCGTCGTCACCCTCGACCAGTCCAACAACCTAACCGGCCTGGAGCGGCAGATCGACGCCGTGCAGGCCGCACAGGCTCCCGACGACATCGGCGGCGGCAACGAGGTGGTCATCGCGCCTCTGCAGCCCGCGCACCGTGGCTGCTGGGGACGGATGTAGTCGTGGCCTACGAGTTTCCGCCGCTGGTGCCCGGCGACGCCGGCCTGGTGGCCCGCCGGGTCGCCGCGGTGCTGCAGGACGCCTGGCAGCGCCTCGCCGACCAGCAGGCCGCCGTCCTGGCCGCGCTCGTCGAGCAGGGCCGGGTCCCGCACATCGTCGCCCGTACAGCGGAGTTCCAGGCGGCCATCACCGACTTCCAGCAGCGCGTGGACGCCGAGGCCAGAGCGTTCGTCGGCCGCCAGCTGCCCCACCTGTACGAGCAGGGCGCCCAGGCCGCAGCCGAGGCGGTGGGGGGCCGGTTCACGTGGACCCTCATCCACACCGAGGCCCTGCACTCGCTGGCTGCTGACTCCTACGCCGACTTCCTGCGCCGCTCCCAGGAGGAGCAGCGCATGGCGGCCGCGTTCTACCGGGCCGTACGTGAGGCGGCACGCCGCGAGGTGCCGCTGTTGGCCGCAGGGAATACCACGGTGCTGCAGGCCGCGAAGGCCCTCGCCGATTGGCTCGCCGCCGAGCACCAGCTGGCCTACGTGATCTACCGCAACGGTGCCCGGTACCCGGTGCAGGCGTGGGCGGAGGCGGCGACGCTCGCCAAGAGTGCAGTGGCGTACAACGCGGGCGCCCTTAACCGGGCCCGTGAGGCCGGCGTGCAGTGGATGCAGGTCTTCGACGGCGCCGGATGTGGCTGGACCAGCCACAAGGACCCCGACAAGGCCACCAGCAACCTGCGCACCGTCGAGGACGCCGCGGCGTGGCCGATCTCCCACCCGCGCTGCACACGCACGTTCGGGCCTCGGCCTGACCACGTGCCCACGGCGTAGCCCGGCCGCTGTAGAGGCCCGCGACAGCAGCGGCGCCTTCCACCCCCTGCAAGAGCGACTCGCCCGATGGACCAAGTACGGTCCCGAGGAACTCATCGAACTCGTCCGACGAGACCTCCTCGCCCACACTGGCGGGTCCCTCGGCGACGATGCCGCCATCGTCGCCGTACGGCGAACGGCGATTCGGCACGCCGAACACCTCGACGGCGAGCTAGTCGCCGCTCATGTGGGCGACCGCCGACGTACGGGTTGGCCTACCCGAAGCGGTAACACCGCCTGACCTAGCCTTCCCGCTGGCAACCGATCCCCTTCTCGGACTTCCGCTCCCTGATTGCGAGCCGCTCCGAAAGAGTCGATGCTGAAGGAGAGGCATGCCAACCGATCGTGGACTGAGCGCGAGGTCAGCGGAGCTTGCGGCGAGCGCGCCTGATTACGGAGCGGGTTCCAGATGAGGCTTGTCGTCGATCTCAACCGGTGCCAGGGATTCGCGCAGTGCGTCTTCCTCGCCCCAGACGTCTTCTCCTTGCACGGGGACGAAGCGCTGCTGTTCTCCCCTCGCTTCGACGAGGCACACCGTGACCGGGTGGAGAAGGCTGCTGCCGCCTGCCCGGTCCAGGCCATCCTTGTCGACTACTCCGACGAGCCGACGAGGGGAGTGGAGCCTCGTGTCGGCTGACACGGACGTCGAGGTCCTGCGGCGCCAAGGCCGCATCGTCGTCGTTGGGGCCTCGCTGGCCGGTCTGCGCGCGGCGGAGACCTTGCGCGAGCAGGGCTTCACCGGATCGCTGACTATGATCGGTGACGAGTCTTACGAGCCCTACGACCGCCCGCCGCTGTCCAAGCAGGCGCTGCTGGGGCGGGCCCGGCCCGAGGACACCGCGCTGCCGCGGCGGCGCGACATCGACGCGGAATGGCGTCTGGGCGTCGCCGCCGAGGGCCTGGACCGGGACGCCAAGCAGGTACGCCTGGCGAACGGCGACGCCGTCCCCTACGACCGCCTGCTGATCACCACCGGGACCAGAGCGCGCCCCTGGATCCACCCGGAAGAGGCGGAGCTGGACGGGGTGTTCGTGCTGCGAACCCGCGACGACTCCGTACGCCTGCACCGGAAGCTGACCGGGGGCGTGTCCCGGGTGCTGGTGATAGGCGCTGGTTTCACGGGCTCCGAGGTCGCCTCCGCCTGCCGCGAGCTCGGCATCGAGGTCACGGTCGCCGAGCGCGGCCCGGCACCGCTGGTGGGCGCGCTCGGCGGTGTGATCGGCGCCGTCGCGGACCGCATGCAGCGCAGGAGGGGAGTCGACCTGCGCTGCGGCATCAGCATCACCGCACTGGAGGGCGACGACGTGGGGCGGCTCAGGCGCGCCCATCTGTCCGATGGCACGGCGATCGACGTGGAGGTGGCGGTCGTCTCGCTGGGCGCCGTCCGAAACACGGACTGGCTCGCCGGCTCGGGGGTGGCCGCGGGTCCCCGGGGCATCGCCTGCGACGCCGGATGCCGGGTATTCGACGTCAACGGCATCGTCACCGACGACATCTACGCCGCCGGCGACGTCGCCCGCAGCCCTCACCCGCTGTTCGACTACCAGTTCCTGTCGCTGGAACACTGGGGCAACGCGGTCGAGCAGGCCGAGATCGCCGCCCACAACATGATCTGCGCGGGGCCCGAGCGCCGGCCCCACCTGTGGCTGCCGATGTTCTGGTCCTCCCAGTTCGGAATCAACATCAAGTCCGTGGGTGTGCCCCCGCTGGGCGACCAGTTGGTCGTTGCCCAGGGGGCCCTCGCCGAGGATCGGTTCGTCGCGGTGTACGGCTACCGCGGCCGCGTCATCGCCGCGGTGTCCTTCGACGGAGCCAAGTGGCTGGGGTTCTACGAGCAGCAGATCGCGGCTGGCGCACCCTTCCCGCCGCAGTATCGCGCGGTCGACTGTCGCTCCGAGACCTCGCGGCCGGTCGACCCGGCCTTCCCGGATCCCCATCTGCCCACCCACGGGGCCACGGTCACGCTGACGGGTCACTCTCCGAGCGATCGGCGTGTCGCGTTCACTCCGTCGCGTGCCTGATCGGCCCTGAGCCGCCCGGAGCCCCTAGGAGACGCCATGACGCCCGGCACCATCATCGAGCAGATCACCGACTACGCCAACCGGGCCGATCCTTACCCGCTCTACGAGGAACTACGCAAGACACCGGTCAGGCGGGAGGACGACGGCACCTATGTGGTCAGCACGTACTACGAGGTGCGGAGCCTGGCCAACGACCCTCGGCTGAGCAACGACACGCGCAACCGGCCTGCTGGCTACGCCCGCACGGCGTCCGCAGGCGACACGAACCTGCCGCCCAGCTTCATCTTCACCGACCCACCGGTGCACGACCGGCTGCGCGACACCATCAACCGGCCGTTCGGTCCACCGCACAGCCCCAGGTTCCTTGACAGCCTGCGCGGAGACCTGACCAAAGTCGTCACCGAGCTGCTCGACGCCTTCGAAGGTAAGGACCAGGTCGACATCGTCGAGGACTTCGCCTATCCCCTTCCCGTCACCGCCATCTGCAAGGTCCTCGGCGTCCCGCGCGACGACGAATCGCGCTTCCACGGCTGGGCCGATGCCCTGGCGTCGTCACTCGATCCCCAGGCCGGCGAGGCCGGCCAGGCAAAGGGACAGCAGGCACGCCAGGAGCTGGGCGGCTACCTGGCCGAACTGATCGAGACCAAACGCCGCCACCCCGGCCCCGGGATGCTCAGCGCGCTGGCCCCCGACATGACACCGGCAGACCTGGAGGCAACCGCGCTGCTGCTCCTGGTCGCCGGCCACGAAACCACCGTCAACGCGATCACCAATACGACCCTCACCCTCCTGCGCCACCCCGACGTCCTCCAGCGGTTCCAGAAGGAGCCCGACCTGGCCGTCCCGCTCATCGAAGAAGTGCTGCGCTACGAGCCCCCCGTCCAGTTCGTCCCGTGGACCACCGCCCTCGCCGACATCGACGCCGCCGGCACCACCATCCCCAAGGGCTCCCCGGTCTGGCTCATGCTGGCCGCAGCCAACCGCGACCCCAACCGCTTCGAGAACCCCGACCGGTTCGATCCCGACCGCAAGGACAACGAACACCTCGGCTTCTACACCGGCATCCACTACTGCTTCGGCGCCCCGCTCGCCCGTATAGAACTACATCTGGCCGTGCCTGAATTGTTCCGCCGGGTCACGTTCTCCGGGCTGCTCGAAGACCCGCCGCCGTACCGCGCCAACGCCGTCCTCCGCGGCCCCCGCCACCTCCCCGTGACGATCGAGGGCCTCACACCCTGAGCACCGTAGAAGCCCCCTTGAGCGGCCCTTTTCGCCCACCGACCCGATGATCGGAGCCGAGCGGTCCACCCGCGTGGGCCACGTGCTGCTGCCGGAGTACACCGAGGGCACCACGCGCGTGATCTATCACGTGACAGTGCTCGGCGCGATCATTATCTCGGGTTTCTGAGCCTTTCCGCAGCTAGGCCGGCTTCCACGCCTTTAGCCATATAAGGCACGTGACTCCCGTACACGCTTAAGATGGCCGCCATGGACGCCGAGGAACGCCTCGCTGCTGCTGGCGTGGCCCTTGAAGAGACCGACTTCGGGCGTGAGGACGAGCCCGACATCGGAGGCTGCCTGCTGGCAGAGTCGGTGGAGGACGGCATCCGAGCCAACATCGTTGTCCGGCCGGGGCTCGTCGGCGAAGCGCGTACCGCATTCGCCGAGTGGGCCGAGTCTCGCTTGCAGCGCTTCCTGGAGCACGGGCCTGAGCCGGATGGTTGGCAGGAGCGGAGCGACGGGGCCTGGCAACTCTGGGGTCGTTGGGCCCAACTACCCAGCTTGGACTGAGCCGGGCGACGGCCAGTAGCGACCGCGTCAACGAGACCAGAAGCTGCCCCACAGTGTGCGGTTGATCATCCAATTATTACGAAACGCGACGCCTCGCATACATTACGATGATCCGTCACACCTGACGTTGAGGGGGCTGTCTAACGATGGCGAAGTCTGGTTACGCGAGCCCGGATCCAGCACAGCGACGCCTTGGTCGTGCTGTCCTGTTTCTGCAGCAGCAGGCGCCGATGATCACGGACGCGGTGGTCAGGGCTTCCATCGGAACCTTGCTTCTCGCCGGCCAGGCAATGGACTTGGCTTCGCGACTCAAGGGATTCCAAAGGATCAGCAGCGCTGAACTGCTGCGTCAGTTTGCGCTACAGTCAGGCGTTTCTGAGCGTGACCTCATCAGCCATGTTCTTCCTGTGCTCAAGCAGGCCGATGTGATCGACTACTCGCTCGACAGCGATCGCCGTCTGGCTCACCTCGAAGAGTTCGTAGGCCTAACGGGAAACGTCATCGCGCAGACCTTTCGGGTACTGGACGTTCTTGGCCCGACCAACGAGGAACTGGCCCTGCTCCAGAGCATCGAGATCGCATCTTGGGCCCCACTCGCGATGACCCAACACTTGGATCAGATCGTAAGGCGGGGACTCTCGGAAGCGGAGGCTGAGAAGGGCGTCAACTATTCACTCGCTGTTGGGATCAACCGTCGCATCTACTCCCGTGACCTGAACGAGCAAGTGATCTTCAATCCTCACGTGTGGGGGACTGGGCAGGTGCAGATTGCCTCGTTCCTTCGCGCTTTGCCTCCCAACGAGCGGGACTCTCTCCTCGGGATCTGCGAAGTGGCCACGAAGCGGCCGGGTGCGACGCTCGAACGCGTGGGCGGCGATTCGGCGCTTGTGGCCAGCGCTCGCAAAGTGGGCTTGATTCAAGCGGCAACGGTCAAGTCCAGCGCGTCTGGACGCAACCTCAGCCAGACGTACGTTTTCTCGCCCCTGATCCAAACTGAGGACGACCAGGCAACTACGACCGAAGCTCTCCACCTGCGAAAGCTCTTTCTGGCCCATATCCTCTTCGGGCAGGAGATGGCGCAACTCGGTTTCGGCAGGATCCACAGCCCAGTAGCCATCGTTCGGAAGCTTCTCAACACAGGTGCAGTTGGGCCGGCTACCAACATTGCAACGGACTACCACATGCTCGAAGCGCATGGAGTCGTGCGTGTCGAGGAAACAGGAAGCGGCAAAGCCTTCCTGAAGCTGATCAAAGAGGACATTGTGCGCGATGGCCTGGATTGGCTCAACGCCAGCCTTGGCAATGCGCCCGAGGGAAGCACAGACGTACCCAAGCTTGAGCATGTGCCGGGAATTTTCGTCAATCCCGAGCGGGACCGTTCCCAATTGCCCGATGATGCGGCAAGTCATGAGATCGTGAGTTCTGCAGTCCTGGAGTTGAGGAAGGAGGCCCAGCGTGCAGTCAGGCACCAGAGCCCATTCGGCAGGTAGTGCGACAAGCGCCCCCAAGGCGCCCACTGCAGGGGAGCAGTTGGAGGCACGAGTCTCACAGCTGTGGTTCTGGGAGGGGTTCTATTCTCGACATGGAGTAAACCTCCAGCGCCACTATCAAGAGCCGCTGACGATCACCGACCTTGATCTTTTTGCCTTCGACTTCAATCCGCAACTTGGTATGACGAAGTACATCGGAGAAGTGAAGTCAGGCACCGGGAAGGCAGCGCCCAAGCCTCTCGACCGAATTATCTGGCTCCGTGGCATTCGGGAACTCGTTGGGGCGGATTCGGCTGAACTCACGATCGCCACTGGAGTGAACGATCGAATTCGCGCGCTGGGGCAAAGTCTGGACGTATCGGCCCAGAACGTGGCGGACTTCGAACGGCGTGAGGCGGATGCAGTTGGCTCGCTTATGGATCTTGGGTCTCAAGGCGTTCAGGCCCTCGTTCTGGAGCGTCAGGTTAAGGCAGTCTGCCGCCGGCAGCCAGACCTGGAGCGAGCCTTTTGGTTCTTGCGTGGAGAAGTGTTCTTCCTCGAACCGTTCTTGGCCATCAAGCAACTTATCGAGCTGCTACGCCGAATCGGCCAGCTTTGGACGCCTCGACTTCAGGACGAGGAAGCGCTGGCAGTTAGGTGGTTGGCGGCGGAAGCGGCAAGCCTGCTGACGCTTCATCTCGTTGCGGCCGCAGGTGCCGCCTTGTCGCTGAGCCGTGGAGACTGGGATGCTCTGGTGTCTGAGCGCTCAGCGGAAGGCACAGTTCCTATGCACCAGATGCGTAAGCTCTCGGATTCGATCGATAAGTTCGTGGCGGGTATCCTGGCCGCCGCCAAGGTGTCACCTGAGATCCGAACAGATGCGATCGGGGCTTTTCTTCCTGAACCGCCAGATTACGCGGATTCGCTTGCGGAGATTTGTTGGCGGCTCAAGAGCGATGCCCCCGTGGCACGCGCTTTGCCGCGGCAGATGGATCTCCTACTTTTCGAGAGGCTAGTGCATCAGCGAGACCTCAGCAGTGCTGCCGTTACTCGTATGGGACTTGAGCGTGCTGGTTCCGCGCGGATGCGCCGATTGGTGGCCGCCTTCCTCCGTGGCAGCGACGCCAGTTTTGATGCACTTGAGGATGCCCTGACGGACCCCGTCGCCTCCGGAAAGAGCACCTCGTCTCAGGTTAGCGACTAGCCTCGATCTTTCGTGATCGGCCGGCGGTGCGAGCTGGCGGCTGATTCGCGTGGTGGGCGGGTTCGGGCATGGTGATGGCCCGGCTGTCGCGGCGGGTGGGCGCCGGGTTCCACGTTTCCGGTGGGTGGTGCTGCTCGTAGGGACGGGAAGCTGCTGGTCATCCTGGGTTCGGCAGGGCTGCGAGCCGTTCCAGGGCGTCGGTGATGACGCCTGTCCAGGGGCAATGCGCCGCGAGGCGGAGGATGCGGCGTCGTCCGGTGGTGACGAGTTGGGCGGCGGTGGAGAACAGCCGGAGCCGGAGCCGCCGGGGTTCCCATCGACGGACGTCGCCGGTCAGGGCGAGCATCGGCATCCACGCGAGCAGGTCGAGGGCGATCTGGACGATCTCCAGCCAGATCTGATTCTGTGCGGCGTCGTGGAAAGGGAGATTACGCAGGCCGGTGGCCCGCGCCGCGCGGATGCGTTCCTCGGCCCGTGCCCGTCGGCGGTGCCGCAGTTCCAGTTCGGAGATCGGGGTGCCGGCGGTGTTGGTGGCAAAGGCGGTCAGCCGCATCCCATCGGAGTCGGTGAACCGCAACTGGGCGCCTGGGTGCGGCCGTTCCTTCCGAACGATCAGCCGCATCCCTGTCGGCCATCCCTTGAGGAAGTCGCCGTCGAGTTCGGCGACCCAGGCGCCCTCGCGGATCTGGCCGCCCGGTTCGACGGCCGGCGTCCAGGCCGATGCAGGGATCTTTAGGACCGCTTGGTGGATGGCGTCGGTGATGGTCATGCCGACCGAGTACGACAGCCACCGGCCTCGGGCGGACAGCCAGTCGAGGAACTCGTGGGTGCCCCCGCCCGAGTCGGTGCGGATCAGCGTCCGCCGTCCTCGCCGATGCTTCTTCGGCAGTTGGGCCAGGGCGAGCCGGGCGGTTTCGATGTGGTCGGCGGCGGTGTTGCTGCCCGCGTTCCCGGGCCGCAGCAGGGCGGCGACTGGCTCGCCGGATCCGCCCGGGCCGTGGTCGACGAACCCCATCAGCGGGTGGTGGCCGAAGGTCTTCTTCCACGTCGGCGCCGCGTCCTGCTTGTCGGAATGCGCGATCACCAGCACTCCGTCCAGGTCCACGGTCACCTGCCCGGCAGGGTTCGGCGCCGCGTCGCCGGCCAACGTCCATACATGTTCACGGACGTGAGCGCGGGCCTGGCGCAGTGCGGTCAGCGCCCGCTTCCCGCCCGACGCCAGCGTGTCGATCAGCCGGGACACCGTCGGATCGGAGGCCACCGGCCCAAACACGGCCGGTTCGGCCCGCAACATCCCGACGTCTGCCAGACAGTCCCCACCCAGCGCGACCGCAAGCGCCACATCCAGCAAGACCTTGCCCGGGTCGTGCACCGCCCGAGGCTTGCGCCACGGCGCCAGCGCCGTCGATATCGCCTCATCCAGGCCGGTCTTGCGGATCGTCTCCACCAGCAGCACACCGCCGGCCTGGGAGACCACCGCGCGACCACCGCCTTCGGTTCGGACACGCGGGTAGGACCCGATACGCTTCTTCACCGACGGTGAGTGCTTCTTTCATGCGACCTGGACCCTAGACAAGTCCCATCGTTGCAGGTCAGGAGCACTCTCCGCGTTTCTGATCACCCACCGGACGCCCCGCCTCGTGAAAGCCCGAGGCTAGTAGCACCCCCATACACTGGGCTTGCCGCGTTCGAGAACGCTTTGCGTGCACTTCCCGGGGTAGTTGCAGCAGATGCCACCCGGGCAGCATTGGTCACAGCAGTCATCGCCGCACGCGGTCTTCCCTCCCGTGCAGCAGCGCGAACGGGAGGCCGTGGCCTTGTCCTGGTCGCAGCAGCCCTGTCCTGTACACACTTCGTCAGGCGGCTTGCAGCGCCGGTTCGACGGTCCGCAGACCTGATCCCGAGGAAGGCAGCCCTCGTCGTGGGTGCATTCCTCGTGCGCCTTGCAGCGCCGGTTCGACCGGGGGCAGATCTGATCCTGCGGAACGCACCCCTCGTCGGTGCACACCTCGTCCATCTTGCAGCACCCGAAGGGCGGGCAGGTCGGCCTGGGCCAGCAGCGTTCGACGGTGCCGTTGACGCACACCTCTATGTCCGTCCAGTACGAGATGCCTTCGCAGCAGCGCATTCCGGGGTGAAGGCAGCTAACGTTGCGGCCTCCGTCCGGACGCACGGGACCGATGCACCGCTCGGTGCCCTCGTAGCAGCAGTACTCCTTCCCGTCCACCATGAAGGGTTCGCACCGTGGAAGGGGCGGCGAGCTGCACCGGTGCCGGCACATCGGCTCGCATTCGTAGCGCAGCCCACCTCCTTCGCCGCCCATACACTCGGCCATGCATTCGGATTCGCAGTCCGCGAGCCGGACCCCAAACCCCATGCCGGTACCGCCCGCGCCCGCTCGGTATTGCTTCGTGGTTTGGTACAGCGCACTCTCCGCCGTAGCCACCGGCACGAACATCGCGCGCCTCACTCTCCCGGCCGTGCTACCGATCGTAGTAGGGAGACAGTTTGGTGATCAGGTGGGGGAACACCTCCTCGACGTCCACCCGGACGAAGAACTTCTCCGTGACGTCGGTCTTCCGGTCGGTGAACGAGAAGATGACGTCCAGAACCCTGCGCACCCCGCTCAGACGGGATGGGCGGGTTTCGATGGCCGTCAGCGTGGCACCGGCTGCATGGGCCTCGGCACACTTCGCGTAGATGCTGGGATAGCGCACCGCCAGGTAGTTGACCGCGCGGTGCTCATCGGAGGAACCCGCGTTGTCGGCGATCTGGATCACCCGATCGAAGAGTTCCCCGGCCGTCGCCCGGAACTGCTCCTCTCCGATGTTCTCCGGGCTGGGCAAGGACTCGATGAACGTGGTGGGGCTGAAGGTGTAGATCTGCTCGAAGGCCACCAGCGGCAGCATCAGACCGTTGCAGTAGTCGGGCGGAGCCATCGGGCCTCGGAGCCCGATGACGACATGGAGGTCCGTCGACCGAGGCGCCTCGTGGAGGGCCTCGATGAGCTGCGGGAAGTCTCCCGGGTCGCGCGGGCGCAGCAAGTACGTGTCGAGCCCCTGAATCGTCACCACGTAGCACAACTGCCGGGCGAGGTAACGGTTCTGCGGTTCGGACAGCACGGCGAGCAGTGCCTGCCGGTCGGTCAGGTTGGCGGTTTCGGCGCGGCCCGTCGCCTGGGCGAACTCCTTCTCCACCCCCAGGCTCGGCATGCGCGGTTCGATCCGGCCCACCATGTACACGAATGACGGGTACACCTCGCCGCCATGGCTCACCGCCTCGGACATGACGGCGCCGTGGCCGCATGTCGTGCACGGGTGGTGGACCTCGTTCTCCGCCACCGGTGGGGGGTCGGGAATCGCGTCGAGGGACGGTGATTCCATTGCGTCCTGCGGGGACAGCCCGTTCTCCTCCATGAGGTCTGTGCTCCTTTCTGGCGCGTACTGGCGTACTGAACGTCGCGTCGCTACCGCCACCGGTTGCTCCTGCCGGAGAACACGAGCCAGCGGTTGAGCGCCGCGGCGCGCCGTTCGCACTTCCGGCAGGGCCGGATACCGGCGGCGCCGGTTACCCGCTTGGCCACGTCACCCAGCCCGATGTCGTCGTCGGTGACGAACCCCGGGAGACGGACGCGCGACGGCTGCGGCGGGTTGGGCGGTGTGGCCGGCTTCCCGTTGGCTTCGGCGCCCGGGTCCCGGGATCTGCGCTCGTCGGGCATGGCTTGTGCCTCCCTCTCCGTGGCGGGGTCATCCGTAGCGCGCCGCGCGCACCGTCTCGTATGCCCTCCAGGCGTCAATCAGGGGCGGCACCACGGATGCGCGGCGCGCTGGGGACCGGGTGACAGCGAACATGAGATCGGCAGGAGCCGCCTGGGGGAACTCCGACCACAGCAGGGCGATGGCCCCTGTCACCAGGGCCGCCGCGGCGCTGGTGCCGCCGAAGGGGCGCAAGCCCTCTCCCGCCTCCAGGCTGAGGATTCCCGCGCCCGTCGCGCCGACGCCGCGTCGGCCGATCGTGGGTCCGAGGTTCGAAACCCCCGAGGGGTGACCGTTGAGGTCGTAGGCGACGACGGGAATGACCGACCGGTGGCAAGTGAGGACCGAGCCGCCGACCGCCCCATGGTTGCCTGCGGCAGCCACGACGATCACGCCGCGGTGCGCCGCGTAGTCCAGCGCCCTTTGGAGTGTGTTGTCGGCGTCGTAGCTGTGTGGGGTCAGCGTCAGGCTCAGATTCAGGATGCGCACGCCAGCGTCGGCCGCTTCCACGATCGCGGAGGCGAGTGCCCCGGGCGGGGCGGTGTCACCGTGGTGCGGCGACGCGGAAGGGAAGATGGGGCGCACCACCAGGGTGGCGTCGGGGCAGATGGCCGGTGCGCCCGATCCGCGGCGGGCCACCAGGATGCCGGCCACGGACGTCGCGTGACGGGATGCGGGGTCGTCCGGCGGCGGGGCGGGGTCGTCCGGCGGGGCGAGGAACTCCAGGTGTGCGTCGGCGAGGCCTGGGTGAGTGGGCAGGACGTGTCCGTCGATGAGCCCGACCCGTGTGGAGCGCAGGCCTGAAGTCCGAGCCATGAGAGGGGGAAGCGCCACCAGTCCCAGTGGGTCCACGCCTGTGCCGGGGCCGGTACTTCGGCCGATGCCGCTCACGTGATCTGCGATCTGGTTCAGGGGTCGAAGTCGCCGATGTTCGTCGTCCCCAGTCCGCTGTCCGAGCCGTCCGGAGCGGTACTGGCGAGATTCCCGGAGGAACGCAGCCAGACTTGCCCGTATATCTCTTCGTGGCCCGCGTCGTGGATTCCGCCCTCAGTGTCCGCTACTTCCCTCGGGAGGTTGATGGGGATGGTCCTGTCGAGCAAGGTCATCCCCTCGTGGCCGGGCCGGTTGTCGGGGCGGCGGCCGGGGACGTTGTTCGGTATGAAGGTGGGTCCAGAGTCGGGATTCACCACCGTGAGGTTGTCGTCGTCCAGGGTGAGCCCGCCGTCTTGCTCTAGAAGCCTCGAGAACTCTGTGAAGGTGTCAGTCATCTCCGCGGAGTCGAACGATGCCGTGTACGTGATGTTGAAGTGGTACGTGGGGTCGCCTTCGTTGGAGCCACCATGTATTTTGAGGGAATTTTGCACGAGCTCCACCATGGTGATCATCTGCTTTTCTTCTCTGGCCCGCGCGTCAAGGTCCAGACACGGCAAAGAGAATCCCCCGGGGCGCCGTGCCGTGAAGGTGGCAGCGGGCGACTGTCAGGCACGCATCCCAAACCCGGATGCGCGCGCGTACACAACAAGCGAAGCACCACCATCTGTGGGCCGCAACCGGGTGCTGGCCGCCTCGCCTGCGCCCCCGGGGACTCAGTCACCGCAGCACCTGCGATGGGGCAGGGACCCGGCCTGTGAGGCTATGTGAGCGGTGGATGGCGCAATCCGTAACCACGGGGGACTACGCGCCGATGCCCTCCGCCGATTATCCCGCCGTGAAAATTGACCCGGCATCGACCACCTCCCGCCCTGTTGCGACCGGCCAGTGTCCTGTCTCAACGAACCGAGTCGTTGCCGGTTCATCTCAACGAATCCAGTCGTCGCAGGTCGGCGACCCTCGATGAGCAGTGTCGTCCACCCGGGGCCGCCTCATCGAAGTTAGTCCGCCCTGGTCGGCTCTAACCTCGATGTTTCGTGACGGTCCGTCGGTTCTTCTGGCGGGCCGTTTCCGTGTTCGGGCTTGATTGCGGCAGACGGTGTGGGCCCGGCTGTCGCGGCGGGTGGGCGCCGGGTTCCACGGTTCGAGGCGGTGGTGCTGTTCGTAGGGGCGGGAATTTGCTGGTCAGCCTGGGTTCGGCAGGGCGGCGAGCCGTTGTAGGGCTTGGTTGATCAGGTCTCTCCAGGGCCAGTGGGCCGCGAGGCGGAGGATGCGGCGGCGACCGGTGGTGACGAGCTGTGCGGCGGTGGAGAACAGCCGGAGCCGCAGTCGGCGGGGTTCCCAGAGCCGGGTGGGCCCGGTGAGGGCGAGCATCGGCATCCAGGCGAGCAGGTCCAGGGCGATCTGGACGATCTCCAGCCAGATCTGGTTCTGGGCGGTGTCGTGGAGGGGGAGGTTGCGCAGGCCGGTGGCCCGTGCGGCACGGATGCGGTCTTCGGCGCGTGCCCGCCGGCGGTGCCGCAGTTCCAAGGCGGCGATCGGAGCGTCGGCGGTGTTGGTGGCAAAACAGGTCAGGCGCATGCCGTCGGCGTCGGTGATGCGCAACTGGGCACCGGGGTGCGGTCGTTCCCTGCGGACTATCAGCCGCATCCCCTTCGGCCAGCCGGTCAGGATGTTCCCGGTGAGTTCGGCGATCCAGGCGCCGTCGCGGATCTCGCCGCCTGGTTCGACGGCCGGTGTCCAGGCCGGGGCCGGCACCTTGAGTACGGCCTGGTGAATCTGCTCGGTGATGGTCATGCCGACCGAGTACGACAGCCACCGGCCGCGGGCGGCGAGCCAGGCCACGAACTCGTGGGTGCCGCCGCCGGAATCGGTGCGGATCAGGGTCTTGCTGGTCCCGGTCATGCGTTGCCGCCTCGATGAGCTGGTCGATCTCATCAGGCCGTAGCCATTCGAGCGAGTCCTCCCCTACTCCGAACTTGATCAGCCGGCTCCGCACCTGCCTGAACTCGCCATCCTCGCCAGCTTCCATACCTGCCGGCATCCACCTCAGGTACTTCGGCTCCGACAGCCGAGCCACTGCGATGGGATCCACCCAGCCATGCTTCGCACCGAAGCGCAGGAACTCGATAACCGCTGTCATCACTGCGTTCGCGGTCTTCTTCGACCGAAACCGCGGCTCCGAGGGCACTCTCCCTCTCGCGGGCAACGGCTCGTTCACCAGCCACCGCAGGAATCTAGCCAGGTCGAGAACCCCTGCTCGCCGCCAATCGACCCCACCCTCGTCACACCACGACAGGTACAGCGCCACACGACCGGCGTAGACACGTTCGGTGTTGATCGAACGATCGAGCCCACGAAGGCCCGCTAGGAACGCACATCCCTCTGGATGGAGCTCGTAGTGCTCATCAACCAGGACCCATGAGGTCTGACCATCGGCGGGAGCGATCGCTCGCTCGGAACGGATCCGCATGGGATCCAAAGTGACCTAGTGCGTTGGCCACGAACGTTGCTGGGGTGCTGAGGACCCCCTGGTCGGTGCTCGCGGTGCTGGATTGGTGGCGCCATCCTCGATGTCGACGTGGT